>NZ_JBMVFX010000021.1:0-79435 GCF_049538415.1 Cellulosimicrobium sp. AB352 | reverse complement strand
TGCTCGCCGGGCCGGCGCTCGTCGTCTTCCTCACGTTCGTCATCGTGCCCGTGCTGATGGCGGCGTACTACGGGTTCTTCAAGTGGAAGGGCTTCGGCCCGCCGACGGACTTCGTGGGGTTCGAGAACTACCTCACGATCTTCCGGGACCCCGAGTTCCTCGCGGCGCTGCGGCACAACGGGTTCATCGTGCTCATGTCGCTCGTGCTCCAGGGCCCGGTCGCGGTGGTCGTCGCGCTCATGCTCAACCGGCGCATGCGCGGCCGCTCGGTGGTCCGCGTGCTGGTGTTCGTGCCGTACGTGGTGTCCGAGGTGATCGTCGGCACGGGGTTCAGCCTCATGCTCTCGACGACCGGCGCCGTGAACGACCTGCTGGAGAAGATCGGCCTCGGGTTCCTCGCGGTCGACTGGCTCGCCGACCCCGACGTCGCGATCTGGACCCTGCTGCTCATCATCACGTGGAAGTACATCGGCTTCGCCGTGATCCTCTTCCTCGCGGGCCTCCAGGGCATCCCCGACGAGCTGGGCGAGGCCGCCGCGATCGACGGCGCGTCGTACTGGAAGGCGCAGCGCTACGTCACGCTCCCGCTGCTGGGCCCGACGGTCCGCATCTGGGCGTTCCTGTCGATCATCGGCTCGCTCCAGCTGTTCGACCTCGTCTACATCATCTGGGGCCAGTACGTGGCCTCGACGGCCGGCACGTCGACCATGGCGACGTACATGGTCGCGAACGGCCGCAACGCGGGGAACTACGGGTACGGCAGCGCGGTCGCGGTCGTGCTGTTCCTCATCTCCCTCGCGGTGGCGCTCGTGTACCAGCGGTACGTCCTGCGCCGTGACACCGAGGGCGCGATCACGGAAGGGAAGAAGTGATGGCCACCGTCACCGCCGTACCCGCGCCCGAGCGTCCCGCCGGCGTCAAGACCCCGAAGGAGCCCCGCGGCTCCGGCATCGGCCGGGGCGGTCCGCTGACCTACGTGGTCGCGTGGCTGCTCGTGGGCGTGTGCCTCGCGCCGATCGCGTACATCGTCGTCGGCGGGTTCCGCACCAACGCGCAGATCACGGCCGACCCGTCGGGCCTGCCCGACCCGTGGCAGGTCGTCAACTACGTCGAGGTCCTGTCGAGCTCGCTGTTCTGGCAGCAGCTCGGGAACTCGCTCGTCGCGGCGCTCCTCACGACGCTCGGCGTCGTGGTGCTCGGCCTCATGGCGAGCTACGTCATCGCCCGCTACTCGTTCGTGGGGCGCGGGGCGCTCTACGCGCTGTTCGCGGCGGGCCTGATGTTCCCCATGACGGTCGCGATCACGCCGCTGTACATCATGATCCGCTCGCTCGGGCTGATGAACTCCGTGGGCGGCCTCGTGCTCCCGCAGATCGCGTTCGCCCTCCCGACGACCGTCATCATCCTCGTGCCGTTCCTGCGCGCCATCCCGCGCGAGATCGAGGAGGCCGCGTCGATCGACGGCGCGAGCCGCCTCGGCTTCTTCTTCCGGATGGTCGTGCCGCTGTCCCTGCCGGGCGTCATCACCGTGGGGATCCTCGCGTTCGTCGCGAGCTGGAACAGCTACATGCTCCCGCTCTTCATCCTCAACGACGAGACGTCGTACACGCTCCCGCTGGGCGTGCAGGCGTTCGCGTCGCAGTACTCCGTGGACACCGCCCGCGTGCTCGCCTTCACCTCCCTGTCGATGATCCCCGCGCTCGTCTTCTTCTCGCTGTTCGAGCGGCGCATCGTCGGGGGCCTCACCGGCGCCGTGAAGGGCTGACCACGCCCGTCCGCACCCCGCCCCGTCCCGCGCCGCGCGCGGGACGGGGCCACCACCGAAGGAGAACGGTCCCGTGACCGACGTCGTCCCTGCCGTCCCGACGGCACCCCTCGGCAGCCCCACCCCGGGCGCCGACCCCGCGCCGACCCCGCGCCCCGCACCCCCGCAGATGCCCACGGTCTCCGAGCGCGTGCGCGCGCTGCACGCGCGCATGACCCTCGACGAGAAGCTCGCGCAGCTCGTCGGGTACTGGCTCGACCAGAACGGCACCGTCGCCCCGATGCAGTCGGAGATGACGGCCGGCCAGGCCGACGGCGGCCGGCTCGCGGAGATCACGCAGCACGGGATCGGGCACTACACGCGCGTGTACGGCACGCGCCCCGTGGACCCGGCGGAGCGGGCGGCGTGGCTCTGGGCGGAGCAGCGGCGGCTGCGGACCGGGACGCGGCTGGGGATCCCGGCGATCGTGCACGAGGAGTGCCTCACGGGTCTCGCCGCGTGGCAGGCCGCGACGTACCCGACGCCGCTCGCGTGGGGCGCGTCGTTCGACCCGGACCTCGTCGAGGAGATGGCGCGCGAGGTGGGGGAGTCGATGCGCACGCTCGGCGTCCACCAGGGCCTCGCGCCCGTGCTCGACGTCGTGCGCGACCCGCGCTGGGGCCGCGTCGACGAGTGCGTCGGCGAGGACCCGTACCTCGTGGGCACGGTCGGCACGGCGTACGTGCGCGGCCTCCAGGACGCGGGCGTGCACGCGACGCTCAAGCACTTCGTCGGGTACTCGGGCTCCCGCGCGGGGCGCAACCACGCGCCCGTCAGCGCGGGGCCGCGCGAGCTCGCCGACGTCTACCTCCCGCCGTTCGAGATGGCGGTGCGCGACGGCGGCGCCCGGTCCGTCATGGCGTCGTACGTCGACGTCGACGGCGTGCCGCTGCACGCGAGCACCGAGCACCTCACCGAGGTGCTGCGCGAGCGCTGGGGGTTCGACGGCGTCGTCGTCGCCGACTACTTCGGCGTCGCGTTCCTCGAGGTGATGCACCGCGTCGCGGCCGACCGCGGCGAGGCGGCGGCGCAGGCGCTCCGGGCGGGCCTGGACGTCGAGCTGCCGACGGGCGACGCCTACCTCGCGCCGCTCGCCGAGCGCGTGCGGTCGGGCGCGCTCGACGAGGCGTGGGTCGACCGCGCCGTGCTGCGCCTGCTCACCCAGAAGGAGGAGCTCGGCCTGCTCGACCCCGGCGCCTACGCCGACGAGCCGCCGACCTCCGTCGACCTCGACACCCCGCGCCAGCGCGCGACCGCGCGCCGCCTCGCGCAGGAGTCGCTCGTGCTGCTCGCGAACGACGGCGTCCTCCCGCTCGTGCGGCCCGGGGCCGACGGCGCGACGACCGCCCCGCGGCGCGTCGCCGTCGTCGGGCCGGACGCCGACTCGGCCGAGGCGCTCATGGGCTGCTACTCGTTCGTCAACCACGTGCTCGCGCACCACCCGGGCACGCCGGCGGGCATCGAGCTGCCGACGGTGCTCGAGTCGCTGCGCGACGCGCTCGCCGGGGCGGGCACCGACGTCACGTACGTGCGCGGGTGCGCGGTCGAGGGCGACGACGTCACGGAGATCCCGGCCGCGGTCGACGCGGCGCGGGACGCGGACGTCGCGGTCGTCGTCGTCGGCGACGAGGCCGGTCTGTTCGGGCGCGGCACCGTCGGCGAGGGCAACGACGTCGAGTCGCTCGAGCTGCCGGGCGTGCAGCGCCGGCTCGTCGAGGAGGTCGTCGCGACGGGCACGCCGGTCGTGCTCGTGCTGCTCACCGGCCGCCCCTACGCGATCGGCTGGGCCCTCGACGCGGGGGCGTCGCGCGGCGGCGTCCCGGCCGCCGTCGTGCAGGGCTTCTTCCCCGGCGAGGAGGGCGGGCGCGCCGTCGCGGACGTGCTCGTCGGCGCGGTGAACCCGTCGGGCCGCCTGCCCGTGTCGCTGCCCCGCGCGGGCGGCGCGCAGCCCTACTCCTACCTCCACCCGGTGCTCGGCGGGCCGTCCGACGTGACGTCCACCGACCCGACGCCGGTGCGGCCGTTCGGGTTCGGGCTGTCGTACACGCAGTTCGCGTACGCGGACCTCGAGCTCGACGCGGCCGTCGCGGCGGGCGGGACGTTCCGCGCCGCGGTCACCGTGACCAACACGGGCGCGGTGGCGGGGGCGGACGTCGTGCAGCTCTACGCGCGCGACGTCGTGGGCTCCGTGCCGCGGCCCGTCGCGCAGCTCCTCGGGTACGCGCGCGTCGACCTCGCTCCGGGCGAGTCGCGTCGCGTGACGTTCCGCGTCCCGACGACGCGCCTCGCGTTCTCCGACCGCCGCCTCGTGCGCGTGGTGGAGCCGGGCGACGTCGAGGTGTGGGTCGGCGCGCACGCGGCGGCCGTCGACTCCGCCCCCGGAGCGGGCGACCTCGGGTCGACCACCGGCGGCGCGATCGTCAACGAGTCCGCGCCGGCCGCGCGGCACGTGGTGCCGGGCGCGGCGACCGCGCGCGCGACGATCGCCGTCACGGGCCCCCTGCACGAGGTCACGGCCGCGGACGAGCGGCTCGTCGCCGTCGAGGTGTCCGCCCGCGTCGAAGCGGGGGAGCGCGCATGACGCGCGTCCAGAACCCGGTGCTGCCCGGGTGCCACCCCGACCCGTCGGTGTGCCGTGTCGGCGACGACTTCTACCTCGTCACCTCGACGTTCGAGTACCTGCCCGGCCTGCCGGTGCTGCGCAGCCGCGACCTCGCGACGTGGGAGCACGTGGGGGACGTCGTCGACCGGTCGGGACAGCTCGACTACGACGGCATCCGGTCGTCGGGCGGCCTGTTCGCCCCGACGCTGCGCCACCACGACGGCACGTTCTGGCTCGTGTGCACGCTCGTGGACCCGGACGACGACTCGCGCGGCGGCAACTTCGTCATGACGGCGACCGACCCGGCCGGGCCGTGGTCCGACCCGGTGTGGTTGCGCGACGAGGACGGCGAGCGGGTCGCGGGGATCGACCCCTCGATCTTCTTCGACGACGACGGCCGCGTCTGGCTGCACGGCACGCGCCTCGCGCCCGAGCCGGAGTGGTTCCACCAGACCGAGGTGTGGGTGCGCGAGCTCGATCCCGCGACGTGCACGCTCGTGGGCCCCGAGCACGTCGTGTGGACGGGGGCCGTGCGCGGTGCCGTGTGGGCCGAGGGCCCGCACCTGTACAAGGTCGACGGCACGTACTACCTGCTCGCGGCCGAGGGCGGGACGGACTTCCACCACGCGGTGTCCGTGGCGCGCGCGTCGTCGGTCACGGGGCCGTACGAGGGCAACAAGGCCAACCCCGTGCTCACGCACCGGCACCTCGGGCGCGGGGTGGACGTCGTCGGCGTGGGCCACGCCGACCTCGTCGAGGCGCCCGACGGCTCGTGGTGGGCCGTGCTGCTCGCGATGCGTGTCTACGGCGGCTACCACTACCCGCTCGGCCGCGAGACTTTCCTCGTCCCTGTCGTGTGGGAGGACGGCTGGCCCGTCCTCGCGCCCGGCGAGGGCCGCGTGCCCGACGCCGTCGAGGTCCCCTTCGCGAGCCCGGCGCCCCGGACGGCGGTCCAGGGCGGGGCGAGCGGCGTCGTCCGCCCGGACGACCCGCGCTGGACGGCGGTGCGCGCCCTGCCGCGCGACGTCGCGACCCCGGCGGGCGAGGGCTGGGACCTCCCGGTGCACCCGACGACGCTCGCCGAGCCGGGCGCGCCCGCGTTCCTCGGCGTGCGCCAGCAGCACCGCGACGTCGACGTGACGGTCACCGTGCAGGTCCCGGCCGCGGCGGGGGAGCGCGCGGGCGTCGTCGTGCGGCAGTCCGAGGACGACCACGTGCGGCTCCTCGTCGACGGCGGCCCGGGCGACGAGCGGCGCGTCGTCGCGGTGCACCGGCGCGGCGGCACGGACGCGGTGGTCGGGGAGACGACGGTGACCGCCGCCCCCGGGGAGCCGGTCGTCGTCGGGCTGCGCGTGCGCGGGCAGGACTACGGGCTCGTCGCCGGGCCCGCGGACGGGCCGGTCGTGGACGTCGCGACGGTCGACGGGCGCACGCTCGACAGCGCCGCCGCGGGCGGGTTCCTCGGGCTCTGGCTCGGCGTGCACGCGACGAGCGAGGGCCGCCCGAGCACGTCCGTCGTGCGCGTCGAGCGGTTCGTGTACGAGCCGGTGGCCTGACGCGTCGCCCGGGCGTGCGGGAGCGTGCGGCCGGGCTACGGTCGGGGCATGTCGAGCGAACGGACACGTACCGAGGTGGACCTGCTGGGACCGAAGGAGGTCCCGGCGGACGCCTACTACGGCGTCCACACGGTCCGCGCCATGGAGAACTTCCGCATCTCGGGGACGACGGTGAGCGACGTCCCCGAGATGGTGCGCGGCATGGTGATGGTCAAGAAGGCGTCGGCGCTCGCGAACCGTGAGCTGCGCACCATCCAGCGCGACGTCGCCGACGCGATCGTCGCCGCGTGCGACGAGATCCTGCGCCACGGGCGGTGCCTCGACCAGTTCCCGGTCGACGTGTTCCAGGGCGGCGCCGGGACGAGCGTCAACATGAACACCAACGAGGTCGTCGCGAACCTCGCGCTCGAGCTCGCCGGGTTCGAGAAGGGCCGCTACGACGTCATCAACCCCAACGACCACGTCAACCGCTCGCAGTCCACGAACGACGCCTACCCCACGGGTTTCCGCCTCGCGGTCCACGAGCTCGTCGCGCGGCTCCAGGACGAGGTGCGGCGGCTCGAGCGCGCGTTCGACGAGAAGGCGTCCGAGTTCGCCGACGTCCTGAAGATGGGGCGCACCCAGCTCCAGGACGCGGTCCCCATGAGCCTCGGCCAGGAGTTCGCCGGGTTCGCCGTGAACGTCGGGGAGGAGATCCGCCGGCTCGAGGTCGCGGGCGAGCTGCTGCTCGAGGTCAACCTCGGCGCGACCGCGATCGGCACCGGGCTCAACACCCCGCCCGGCTACCCGAAGGTCGCGACGCGACGGCTCGCCGAGGTGAGCGGCCTGCACACCGTCCCGGCCGAGAACCTCGTCGAGGCGACCTACGACAACGGCGCCTACCTCGCCGTCCACTCCGCGCTCAAGCGGCTCGCGGCCAAGCTGTCGAAGATCTGCAACGACCTGCGGCTGCTGTCGTCGGGGCCGCGCGCGGGCCTCGGCGAGATCAACCTGCCCGAGCTCCAGGCCGGGTCGTCGATCATGCCCGCCAAGGTGAACCCCGTCATCCCCGAGGTCGTCAACCAGGTCTGCTTCAAGGTCATGGGCAACGACGTGACGATCACCCACGCCGCCGAGGCCGGGCAGCTCCAGCTCAACGTCATGGAACCCGGGCTCGCGCAGTCGATGTTCGAGTCGCTGCACCTGCTGACCAACGCGTGCGTCGCGCTGCGCACCAAGTGCGTCACGGGCATCACCGCGAACGTCGAGGTCTGCCGCCGCCACGTGCTCGACTCCATCGGCATCGTCACGTACCTCAACGAGATCATCGGCCACCGCAACGGCGACCTCGTGGGCGCGGAGGCCGCCCGGACCGGGGCCTCCGTGCGCGACGTCGTGGTCGCGCGCGGCCTGCTCACGGCCGAGGAGGTCGACGCCGTGCTGACGACCGAGAACTTCCTGCGTCCCCGCTACACCGGCCGCTACTACGCGCCCGACGAGCGCGGCCTGCCGCCCGCGGGCGAGGAGGGCGAGTCGTCACGCGTCGTCGAGTCCGACGACGCCACGGGCGCGCCCCCGGAGCCCGAGCCCGAGGCGTCCTGACCCGCGGCTACGACCGGACGCGCACCGCCCGCAGCACGAAGCCGACCGCGAGCACGGCGACCCCCACGACCACGCTCGGGACCGGGAGCGTGACGACCAGCGCGACGCACCCGAGCGCGCCGAGCACCGGGAGGGCGCGCGGGTACAGGCGGTGCGGCGCGGTCTGGCGCAGCGCCGAGAGGTTCGCGACGAGGTAGTAGACGAGCACCCCGAACGACGAGAACCCGATCGCGCCGCGCAGGTCCGTCGTGAGCACGAGCAGCACGACCGCCGCCCCGACCGCGAGCTCTGCGCGGTGCGGCACCCGGTGCACGGGGTGCACCGCGGCGAACCACCCCGGCAGGTCGCCGGTACGGGCCATCGCGAGCCCCGTGCGGCTCACCCCGGCCAGGAGGGCGAGGAGCGCGCCGGCGCTCGCGGCGACCGCGCCGACGCTCACGACCGGTCCCGCCCACGCCCACGACCCGGCCGCGACGGCGTCGGCGAGCGGCGCGGCGGACGCGGCGAGCCGGGCGGGCCCGAGCACGGCGAGGAGCGTGACCGCCACGACGGCGTAGAGCACGACGACGGTCCCGAGCGACACGAGGACCGCGCGCGGGATGGTGCGGCGCGGGTCGCGTACCTCCTCCCCGAGCGTCGCGACGCGCGCGTACCCGGCGAACGCGAAGAACAGCAGCCCCGCGGCCTGGAGGACGCCGTACCAGCCGCCGTGCGCGCCGTCGGCGTCGAGGACGACGGACCATCGCGGCGTCGTCCCCGCGAGGCTCGCGACGACCGCCGTCGCGATCGCGAGCAGCGCGACCGCGACGATCCCGCGCGCGAGGCGGGCCGTGCGCGTCACGCCGCGGTAGCCGACCGCGGTGAGCACGACGACCGCCGCGGCGGCGACGGGACGCTCCCACCCGGGCGGTGCGGCGTACGCGGCGAGGACGAGCGCCATGGCGGCGCAGCTCGCCGTCTTCCCGACGACGAAGCCCCACCCCGCGACGTAGCCCCACCAGGGGCCGAGGTGCTCGCGCCCGTACACGTACGTGCCGCCGGACGTCGGGTGCTGCGCGGCGAGCTGGGCCGACGACGTCGCGTTCGCGTACGCCACGACGGCGGCCAGCGCGAGGCCGACGAGCAGGCCCGTCCCCGCCGCGGCCGCCGCCGGGGCGAACGCCGAGAACACCCCCGCGCCGACCATGGACGCGAGCCCGACGACGACGGCGTCCGTCGTGCCGAGGCGGCGGGCGAGCGACGGCTGGCCGGGTGCGGTGGTCACCCGCACAGCGTGCCAGGACCAGGTGTCCACGAGGTGTCCGACGGCGGCCCCGCCACCCGCCCCGGGGCGTGGTCCGGAGCGTCCCCGGGAGCCGGTACAGTTCCCGCCGGTGTCCCGTCCCGGTCGTCGTCGACCGGTCCCGACGAGCGGGGGGCGACGGGCTGTGCGCTTCGGCGAGGACGGCGGTGCAGGGGTGGTCTCAGGAGGGTCCGGCGACGGGCGGCGCGCGGGGCGGACGGCGTCGCGCGCAGTGCTCGCGGGGGTGCTCGCGGGCGCGGTCGTGGTGGGGGCGCCGGGGGTCGCGAGCGCGGACCCGGGTGACGGGCTGTCGGAGACGTCGCACACCCGCTACGAGGTGGACGGCACCGGCCCGGTCCGGGTCCGGGTGACGACGACGCTGCGCAACGAGCAGCCCGACAGCGGCCAGTACTTCTACTACTGGGACGCCTACGGCATCCCCGTTCCGGCGGGCGCGACGGACGTCACCGCGACGAGCGGCGGCGCCACCCTCCCCGTCACGCTGGAGCCGACGGAGGACCCGGCCACGAGCGCCGCGCGGGTCTCGTTCTCGCCCCTCAACTACGGGCGCGAGCGGACCGTGGAGTGGGCCTACACGATCCCGGGCGAGCCGATCCGCTCGGAGGGGTACACGCGCGTCGGGCCCGGGTACGCGACGTTCGCCGTCAGCGCCGCCGGGGATCCGGGCCAGGTGACCGTCGAGATCGTCACCCCGACGTCGATGGACTTCGACAGCACGTGGGACGGGTTCACCCCGGTCCTCGAGGGCACGACCCGGACGCACCGCGCGACGGAGAGCACCGACGACCTCGGCACGTGGTCGTTCGTCTCCCTCCGGGACCCGGCGCAGGTCGACACCACGACGGTCGACGCCGCGGGGACGGAGCTCGTGCTCGAGAGCTTCCCGGGCGACGCCGAGTGGAGCGCCTTCGTCGCGGAGCAGGTCGCCGCCGGGCTGCCCGCGCTCGAGCGCGTCGTCGGGATGCCGTGGCCGGGGAACCTCGAGCGCATCCGCGAGGACGTGTCGCCCGAGGTGCTGGGGTACGCGTGGTTCGACCGCGGCTCCGGCGAGATCGTCATCCCCGAGGACCTCGACGCCGGGCTGCTCTTCCACGAGCTCTCGCACGCGTGGCTCGCCGGGGACCGGTTCGCGGACCGGTGGGTGTCCGAGGGCCTGGCCGAGGTCGTGGGGGAGCGCGTCGCGGCGCAGACGGGCGGCCCGACCGAGACGTTCCCGGCCCCCGCGCGCGACGCGGCCGAGGCGCTCCCGCTCGTCGCCTGGGCGGACGTCGACGTGCAGGACGGCGCCGACGCCACCGAGGAGTACGCGTACGCCGCCGCGTGGACGGCCGTCTCCGCGCTCGTCGGCGGGCTCGACGACGAGACGCTCGGGACGCTCGTCGCCGCCGCGTACGCGGGGGAGAGCGCCTACGACGCCCCCGGCGAGCCGGGCCGTCCGGGCCTGACCGACGGGCGTCGCTTCCTCGACCTCGTCGAGGTGCGCGGCGAGGTCGCCGACGCCCAGGCGGCCTACCGCACGTGGGTCGCCGACGCCGACGAGACCGCCCTGCTCGACGCGCGGGGCCCGGCCAGGGAGGCCTACGTCGCCCTCGACGCGGCCGACGGCGCGTGGCTCCCGCCCGCGGGGCTGCGCACCGCGATGACGGACTGGGCGTTCGCGGACGCCGACGCGGCCCGGGAGGCGATCGGGCCCGACGCCGCCGCGGCCGCCGGCCAGGTCCAGCAGGCCGCCGAGGACGCGGGCCTGCCCGACCCGGCCGCCGTGCGCACGCAGTACGAGAGCGCCCGCACCGCCGAGGAGTACGCGGCGCTCGCGACCGTGCTGCCGCGCACGGTCGAGGTCGTCGGGACGGTCGGCGACGCCGTCGCCGCGAGCGCCGGCGGCGGGCCGTTCGCCGACCTCGGCCGCCTCCTGCTGGACGTCGGCGGCTCGACCGCCGACGCCCGCGCCGCGCTCGACGCCGGGCGCCTCGACGAGGCCGCCGCCGCGGCCGACGACGCGTCGTCGCGCGCCGCCGTCGCGCCGTGGGTCGGGATCGGCGCGGTGCTGCTCGTCGTGGCGGCGCTCGCCGGTGCGGTCGTGCTCGTGGTGCGCCGCCGTCGTGCGGCGGCCGCCGTGCCTGCCGCGCCGGACGCGGACCCGGCGGTCGAGCAGGACCCGGTGGTCGACGGGACGGACGACCCGGCGGACGAGGGGAAGCCCGCCGTCCCCGCCGCGGCGCCGTAGCCCGCGGCCCGGGTGGTGAGCCCGGCGGGGCGACGTACGGTCGAGGGAGTGCGCCCGGTCGACCAGGCGGCCGGGCCGGAGACCAGGAGGGCCCGCTCATGACCGCGTCGCAGCCGCAGGACCGCCGGGGCACCGGCGACGAGCAGGACTGGCGGGACGAGCAGGAACCGGCCCGCGGCGAGCCGGACATCGGCACCGCGGGCGCGTTCCCCGCGCTCGCCAACGACTCGCTGCCGAAGGACCCCGAGGTCCCCACCGACGTCGACCCGGGCGACGAGCGGAGCTGGAGCGGCGGCGACGTCGACGACCCGGGCGCGGAGCCGGGCGCCGGCGCGTCGGGCACCGGCCGCTGAGGCCAGCCGAGCGGTCCCGCGGCGCCGGGGCGCGGCGGCGTCGGGGACACTAGGAGCAGCACTGTCTGTCGATGCAAGGAGTCCTAGGTGCCCCAGGGAACAGTCCGATGGTTCGACGCCGACCGAGGGTTCGGCTTCATCGACCTCGGGAACGAGGCCGAGGACCTGTTCGTGCACGCGTCCGAGATCGTCGGTGACGACGGCCCGAAGCAGCTCCGCGAGGGGCAGGTCGTCGAGTTCGAGATGGGCACCGGCGACCGCGGCCCGCAGGCACGGCGCGTCCGCGTGACGGGCGACCGCGCCGCCGACGCGCCCCTGGGCGTGCTCGGCACCGTCGTCTGGTACGAGCCGGCCAAGGGCTACGGCTTCGTCACGCCCGACGGGCGCAGCGACGAGATCTTCCTGCACAGCTCGGCGATCGTCGGGGGCGGCGTCGTCACGGAGGGGCAGCGCGTGGCGTTCCTCGTCGTCGAGGGCGAGAAGGGCCCGCAGGCGGACCACCTGCTGCCGCTCGGCGCGCAGGCCGCGCAGCCCGCGGCGGACGGCGCCGACGGCACCGTGTCCTGGTACGACGACGTCAAGGGCTTCGGCTTCGTCGCTCCCGACGGCGGCGGCGACGACGTGTTCGTGCACGTCAGCGCCCTGGGCCGCGGGCTCACCGAGCTCGCCGAGGGTGCGCGCGTGACCTACGACGTCGTCGAGGGCGACAAGGGGCCGAACGCTCGGAACGTGCAGCTCGTGGGCGGCTCCGGGCGCCCGGGTCCGGACCGCGGCCGACCGGGCTCGGACCGCGGCCGTCCGGGCTCGGACCGTGGTCGTCCGGCGTCCGGCGGGCGCGTGCGCGGCGGCGAGGGCACGGTCGCGCGCTACGACGCGGACCGCGGCTTCGGCTTCATCACGCCCGACGCCGGCGGCGAGGACCTGTTCGTGCACGTGTCCGTCGTGCGCGGCGGGGAGGAGCTCGAGGAGGGCGACCGGGTCCGGTTCAAGATCCGGCAGAGCGACCGCGGGCCGCAGGCCGACGGCGTCGAACTCATCTGAGCGAGGGGCGGCGCGGCTCCCGCCGAGCCACCCCGCCCCGGTGTGCCCCACCTGCCGCCCCGCGCCACCCTGCCCGCCCCGCCCCGGTGCCCCCCACCGCGGCGGGGCGCGGTCCTCCTCGCCGGGGGCTGCGGGGATTGCCCTGGAAGTCGGTGGTCCCCGTCCCTAGGGTCGACGGATGGACGCTCAGGAGATCCGCTCGGCCTACCTCGACTTCTTCGCCTCCCGGGGGCACGCCGTGATCGAGCGAGCGCCCCTGGTCCTGCGCGACGACCCGACGACCCTGTTCACGGGCGCGGGCATGCAGCCGCTGATGCCCTACCTGCTGGGCGTGCGTTCGCACGCCGCCGGGCGGCTCCTGGTCGACTCGCAGCCGTGCCTGCGGTCGCAGGACATCGACGAGGTCGGCGACCGACGGCACACGACCTTCTTCGAGATGCTGGGCAACTGGAGCCTCGGGTCGGCCGACGTCGAGCGGCAGGTCCGGTGGTTCGCCGACTTCCTCGCGCTCGTCGGCGTCGACCTCTCGCGCCTCTACGTCACGTGCTTCCGCGGGTCGGTCGAGCACGGGATCCCCCGGGACGAGACGGCGGCCCAGGCCTGGGTCACGGTGTTCGCCGAGCACGGCATCGAGGCGTCGGTCGTGGACGTGGGGTCGCGTGCGGACGGGGACCGCGACGGCATGCGCGGCGGCCGGGTCTTCCTCTACGACGCCGAGGAGAACTGGTGGAGCCGGGGAGGTGGCCTGGAGGGCACGCCCGTGGGCGACCCCTGCGGGCCGGACTCGGAGGTCTTCTACGACCTCGGCCCGGAGCTCCACGACCCGTCTTCCGGGGAGCCCCATCCGGCGAGCGAGGGAGGACGGTTCGTCGAGATCGGCAACCAGGTGTTCATGCGCTACCGCCGCACGAGCGAGGGCTTCGTCCTCCTCGACGAGCCGAGCATCGACTTCGGGGGCGGGCTGGAGCGCATCGCCGCCGCCGCGACGGCGACCCCCGACGTGTTCGACGTGAGCCTGCTGCGCCCCCTGGTCGACCGGCTCGAGGACCTGAGCGGTCGCACCTACGAGGACGACCCGCGCCCGTTCCGTGTGATCGCGGACCACGTGCGCGCCGCGACGTTCCTCGCCGCCGACGGCGTGCGGCCGAGCAACAAGGCGCACGGGTACGTGCTGCGGCGGCTCGTGCGCCGGGCCGTGGTGCACGCGCTCCGGCTCGGGCTGGAGGACCGGTTCGTCGACGACCTCGTCGCCGTCGTGGCCGAGTCGTACCGCGACGCCTACCCGAACCTGGTCGAGCGGCGCGAGGAGCTGAGCGGCGTGCTGCGGGACGAGGAGTCGCGCTTCCGACGCACGGTGCACCGGGGGCTCCGAGAGCTCGAGAGGCTCCGGGGCACGACCGTCACGGGCGAACACCTCTTCGTGCTCGCCGACACCTGGGGCTTCCCCGTCGAGCTGGCGGTCGACGAGGTCCGCCGCCGCGGCATGCCTCTCGCCGCGGACTGGCAGGAGGGCTACGCGGAGCAGCGTGCGCGCCAGCAGGCGCGGTCCCGGGCGGCCGCGAGCGGGGAATAGTGCGGGTCGCGTGAAGGTTGAGCCTGATGGACTCAAGTTGAGCCGGGTGAGGTTGCGCGAGCACCGACCACGGATCTACCTTGAGTGAAGCAGACTCAACCCGGTGTGCCGAGGCGCAGCAGCGCCGTCGGGCACCCAGAACGACGGAGGCACACACATGGCACGAGCAGTCGGGATCGACCTCGGCACCACCAACTCGGTGGTCGCCGTCCTCGAGGGCGGAGAGCCCACGGTCATCGCGAACGCCGAGGGGTCGCGCACGACGCCGTCGGTGGTCGCCTTCTCCAAGACCGGCGAGGTCCTCGTCGGCGAGGTCGCCAAGCGCCAGGCGGTCACGAACGTCGACCGCACCATCAGCTCGGTGAAGCGCCACATGGGCACCGACTGGTCGGTGGAGATCGACGACAAGAAGTACACCGCGCAGGAGATCTCCGCGCGCATCCTGGGCAAGCTCAAGCGCGACGCCGAGGAGTACCTGGGCGAGCCCGTCACGGACGCGGTCGTCACCGTCCCGGCGTACTTCAACGACGCCGAGCGCCAGGCGACCAAGGACGCCGGGCAGATCGCGGGCCTCAACGTGACCCGCATCGTCAACGAGCCCACCGCGGCCGCGCTCGCCTACGGCCTGGAGAAGGGCAAGGAGGACGAGCTCATCCTCGTCTTCGACCTGGGCGGCGGCACGTTCGACGTCTCGCTCCTCGAGGTCGGCAAGGACGAGGACGACTTCTCCACGATCCAGGTCCGCGCGACCTCGGGCGACAACCGCCTCGGTGGCGACGACTGGGACAACCGCATCGTCGAGCACCTCATCAAGCAGGTGAAGAACAGCTCGGGCGTCGACCTGTCGAAGGACAAGATCGCGCTCCAGCGTCTGCGCGAGGCCGCCGAGCAGGCGAAGAAGGAGCTCTCGTCCGCGACGAGCACCACCATCTCGATGCAGTACCTCTCGATGAGCGAGAACGGCCCCATCCACCTGGACGAGAAGCTCACGCGCGCCCAGTTCCAGCAGATGACGCAGGACCTCCTCGACCGGACGAAGGCCCCGTTCCACAAGGTCATCTCCGACGCGGGCGTCTCCGTCTCCGACATCGACCACGTCGTGCTCGTGGGTGGCTCCACCCGCATGCCGGCCGTGACCGACGTCGTCAAGGAGCTCACGGGCGGCAAGGAGCCGAACAAGGGCGTCAACCCGGACGAGGTCGTCGCCGTCGGCGCGGCCCTGCAGGCCGGCGTCATCTCCGGTGACCGCAAGGACGTCCTGCTCATCGACGTGACCCCGCTGTCCCTCGGCATCGAGACCAAGGGCGGTGTGATGACCAAGCTCATCGAGCGCAACACGGCCATCCCGACCAAGCGCAGCGAGATCTTCTCGACGGCCGAGGACAACCAGCCGTCGGTGCTCATCCAGGTGTTCCAGGGCGAGCGCGAGTTCGCGCGCGACAACAAGCCGCTCGGCACCTTCGAGCTGACCGGCATCGCGCCGGCCCCGCGCGGCGTGCCGCAGATCGAGGTCACCTTCGACATCGACGCGAACGGCATCGTCCACGTCGGCGCGAAGGACCGCGGCACCGGCAAGGAGCAGAAGATGACCATCACGGGCGGCTCGGCGCTGCCCAAGGAGGACATCGACCGCATGGTCAAGGAGGCCGAGGAGCACGCGGCCGAGGACAAGAAGCGTCGCGAGGACGCGGAGACCCGCAACCAGGCCGAGGCGTTCGTCTACTCGACCGAGAAGCTCGTCTCCGAGAACAAGGAGAAGCTCCCCGCCGACGTCGTCACCGAGGTCGAGGCCGACATCGCGTCGGTCAAGTCCGCGCTCGAGGGCGAGGACGCCGACGCCGTGAAGACCGCGCACGAGAAGCTCGTCGCGTCCTCGCAGAAGATCGGCCAGGCGCTCTACGCCTCGGCCGAGCAGGAGCAGGCCGCCGGCAACCCCGGCGCCGCGCAGGACGACGCCACCGCCGCGGCGGGCGCGACGTCCGCCCCGGACGAGGACGTCGTCGACGCCGAGATCGTGGACGAGGAGGACGAGCGCAAGTGACGGCCGACGGACCGACCGACCCGCAGGGCCCCGAGGAGCAGGCCGGGCGCGAGCCCGGCCAGGGCTCCGACGACAAGCCCTTCCAGTTCACGGACAAGCGCAAGGTCGACCCGGAGAGCGGTCGGCCCCGCCCCGAGGGCGAGGCCGGCGGCTCCGCGGGCGACGACGCGGAGACGGACCCGCTCGCGGGCCTCGACTTCGAGCCGTCCGACGAGGCCGGGGTCGACGCCGCGGTCCTCGCGGCGAAGGCCGAGGCCGCGGAGCACCTCGACGCGCTCCAGCGCGAGCGGGCCAGCTTCACGAACTACCGCAACCGGTCGCTGCGCGACCAGGAGGCCGCGCGCACGAAGGGGATCGAGGACGTGCTCACCGCGCTCCTGCCGGTCCTCGACGACATCGACCGCGCGCGGCAGCACGGCGAGCTGACGGGGCCGTTCGCGGCCATCGCCGACAAGCTCGACGCGTCGCTCGAGAAGTTCGGGATCGAGCGCTACGGCGCGGTCGGGGACGAGTTCGACCCCACCGTCCACGAGGCGCTCATGCACCAGCCCGACCCCGAGGCCACCGCCACCACGGTGAACCTCGTCATCGAGCCGGGCTACCGGATCGGGGAGCGGGTCGTGCGCGCCGCGCGCGTCTCGGTCGTCGGCCCGCAGTAGCCACCCCTTCCTCGTGCCCGACGGCGCGGGCGCACCTCCCGCGCGGAGGTGCGCTCCGCCGTCGGGCACGCGAGGATCACCAGCAGCAGACCCACCGGCAGCAGCCACGGAACGAAGGACCAGGACCACGACCACCGACAGGAGGGAGGCGCCGTGACCGGACAGGACTGGATGGAGAAGGACTTCTACGCCGCGCTCGGCGTCCCCAAGGACGCCGACGACGCCGCGATCAAGAAGGCCTACCGCAAGCTCGCCCGCAAGTACCACCCTGACCAGAACCAGGGTGACGCGAGCGCCGAGGCCAAGTTCAAGGAGATCGGCGAGGCGTACGCCGTGCTGTCGGACCCCAAGGAGCGCGAGCAGTACGACGCGATCCGGGCGATGGCGGGCGGCGGCGCGCGCTTCTCCGCGGGCCCCGGCGGTGCCGGGGGAGCGGGCTTCGAGGACGTCTTCGGCGGCATGTTCGGCGGCGGCGGGGGCCCGGGCGGCACCCGGGTGCGCTACTCGACCGGCGGCCAGGGCGCGGGCGGGTTCGAGGACATCCTCGGCTCGATGTTCGGCGGCGGCGCGGCGGGCCAGCAGTTCGGCGGCCCCCGCCCCCGTGCGGGCGCCGACCTCGCGGCCGCCACGACCCTGCCGTTCCGGCAGGCGGTCGAGGGGTCGACCGTGACGTTCACCGTCGACGGCCGCACGGTCACCACGCGCATCCCGCCGGGCGTCCGCGACGGCCAGAAGATCCGGCTGCGCGGCAAGGGCCGCCCCGGCACGGCGGGCGGGCCCGACGGCGACCTCGTCGTCACCGTGCACGTCACCCCGCACCCGGTGTTCTCGCTCGACGGGAACAACCTGCGGATCACGGTCCCGGTGACGTTCCCCGAGGCCGCGCTCGGCGCCACCATCGCCGTCCCGACGCTCGACGGCTCGACCGTCAAGGTCAAGGTGCCGGCCGGCACGCCCTCGGGGCGCACGCTGCGCGTCCGCGGCCGCGGCGTGAAGACCGCGAAGTCGACCGGCGACCTGCTCGTCACGGTCCAGGTCGCCGTGCCGCAGAAGCTCTCGAAGGCCGCGCGCGAGGCCGTCGAGACGTTCGCCGCCGAGACCGCCGGCCAGGACGTGCGCGCCGACCTGGTCCGCCAGGCCGCGGAGTGAGGGGGGCGACCATGATGCCCCAGCAGGAAACTCATCATCTCTCGATCGGTGGGGACTCGGGCGGCGTCGGACGCGCTCCCGCGAGCGACGTCGACCAGGACGCGCCCGTCCTCGTCATCTCGCAGGCGGCCGCGCTCGCGGGCATGCACCCGCAGACGCTGCGCCAGTACGACCGCCTCGGCCTCGTGGTGCCCCGCCGCACCGCGGGCCGGGGGCGGCGGTACTCGCTGCGCGACGTCGCGAAGCTGCTCGAGGTGCAGCGCCTCAGCCACGACGAGGGCATCAACCTCGCGGGCATCCAGCGGATCCTCGCCCTCGAGTCCCAGGTCGAGCGGCTCGAGCGGCGCATCGAGGCGCTCTCGGCGCGCGTCGAGCCGGGCGGCCGCGTGTTCGCCGCCGCGGCGAGCGGCGACGTCGTCGTCGTGCCGCGCGGGCGCAGCGTGCGGCGCGGGGTGGAGGAGGCCCTGCGCGAGACGCTCGTCGAGCACGGCGAGGCGCGCGCGCTCGTCATCTGGCGGCCCCGGGCCGACGGCACCGACAACTGACCTGCGACGCGGCATTTCCGCAAGAATGCCGTGCGCTAATTGCTGCGCATTCCTGCATTTCTAAGCAAGGCCTTCCTTGCTATACACCGAGGAATTCCGGGAATACCGTGGAACGCGGAGACCGACCCACGGCGGGTCCTCGGAGACAGGAGATCGCGATGAGCAGCCTCACGGAGATGCCCCAGGTCGTCGAGTGTTCCATCGACGGCTGCGGCTACAACCACGACCACGGGTGCCACGCGGGCGCCGTGACGATCGCCGGTCACACGGGCGACGCCGAGTGCGCCACGTTCATCCCGCTGGGCACGAAGGGCGGGCTGGAGAAGGTGCTCGCGCACGTCGGGGCCTGCCAGCGCACGGAGTGC
Source organism: Cellulosimicrobium sp. AB352 (assembly GCF_049538415.1). Taxonomy (NCBI): domain Bacteria; kingdom Bacillati; phylum Actinomycetota; class Actinomycetes; order Micrococcales; family Promicromonosporaceae; genus Cellulosimicrobium; species Cellulosimicrobium sp. AB352. The sequence goes on along the minus strand of NZ_JBMVFX010000021.1, from coordinate 60,636 downwards.
GTCCACAACGCCTCGCTCGAGTGCTCCGCGCCGTCGATCCGCGTCGGGGCGGGCGCGTCCGGCGAGGATCGCGCCGACTGCCTCACCTTCACGCCGCGCTGACGCGCGGTCGCCGCCTTGCTCGCGGGCGGTCGGTCACCCACCGGCCGCAGACGCCCCCGGACGCCCCGGACCACGTGCTCGCCCGCGTGGGTCGGGGCGTCGTCGTGTCAGCGCTGGAGCGTGTCGAGGAGCTGGACGGCCGCCGTGTGGGTGCGGGGGAGGGGTTCGAGCCAGACGCGCGGCGGCCGGCGCAGGATCGCCGTCACGCCCAGCGCGAGACCGGTGCGCTCGATGTTGTGGCGGAGCACGGTGCGCACCATGGCGTCGTCGGCGTCCCGCTCGCCGAGCACGACGAAGAGCCCGTTGCCGATCGAGGCCATGGGGTGGCCCTCGCCGAACGTGTGGGTGAGCGCGCGGCCCATCGCCGCCGAGCGCGCGAACCGCTGCCACCCGGTGAGGTCGTCGAGCGCGACGTCGACGACGAGCAGCCCGTGGGTCTGGGTCGCGTCGAGGCCCGCGCGCTCGGCCGCGCCGTACGTCTCGCGGAGCCGGTGCACCAGGTACTGGGTCGTCGCGAGACCGGACTCCGGGTCCAGGACCTCGGGTGCCACGGGGCTGGCCTCGTACCCCTCGGACCAGCCGACCGCCACGCCGCGGACCAGGTCGACGACCGGCTCGCGGTCGTGGGCGCGGTACAGGCAGACGACGTCGTCGATGGCCTCGCCGATCCCGACACCGGCCTCCGCGCGGACGCGGCCGAGCCGCTCGGCGGCGGGCGTCGCGTCCCGCTCCTCGCACAACGCCTCGACGAGCGCGTCGACGGCAGGGTGGTACCAGTCGCCCGGCCGTAGCCAGACGCTGTCGGCGCTCGCGCGCCGCCACCGCTCGCGCACGGCGTCGGTCGCGGGCACGGCGTACCCCTGGAGGTGGTCCATGTAGATGAGACGTGCGGGCGAGCGGTCCATGACGCGGGAACGGCGAGAAGTTTCCAGGACCTCACGTCCCGGGTGAAAGGGGACGAAAGCCAGAAAGCACCGTCGTCGCCGTTCCGGTGGCGGGAACCCTCTGCCCGTGAGATGGACGGGCGTCTACTATGGCCACCGTAGCCTCGGTTCGGGGCGGTCTCCGGGGCGGGTGACGATGACGCAGGCACAACGGGTGGACAGCGAGGCGTTCAGCGACGCCGAGCTCATCACCGCCGTACGTGCAGGGGACACGAGCGCCTACGGGGTGCTCTACGAGCGGCACGCCAGCGCCGCGCGCACGGTCGCGCGCCAGTACGTCCGCTCGGGCGCCGACGCCGACGACGTCGTGTCCGACGCGTTCGCCCGCACGCTCTCCGTGCTGCAGAACGGCGGCGGCCCGGACGTCACGTTCCGCGCCTACCTCTTCACGGTCGTGCGCCGTCTGTCGTACGACCTCGTCAGCGGGGCCCGGCGCACGCAGCCGACCGACGACGAGCGCACGTTCGAGTCCGCGTTCGGCCCGATGGCCTCGACGGAGGACCCGACCCTCGAGGGCTTCGAGCGCTCGACGGTCACGCGCGCCTACCAGGACCTGCCGGAGCGGTGGCGTGCCGTGCTCTGGTACACCGAGGTCGAGAACCTGTCCCCGGCCGAGATCGCCCCGCTGCTGGGCCTCACCGCGAACGGCGTCTCCGCGCTCGCGTACCGCGCCCGCGAGGGGCTGCGCCAGGCGTACCTCCAGCAGCACCTCACGTCCGTGCCCGCCGAGGAGTGCCGCACGGTCAACGCGCTCCTCGGGTCGTACGTGCGCGGGGGCCTCGCCAAGCGCGAGACGGCGCGCGTCGAGTCGCACCTCGAGGGCTGCGACGACTGCCGCGGGCTCGTGCTCGAGCTGGGCGACGTGTCCCACGGCATGCGTGCCGTCATCGCCCCGCTCGTGCTCGGCGTGGGTGCGCTCGGTCTCGTCGGGACGGCGCTGCCCACCACGGGTGGCGCGGCGGTCGCCGGCGGGCTCGCGGCCGCGCTCCAGGGCGCGTCCGGCAGCGGGACGGCGAGCGGTTCGGGCGCCGGTGGGTCGGGCGGCGCGGGCGGGTCGAGCGCCGGTGGGTCGAGCGCCGGAGGATCGGGCGCCGGTGGGTCTGGCGCGGCGGGCGGTTCGGGTGCTGCCGGCGGGTCTGGCGCGGCGGGCGGATCCGGTGCGGCGACCGGTGCCGGGGCCGGTGCGGGCGTCGGCGGCGGCGCCGGTGCGGGTGCCGCCGGGACCGGGGTGATCGGCGGGGCCGGTGCGGCGGCGGGAGCCGTCGGTGCCGCGGGCAGCGTCGCCGGGGGAGCGGCCGGTGCGGGCGCGGGTGCGGGGGTCGCCGCAGTGGGTGGAGCAGCGGCCGTCGGCGGTGCGGCAGCGGGCGGCGGTGCCCTGGCCGCGGCCGGGGCCGGAGGCCTGCTCGCGCTGGTCGCGTCCGCGCCGATCGCCGCGGCGGCGGTCACCGTGGGCGTGCTCGCGGTCGCCGGGCTGGGCGTCGCGGGCGCGCTCGGGGCCTTCACTCCCGAGCCCACGCCGTCACCGACCTCGCAGTCGTCCCCGGCGCCGTCCGGCTCGTCCCCCTCTCCGTCTCCGTCGCCCTCGCCGAGCTCGGGCACGACCGCCCCGACGCCCGACCCCACGACGGACCCGACGTCCCCCACCAACATCCCGCCGGCGCCGACGGACTCCGCCACCCCCGACGCGACGACGGCTCCACCTGCGGATGGGGGCGCGCCCGGCGGGACGACCCCGGTCGGCTCGACGCCCACCGACCCGGCTCCCGGCGGCTCGACCCCCGTCGACCCGGGGACCGGCGAGCCGACGCCCGTCGACCCGCCGCCCGAGCCGGCTCCGGCCGCGCTCGACGTTGCGCTCGGGACCGGCATCGAGATGGAGGCGCGCAAGCCCGCCGACGTGCGCCTGACGGTGTCGAACTCGGGCGGGAGGGCGGCGCAGGACGTCACGGTCGAGGTCGACCTGCCGGCCGGCGTCGAGGCCGTCACGTCGTCGGTCGTCGCGCGCGGCGCGTCGGTCGCCCCCGCGCTGCGCACGGCTGCGCTCCCGTGCGGGCCTGCCGCCGCGGGCGGGACGCTCGCGTGCGCGGTGGGCGTGCTCGCGCCCGGCGAGGCGCGTGACCTCGTCGTCACGGTCACGGCCCGGGGCGGCGGCGTCTACGAGTTCCCGGCGCGCGTGAAGGCGGAGGGCCTGCGCACGGTGGAGCGCAACCTCACGCCGCCGCCCCTGAAGTACGTCGGCGCGGAGGTCCGGCTCGACGACGAGCGCGTGACGCTCGCGGCGAACCCCGGGTCCGCGACGCTCACGCTCACGGCCGCCAACACCGGCGACCGTGATGCCCAGGGCGTCCGCTTCACCGTGCCCGAGCTGCCGAAGGGGCTGTCCCTCCGACCTGTCGACGACGGCTGGACCTGCACCACCCCCGCGCGGGGCGCCGCGCTCGAGTGCGCGAGCGACACCGTGCTGCCCGCGCCTGCCCGGGGTGCGTCCGCGGGACGGTCGGTCGAGCTGGCGGTCGAGCTGCGCGCGAACGGTGCGTTCGTGCCCGAAATCCAGCAGCGCGACGACGGCGCGCTCCGCGTGCTCCCCGCCGACGTCCCCGTCGAGGTGCGTGCCGGAGCCGACGACCAGGCCGTCACGGCGAGCCGCACCCTGAGCGCGGCGGTCCCGCTCGCGTGGCTCGGGGCCGACGACGTCCGGGTCCGCGCGGAGAACGCGGGCGGCGCGGTGCGGTTCGTCGCCGACCTAACGAACGAGACCGGAGCCCCGGTCACGGTCGACCTCGCTGCGCCGGACACGCCCGCGTGGCACGGGGCCGACCTCCCCGGGCGCACGAGCGTGGGCAAGAGCGCTTCGCTCGTGGTCGACGTCAACGCGCCCGCGGTGCCCGCGAGCATGCTCGTGCTCTCGCAGGAGCGGCTGCTCGTCGGGTCGGGCGGCGAGGCGGTCGTCTCGCGGCCGCCGAGCGGCGTCGCGCTCGCGCTCGACCGCCAGATGATCGCGCCGGTCGTCCCGGAGGCGGCGGTCGCGCAGTGCGTGTTCGACCCGAAGTCGGACACGTCGTCCGCCGCCGCGATGCTGATCTTCGACAACTCGGCCTCGACCCTCCCGCTCGAGTTCACGGTCGACGGGCACCCGGGTTTCAGGCGGACGGTCGCGAAAGAGGCCCGCGCCGAGGTCGAGCTTCCCCCGGCGGGAGCCGCGCCTGCGACGTACGCGGTCCGGGCCGACGGCGATCCGCTCGGCTCCCGCACGGTCGGCGCGGTCGACTGCTTCGAGTGGTACGTCGAGGGTTCGGCGACGACGCGCTGGTCGCCGGAGACCGGGTCGTTCGTCGTCGAGGGCACGTTCCGCAACGACCACGCGGCGGCGACGCTGCGCGTGCTCCTGGACGGTGGAGACCTCGGTACGACGCGCGCGGTCGACGTCGCACCCGGCGCGGAGGCCGTGCTGACCCTCGACACCGGTTCCCGGCAGGTCGCCGCGGGCGAGGTCGCGTTCCGCGTCTCCCGGCTCGACGGCTCGGGCCGGTCGCACGTCGTGACCGCCGCGTACGACGCCGTACGGCACGCGCCCGCGGTGGACGCGCCGACCGTCGGGGCGTGCGTGCTCGACCCGGCGACCGAGCGGTCGTCCGCCCCGGTCGCGCTGCGCTACGACAACACGCGCTCGACCGTCCCCGTGGTGTTCGCCGTCGCCGGTCGCGACGACCTGACGCGCACGGTCGACGGCGGCCGGGACGCCGTCGTCGACGTGCCCGGCGGTGTCGGGGAGGCGTCGCTGACCCTCGACGTGCTCGCCGACGGCGCGGCCCTCGCGAGCCACGAGGTCCCGGGCGTCGACTGCTTCGACTGGTCCGTCGCGGACGGCTCCGCAGCGGCGACCGCCACGTGGGTCGTGCCGAAGGGCGCGGGCGCCGGCTCGACCGTCGTGCGCGGGACGTTCCACAACCCGTACCGGGCGACGACGCTGCGGGTCTCGATGACGACGCCGTACGGCGTCGCCGCGCCCGTGGAGGTCGCTCCGGGCGCGACCGCGACGCTCGCCGTCGACACCCGCCTGCGCGACGTCCCGGCGGGGACGGCCACGTTCGCGGTCGAGCGGGCTCACGCCCTCGGCCTGGCGGGGAGCACGGTGACCGCGTCGTACGCCGCGACGACCTACGCGCCGTCGTGGGCGCGCACGGCGACGGTCGAGGCGCGCTGGCAGGACGGCTCGATCCGGCTCGTCGGCACCCTGACGAACGACACGGCGGAGACGCTCGACGCCCGGATGCTCGGCGGCGCGGCCGGTGACTCCGCCCCGGTGAGCGGCATCAAGCCGGGAGAGACGGCGACCTTCACGATCGACACGGGGAAGCTCGACGTCAAGGCGGGGAAGGTGACCTTCCGCCAGTACCGCTGGGTGCTCGGGAAGGGCTTCCAGGACTCCGCCCTCGCGGCGACCTACCGCGGCGCGGCGTACGTGCCCGACTGGGCGGCGACCCTCACGGCGACGGCGCAGTGCGCGCCCGGCGGGGGCGGGGTGGTGCTCACGACCGGTCTGCGGAACGACGCCGACGAGCCGACCCGCGTCGTCGTCCGCACCCCGTTCGGCACGCGCGACCTCGGCGAGGTCGCACCGGGTGCGAGCGCGAGCGTCGACCTGCCCGCGGGCGCCCTCGCGGTGCGGTCCGGTGCGGTCACGTTCGAGCTCTCGCGCACGGTCCTCGGCACCCCGTTCGCGGAGACGGTGACGGCCCGGTTCGACGCGCTCGACTGCGCGGTCGTGGCGCCCGGCGGGAGCCTCGTCCTCGGTGACCCGTACTACGACGCGAAGCGTGGTGACTCGTTCCGCACGGTGTCCGTGCTCCTCGACAACGCGGGCTCCAACGTCCCGCTGACGTTCCGGGTCACCGGGCAGGCGAAGGGTCAGTGGGACCTCGCGGCCGGCGAGCGCCGCACGGTGGCGCTGGGCGAGGCCTCCGGGTCCGGGGCGAAGTACGTCCTGCACGCGGGATCGTGGTCCGAGCAGCTCGTGGTCGACCCCTTCAGCGCGGCGCCCGCGTGCTACGCCGCGTGGGAGGTCGACGAGTGGTACGGCTTCGGCGACAAGGTGTCCTACGGCGGCTGGAACTACACGGCGCGGATCGCGAACGTCCTCATCCGGCCCGACCGTGACTCGCTCGGGCTGATCTGGCAGCGCGAGGCCCGCTGCGACGGCTGACGCGCCCGACGCCCGTCGCCGGGCCGGTCGGTCACGGCAGGACGTCGGCCAGCGCGTCCTCGACAGGGCGGTCGCCACCCACGAGGTCGAGCACGAGACCGGCCGAGCGGGGCTCGTGGAGCACCGCCGCGAGCACGAGCGCGACGTCGTCGCGCGTCACGTCGGACCGCTCGCCCACGGCGGCGCCGGGCTTGCGTCGCTTGCCGCGCGGCTTGTCGCCGTCGCCCACGGGGGCGAGGGCCACGAGCCCGACGCCCGGGTCGTCGGTGAGACGGCCGGGCCGGACGATCGTCCACTGCAGGTCCGTACGGGCACGCAGGTCGTCCTCCGCGGCGGCCTTCGCCCGCAGGTAGGCCCAGAACACGTCGTCGACGCCGTCGGGGCGCTCGTCGGCGCGGGCCGCCTCGACGCCCCGCGACGAGACGAGGACGTAGCGCCCGACCCCGGCGCGCTCGGCGGCGTCGGCGAGGAGGGCCGCGCCCGCGCGGTCGACCGCGTCCTTGCGCGGCGCCCCGCTGCCGGGCCCGGCGCCCGCGGCGAAGACGACGGCGTCCGCGCCCTCGAGCTCGAACGACACCGCGACGGCGTCGTCCTTCTCGAGGTCGACGAGCGCGACGTGCGCGCCGAGCTCCGTGAGATCCGTGATCTGCGCGGCGGACCGCACGAAGGCGACGACGTCGTCCCCGCGCTCCACCAGCGTCCGGGCCAGGCGACGGCCCACCTGGCCGTGACCTCCCGCGATGACTGTGCGCATGGGCCGAACGTATCGCCGCACGCGCGTCCGCGCCCGGCGAGCGGGCGGCGTGCGAGGGTCGTCACAGCAGGGGGTTGCGCTGCCGGGCGCGTGGTCCCCCACGTACCCCCACGTCGACCGCGGCCCGGCAGCGCGGTCCTCAGGCGGCGTCCCCCGAGCCGCCGAGGACGACGGGGGTCTGCGGGTCGAACCGGTAGCCGAGCCCGCGGACCGTGGTGATGACGTGCTCCAGCCCGAGCTTCTCGCGCAGGCGTCGCACGTGGACGTCGATGGTGCGGCTGCCGCTCGCGACCTCGTGGTCGGCCCACACGGTCTCCAGCAGCTCGGCGCGCGTCACGACGCGGTGCGCCGTGCGCGCGAGGTACGACAGCAGCTCGAGCTCGCGGAAGGTCAGGCGCGCGGAGCGGCCCTCCACGGTGACCGTGCGCCCCGCGGGGTCGATGACGACGCGCGGCACGGGCGAGAGGGTCGCGAGCCGCTCGCGGAACGCGGCGATGTCCTGGACGGGCGACGTCGTCGCGGTCGTGGGCTCCGCGAGGGCGAGCGCCGTGTACGTCTCGGCGCTCGGCAGCCAGTCGCGCGCGAGCTCGCCCAGGGCCTCGGCGAGCTCGACGAGCTGCGCCTGCGGCTGCTCGCCCGGCGCGGCGTCGACGCCGACGTAGAGCACGAAGCCGGGGTTGCGCCGCGGGGCGGCGGGCTCGGGCGCCGCCGCGCGGGGTGCGGGGGCGGGCCGCGGGGCGGTGGGGCGCGGCGTCGTCGCCCGGGCGGCGGGGACGCGGGCCGACGGCGTGCGGCGGGCGGGGCGGGTAGCGGTGAGCGTCATGGGTGGCTCCGGGTGCGTCGGGCCGACGGCGACGCCGGGAGTCCGGCGGGTCGGCAGGGGTCGAGGGCTGAACCGAGGTGCGGGAGAGGGTTCAGGCCTGACAACAGACGCACACGACCGCGCCCGGGAGCACGCCGGACGGCGCGCTGGCGGGACGGGTCGAGGTGCTCACGGGAGCGAGCATGGCAGCGGAGCGCACGGCACGCCAAGAGGAGCCGTGGAAGTTCTCAGCATGCGGAACGCGGCGATCTCGCGTTCCGGGCGTGCCGAGCAGGGGCCGGGGCGTCCCGGCGGGTGTTCGTGCAGGTGGGAGCGTCAGACGACGCCGTACAGGCGGTCGCCCGCGTCGCCCAGCCCGGGCACGATGTATGCCTTCTCGTCGAGGCGCTCGTCGACCGCCGCGACCACGAGCTGGACGTCGACGCGCTCGCCGACCGCCTTCTCCAGCACCTGGATGCCCTCCGGCGCGGCGAGCAGGCACACGGCCGTGACGTCGCGCGCCCCGCGCGCGAAGACGTAGTCGATCGCCGCGACGAGCGTGCCGCCGGTCGCGAGCATCGGGTCGAGCAGGAAGACGTGCCGGCCCGTGAGGTCGTCGGGGAGGCGGTTCGCGTACGTGACCGCCTCGAGCGTCTCCTCGTCGCGCTGCATCCCGAGGAACCCGACCTCTGCCGTGGGCAGGAGCCGCGTCATGCCCTCGAGCATGCCGAGGCCCGCGCGCAGGATCGGCACCACGAGGGGGCGCGGCTCCGCGAGCCGGACGCCGACCGTCCTGGTCACGGGCGTCTCGATCTCGTGCGGCTCGACGCGCACGTCCCGCGTCGCCTCGTAGGCGAGGAGCGTGACCAGCTCGTCGACGAGGAGCCGGAACGTCGAGGACGTCGTCTCCTTGTTCCGCAGGACGGTCAGCTTGTGGGCCACGAGCGGGTGGTCGGCGACGTGCAGGCGCATGGTGACAACGGTATCGGACCGCGGGCCGTCCGCCGTACCGGCCGGTAACCGATCCGCGCACGGGGTGGGCGCCCGGTCGCTAGCCTGGTGCGGCCCGCTCCTACCGACCGGAGGTCCCGTGCCCGACGACGCCGCCCACCCCGGCGAGCCGGCCCACCCGGGCGGCCTCGCCCGCTCGGGCGACCCCGCGCACCGGGGCGACCTCGCGCACCCGGAGGAGGGGACGGCGTCGGGCACCGTGCCGCGCGGGCTCGCGATCCCTGCCACGGAGGGTGCGTTCCCGCCCGCCACGGTCGCGGGGCGCCGCCGGACGTGGGACGCCCTCATGGACCTCGCGCTGCACGAGGCGACCCACGCGCTAGCGAGCGCCGACGTGCCCGTGGGGGCGGTCGTCGTCGGGCCCGACGGGCGGCTGCTCGGCGTGGGGCGCAACCGGCGCGAGGAGACGGGCGACCCGACCGCGCACGCCGAGGTGCTCGCGCTGCGCCAGGCCGCCGCGACGTGGGGGGAGTGGCGCCTCGAGGGCTGCACGCTCGTCGTCACGCTCGAGCCGTGCGTCATGTGCGCGGGCGCGCTCGTGCTGGCGCGCGTCGAGCGGCTCGTGCTCGGGGCGTGGGACCCGAAGGCCGGCGCGACCGGCTCGGTGTGGGACCTCGTGCGCGACCAGCGCGCGAACCACGCCGTCGAGGTCGTCGGCGGCGTGCGCGAGGACGAGTGCGCACGGCTGCTCCGCGACTTCTTCGGCGCGCAGCGCTGAGCTGCCACGCGGCCGAGGTGGCCTGCGCGGCGGTGGGGAGGGACGGCGACGCCGGGTCGTGGCGGGCCTGGCGGGAGGCGCCGAGGAACGAGGCGCCGGATGGTAGACCCGGCGTCGTCGTCCCTCCCCACCGCTCCCGACCCGACTTACCTCAGCGCGCGAGCGCCTCGGCGAGGGCGGTGAGGGTCTCCGTGGTGCCGGCCTCGATCTTGAGCGTCGCGAGAGGGTCACCGCGCGTCCAGCCGCGGTTGACGATGACGACCGGCTTGCCGTCCTTCGCCGCGTGCCGCACGAACCGCAGCCCGCTCAGCACCGTGAGCGACGATCCGGCGACGAGGAGCGCGTCGCCCTCGTCGACCATCGCGAACGCGCGGTCGACCCGCTCGCGCGGCACGTTCTCCCCGAAGTACACGATCTCCGGCTTGAGGACCCCGCCGCAGAACTCGCACGGTGCGGGCCGGAAGTGCGACGTCTGCTCGATCACGGCGTCCGCGTCCGGCGCGATCTCCACGTCGCCGACGTCGCCGACGCTCTCCAGGAACCCCGGGTTGAGCGCGGTCAGTCGCTCGGCCAGGTGCTCGCGCGAGATGACGCGCCCGCACTGCAGGCAGATCACCCGGTCGTAGCGGCCGTGCAGGTCGATGACGTTGCGGCTGCCCGCGTCCTCGTGCAGCAGGTCCACGTTCTGCGTGATGAGCCCGACGAGCACGCCCGCGTCCTCCAGCCGCGCCAGCGCCCGGTGGCCCGCGTTCGGGTGCGTGCGGTGCACGTGCTGCCACCCGACGTGGTTGCGCGCCCAGTAGTGGCGGCGGAACGCCTCGTCCTGCACGAACTGCTGGTACGTCATCGGGTTGCGAGGCGGCGAGTCCGGGCCGCGGTAGTCCGGGATCCCCGAGTCCGTCGACACGCCCGCGCCCGTGAGCGCCGTGACCCGCAGCCCGCGCAGCAGCTCCACCGCGTCCTCGACCGTCCCCGTCCGCGGCGCGGGCTCCGCGCCCGCCGGCGGCTGGCTCGGCCGCCACGCGAGCCGCGACGACAGGGTCGGGACGGCGGACGGCAGGTCGGCGGCCGACGTCGCCACGTGCGCGGGGGAGGCGGTCGTCGGTTCGGTCGGGTCGGTCGGGGACGGTGCGGTCGGGTCGCTGGGCACGTCTCCCACGGTACGACGAGAGCGGGGACAGAAACCCGGCCTGCCGAGGTAGCCCTGGTCACCCCGAGGGAGCCCCGAGGTCCCGCGAGGTAGAGCCGTGGTCGGGCGAGGTAGAGGCGTGGTCCACGCGAGGTAGAGCCGTGGTTGGGCGAGGTAGAGCCCAGGTCACGCGACGTAGAGCCGCGGTGCACGCGAAGGAGAGCCGCGGTCGGGTCGGTAGAGCTGTGACCACGCCTCGACCTCGCGTGACCGGGGCTCTACCTCGGTGGAACGCGCGGGCCGGGATTCCGGCCCGGGCGACATGCGGTCAGGACTCGGTGATCGTGCCGGAGGTCGTGCTGTCCTCCGTCGTCGCGCCGTCCTCCGCAGCGCCGTCTTCCGCAGCGCCGTCCCCTGTCGCGCCGGGCCGTCGCGCCGCGCCGCCCGGGCCTGCGGTGCCCGACCATTCGCCCGCGACGGCGGTCACCGAGCCGGACGGGGCGGTCACCGTGTAGGTCTCGCCGGTCGTCACGTCGGGGGAGGAGACGACGACGTTCGCCGTCTCCTTGGTGACGGTGAGCTCGGCGACGACGGTGCCGTCGGTCGCCGCGACGGTGACGGTGTCGCCGGCGCTCGCAGAGACGTCGGCGGCGAGCCAGCCCTGCTCGGAGTCCGTGGCCGGGACGACGACCATCCCCGCGCTGCCCGCCGCGACGAGCGAGCCGCCGGAGACGGCGAACGTGCCGTTCACGTCGAGCGCGCCGTTGCCGTCGTTCGTCGGGCCCTGGACGACCGTCTCGCCGCCCGTGATCGTGAGCGACCCGTTCGAGTCGATCCCGTCGCCGCCCGCGTCGATCGTGAGCGTGCCGCCGGAGATCGTCAGCGACGAGCCGTCGTCGGCGTCCATGCCGCCGCCCGCCATGCCGCCCGCCCCGCCGCCGGGGCCGCCCTGCGGCAGGTCCGCGCCGTCGGGGGGCTCGGCGCCGTCGGGCAGGTCGCCGCCCTGCGGGGGCTCGGGCATCTCTCCGTCCGCCGGCATCTCCGGCGGGGTGCCGCCCGTCGTGCCGCCCGGTGCACCGTCCGGCGGCTCCGGCATCGTGCCGTCGGACGAGCCGGACGCCGCCGAGCCGCCTGGTGCCGTGTCGCCCGCCGCCGAGCCGCCCGCCGCCGCGTCGCCCTCGCCGGTGCCCGTCGTCGACCCGACCGTCGCGTCGAGACCGTCGTCGCTCGCCGTCACGTCGACGTCACCGCCGGAGATCGTGAGGGTCGCGCCCTCGATGCCCTCGACGGACGTCGTGACGGTGAGGTCGCCACCAGAGACGGTGACGTCGCCGTCGGCGTGCACGCCGTCGTCGCCGGACGACAGCTCGACGGTCCCGCCCGAGACGGACACGGCGCCGTCCGAGTGCAGCGCGTCGTCGGCGGCGTCGACGGTGACCGTCGCGTCGTCGCCGACCACGACGCCCACGTCGCCCTTGAGGCCCTTCGCGGAGGCGTCCTCGCTCACGTCGGAGCCCGCGCCGCCGGCCGCGGTGACGGTCAGCGTGCCGCCGGAGACGACGACGTCCGTCACCGCCTGCACGCCGTCGTCGCCCGACGTGACGGTGACGTCCCCGCCGCGCACGTCGACGAACCCGAGGGTCTCGTCGCCGTCCTCGGTCGACTTCAGCCCGTCCTGCGCGGCGGTGACGTCGAGCGTCCCGCCCGTGACGACGACGTAGTCCTTGCCGCGCAGGCCGTCGTCGCCCGCGTCGACGGTGAGGTCGCCGCCCGCGACCACGAGGCCGTCCTTGGAGACGATGCCGTCGTCCGCGTGCGACGTCACGGTGAGCGCGCCGTCGCCGCCGAGCACGAGGTCGGCCGTCGAGAACAGCGCGCCGTCGGGCTCGCCGTCGGCATCCAGCTCGGAGGGCTCCTCGGCGTCGGTGAGGCTGTTCGTCGAGCCGTCGGCGAGGACCACCGCGACCTTCTCCGCGTCCTGCACGTTCACGGCGGCGTTGGTCGGGGAGGTGATGTCGGCGTCGTCGAGCACGAGCTGGACGAGGCCGTCCTCGGCGGTGTCGACGACGACCTGGCCCTCGAGCGTGCCGCTCAGCACGTACGTGCCGGGGGCGGTCACGGTGACGGTCGCGCCGTCGACGGTCACGCCGTCGCCGTCCACGGTGGCGGTGCCGCCGTCGAGCGCGACGGTCGTCGCCGACGCCTCGTCGACCGCGAGGTCGGCGTCGTCCACCGTCGCGTCGGCGTTGTCGGCGCGCGCCTCGTCCGGGGTGAGGCCGGCGACGGCGTCGGACGCGGCGGTCGAGGTTGTGGTGCTCGCGCTCGCGGACGTGTCGTCCGTGGCGGCGTCGCTGCCCAGGACCGAGCAGCCGGCGAGGACGGCGGCCGCCGCGGCCGCGGTGAGGTACGTGAGGGGTCGTCGGATGCGCATCACAGGCTCCTGTCGTCGTGCCCGGGGGTGCGGGCGGGGTGTCGGGCGAGGTGGTGGGCGGGAGTCCGGTCGGACCTCGTGCCGCCCGGGGAGGGGGTGAGGTGGCGGCGGATCACGCGCCGCCAGGGGCCGTCGGGCAGGTCGGGGCGCAGCAGCGCCAGCCCGGTGCCGTACTTCGAGATCCGCTCGGGGCGGTGGCCGTGCCGCCACAGCAGCCGGTCGAGGTCCGACGGCGTCGAGCCGCCCTTCGTCTCGACGACCGCCAGGTGGGCGACGGGCCGGGAGAGGGGCCGGGCGCCGTCGGGCCGGTCGAGCTCCCACGTGAGCCCGGTGTCGACGGTGGCGCGCGCGGCGCCGTCGGGCCGGGGGAGCAGGAGCGTCGTGCGGCGGTACCGCGACACGAGGCCGGGTGCCAGCGCGTGCTCCGACACGCCGTCGATGCCCTCGGCGGCGAGCGTCCGGTGGACGAACTCCTGCCCGCCGTCGAGCGCCGTCGGGCAGTCGTGCGCGACGCGCTGCTTGAGCGTCGTGCCGCGCGCGGCGCGCGTCTTGACCTCGAGGAAGCTCGTCCCGGAGTCGAGGTACGTGCGCGTGCGGACCTTGAACCGCCGACGGCGGCGCGTCGCCGTGAGGCGGAACGACGCGAGGTCGGGCGTGTCGAAGTAGACCGACTCGTAGGCCGCGCTGCGCGCGCCGTCGATCTCCAGGACGCGCGCGGCGGTCGTGCGGGCGAGGGCGTCGAGCACGGCGACCGCGTCGTCCACAGGCAGGACGTACTTCCGGTCGACCCGGGTCAGCAGCGCGGCGGTCCCGACGAGCTCGTCGAGGTCCACCCCGGCGAGCGGTTGCAGGGCGGCGCGCACGCGGTCGTCGGCCGGGAGGGTCTGCGGGCTCACGCGCGCACCCCCGTCCGGGCGGGGAGACCGTCCGGGGCCGTGGCGGCCACGCGGAGCGGCGCGGCGTCGGCCGCGAGCGGGGGGACGTCGTCGGGCAGGACGGCGGGACGGGCGGGGCGCGCGCCCCGGCGCGGCGTCCGTGGGGCGGTCCAGCGGACGTCGACCCAGGTCGTGTCGTTGACGAGGTCGAGGCGCTGCACGCTCACCCCGCGGACCTCGGCGCCGAGCAGCTCCTCCAGGTAGCGCGTGAGCTCGGCCGGGTCGGCGAGGGCGCGGTCGACGACGACGGTCTGGCTCTGCGCGCGGCGCAGGACGCGCGGGTGGTCGACGACGGCCATCACCCCGACGACGAGTGCCATGCCCGCGAGGGACAGCCAGCCGGTGGTCGCGCCGAGGCCGCCGAGGAGGCCCAGCGCGAGGGCCGCGAAGTAGTAGGCGACCTCGGTCTGCGAGAGCTCGGTCGAGCGGAGGCGGATGATCGACAGGACGCCGAAGAGCCCGAGCCCCAGACCGGCGCCGACGCTGCTCGTCGCGAGCGTCGCCGCGACCGCGAGCACCCCCACGTTGACGCCGAGGTACGCGACGACGAGGTCACGGCGGCGGTGCCGGGGGAAGTAGAGGCCGAACGCGAGGACGGTGACCGCGACGAGGTCGACGAGGTACAGGACGGGCTGGGACACGAGGCCTCCGGGTGCCGGGGCGCTGGGCGCCGTGGTCGAGGACGTCCCCATTCCGCCGGGCGAGCCTGTGCGGCCGCTGTGGAGGGCACAGGGTGCGTGTATGAGTTCCCTCGGGCCCACGAGCGCGCGACTCGCGCTGCTCCGCAGGGCGGTGACCGGCGTCACGACCCCGCGCCCAGGCGGTGATGTTAGCCTCACCTAAGTCACCGACGAGAGGTTGTCATGTCGACCACCACCGCGCCCGCCCCGCGGCGCGCCCGCCCCCAGACGGTCCTCGAGGTCCTCGAGACCGCGTGGCTCTCCCCGCACCTCGTGCGCGTCGTGGCCGGGGGCGACGGGTTCGCCGCGTTCACGACGAACGAGCACACCGACAAGTACGTCAAGATCTACTTCGCCAAGCCCGAGCTCGGCCTCGAGCCGCCCTACGACGTCGCGGCGCTGCGCGACACGCTCGCGCCCGAGGACGTGCCCGTCACCCGCACGTACACCGTGCGCTGGGTCGACGAGGCGGCGCAGCGGCTCGCGATCGACTTCGTCGTGCACGGCGACGAGGGCCTCGCCGGGCCGTGGGCCGCGCGCGCGAAGCCCGGCGACCGCCTCGTCCTCTCCGGCCCCGGCGGCGGGTACCTGCCCGACCCGGCCGCCGACTGGCACCTGCTCGCCGGCGACGACTCCGCGCTCCCCGCGATCGCCGCCGCGATCGAGGCCATGCCGCGCGACGCCGTCGGGCACGCCGTGCTCGAGGTCGGGACCGAGGCGGACCGCCTGCCGCTCGAGGCGCCCGCCGGCGTCGAGGTCACCTGGGTGCTGCGCGGCGACGCGCCCGCCGGGACGACGACGCTCCTCCCCGACGCCGTCGCCGACCTCCCGTGGCGCGAGGGCCGCGTCCACGTCTTCGCGCACGGCGAGCGCGGGGCCATGAAGGCCCTGCGCCGCGTCTTCACGGAGCGCGGCGTGCCGCGCTCCGACCTGTCGCTCTCCGGCTACTGGGCCTACGGCCGCGCGGAGGACCGCTTCCAGGCGGAGAAGCGCGAGCCCGTCGGCCAGATCTTCGAGGACTGAGGAGTCCCATGCACCGCACCAGCACCACCCGTCCCCGCCGCGCGCTCGCGGTCGTGTCCGCGCTCGCCGTGCTCGCGCTCGCCGCGTGCTCGTCCGGGGACGGCGACGCCGAGGCGTCGCCGTCCGGCAGCGCGACCACCGACGGCGCCGCGGACGCCTTCCCGGTGACCATCTCCACGGCGTTCGGCGATGTCGAGATCCCCGAGGAGCCGGAGCGCGTCGTCGCGCTCGGGTGGGGCGACGCCGAGACCGCCCTCGCGCTCGGCGTCCAGCCTGTCGGCGCGAGCGACTGGCTCGCGTTCGGCGGCGACGGCGTCGGCCCGTGGCTCGCCGACGCGTACGACGAGTCGCCCGAGATCATCGGCACCCTCGAGCCGTCGTACGAGCAGATCGCCGTGCTCGACCCCGACGTCATCCTCGACGTGAAGTCGTCCGGCGACCCCGATCGGTACCAGCGGCTCTCCGAGATCGCCCCGACCGTCGCGATCCCCGAGGGCGGCGAGGCCTACCTCACGCCCATGGAGGACCAGGTCGGCATGATCGCCGCCGCCCTCGGGCGCAGCGAGGCCGGCGACGAGCTGCTCGCCGAGGTCGACGACGCGTTCGCCGCCGCGCGCGACGAGCACCCCGAGTTCGCGGGCAAGACCGCCGTCATCGGGTCCTACTGGGCCGAGGGCTTCGGCGCCTACGTCTCGACCTCCAGCCGCGGCGAGTTCATGCAGGGCCTCGGGTTCGACACCAAGCCCGAGATCGACGAGGCCGCCGGCGAGGAGTTCTCCGCCACCCTCGGCACCGAGAACGTCGACCTGCTCGACGCCGACCTCACCGTCATCCAGCCCATCGGCTTCACCGCCGCCGACGTCGAGGCCCTCCCGATCTTCCAGACCGTGCCGTCCGTCGCCGACGGCCGCTACGTCGTGTTCGACGACAAGGACCTCTCCAACGCCTTCTCGCTCGGCACGCCCACGGCCGTGATCTACGCGATCGACAACGTCACCCCGCTGTTCGCCGAGGCGCTCGCCGGGAAGTGACGCCCGTGCCTTGCGGCGGGGTGCGTGACGCCCGCGCGGTCCGGCGGCGGGTGTCGCCCGACGGCGTGGGGTGGGCCGGGTGGTCCGGCTCCGCGCGGGTGTCGAGCGGGGCGTGAGTGACCCGGCGCAGGAGCGGCTGACCGGCCGATTCGGTGTCCGGGGGTGTGACCAGGTATCCTTCCTGGGCCGGGTATCCCGGCGAGGTAGCGTGTCCGAGCGGCCTAAGGAGCACGCCTCGAAAGCGTGTGTGGGTGAAAGTCCACCGTGGGTTCAAATCCCACCGCTACCGCCACCCGAAGGGCCCCACCCGCAGAATCCTGCGGCTGTGGGGCCTTTCGTCGTTTCCGGTACTCGTCTTCACTCGCTCTTGCATTCCGGTGTGGCGTCGATCGACGCCTGCGTGATGAGCTGATCGAGGACGATCCGAAGGTCCGGAGCCACGTGGCTGCGCTGGACGTAGTGCCGCATCGTCGTGCTCTCGTCGGCGTGACCGAGTTGGGCCGTCGCGCTGGCGAGCGAGGCGCTGTTCGCAACTTGCGTCGCCACCGTCCGGCGGGAGTCGTGCGGCGTCACTCGCAGGCCGGTGTCCGCCTGGGCGAGCCGCAGTTGATCACGAATCCGCGCCGGCGACCGCAGTGTACCTCTCGTAGAGGGGAACACGAGAGGGTCTTCACCACCATCGAGGCCGAGCACGATCGCCTCACCGATCGCCGCCACCGCGAAGTCGGGCAGGGAGATCGTGCGCTGCGACGAGTCGGACTTTCGGCTTGGGCTGCCGAAGGAGCCTGCCTCCGGCCCGGACCACCGTGCCGGTCACCGTGAGCGTGGGAACCGCGGCATCCAGGTCGAGCTCCTGGGCTGCGCGCGAGAGTGTTGTCAGCCTGCGAGCTCACGACTGCGGTCGTCGTTGAGCGCGGGGGAGTGAACCGATCCCGAGGTTGCCCAGGACGTGGCGATCTTCGCCGGCGACGCCGACTTCCCGGCGCGACTCACTCCATGTCAAGCGTACGCACATGGCCGCGTCCTCTGGCGCCGACACGCCGCGTGCGGTTGGACTAACCACAGGCATTGGGATGCTGCTCCAGGTAGGCGCGAGCCTGCGCCGCGCTCTCGAAGGTGCTCCGAGTTGTGCGCTGGATGAAGGCGACCTTGCTCTTCGAGAGGCCGACATCAGCAGCCACCGATCCGAGCGATGCCCTGGGAGCCGCGAGCATCGCCAAGACCTCAACGTCACGGTCCGCTCGGGCACGTCGCTCGGCCGCCGCTGCCCTCGCTTGCCATTCGATTGCCGCGCGCGCCCGCGTCCCGCATGCCTCGCATTCGGAAGCCCCTCGGCCAGTAGTACAACACTAGTCGCGGACGTGCATCGCGTTACACGTGACACATGGATGTGCGCGACCCGGTCGAGATGCCTGGCGCTCCCGACCCGCTGTCGCCGCTCGCGAGCGCCTGACCTGCGGATTCGACGAGTGTGGGTGCCACAATGTACCGTCGCAGGAATCCCGCCGATGCGCGTGTCGCGCGTCGGCTCGCGCCCCATGTAGTGCACGCTTACCTCAGCCGAGCCAACGGAGTGACCCTGTGAGCCTTCCCGCCGAGAGTTCAGGCCAACCACGAGAGTTCAGTTCGGCTACGTCGAGCGCCAACCTCGGAGTGGCAAGTGTCGGACGGCTCACTGATTGGGATGCGGAGCTCCTTGCACCTGCGAGCACCGTTGTAACTGGCGACGCCCGCGACACCGGGCTCGCACGCAACAGCGTCGACCTGGTGGTCACCTCACCGCCCTACTGGCAGAAGCGCGACTACGGCCACTCTGATCAGATCGGCCAGGAGTCGACGCCCGCGGCCTACGTCCAAGCCATGATGGCCTGCCTTGATGAGTGGTCACGAGTTCTACGCCCAACCGGCTCTGTCTTCCTCAACGTCGGCGACTCGTACTTCAAGCGCTCTCTGGTTGGTATCCCGGGTCGTCTGGAGGCCGCGGCGGTCGACGCTGGTTGGAAGATTCGAAACCGGATCATCTGGGCCAAGGATGGCGGTATGCCCGAGCCGGCGCAGAACCGGCTGGCAAACAGGCACGAGTACGTCATTCATCTCGCCCTAAATGCAGAGAGCTATTACTACGACCTCGTCGGCTACTCCCAGGCCTACGGGAACGGTGCCAACCCAGGCGACGTATGGCGGATCAACCCCGAGCGGAACATGGGTCAGCACCTAGCGCCGTACCCGCAGGAACTCGTTCGCCGCGCGGTCAGCCTCGCGTGCCCTCCGCAGGTCTGCAAGACCTGTGGTGTTCCGCGCCACCGCGTCTTGGAGCGAACGGCAGAACTTGACCCTACGCGGCCGCAGGCGAAGCGCGCGATGGAATTGGCCAAGGAGAAGCAGCTCACCCCCGCGCATATCCGGGCGATCCAGGCCACAGGTGTCTCCGACGTCGGCAAGGCCACCAAGTTCCAGTCTGGGACTGGCCGCAACTCCGCGGAGGTGCAACGGCTCGCCAAGGAGGCCAAGGAGGCCTTAGGTGGGTACTTCCGCGAGTTCACTTTCGCCAAGAAGGCCACGGTTGGCTGGACTGACTGCGGGCATGGCACACCGGGGCGTGGTGTCGTTCTTGATCCATTCGTCGGCACCGGGACGACCCTCAAGGTTGCCAACGAGCTTGGCGTGGACTCAATTGGAGTCGACCTTGTGCCGCTAGTGGATTCCTCTGAGAATTGACAAGGAGTTCGCCAGCAGGCGCCTAAATGAGGACACCATCCGCTCGGTCTCCTCTGCGAAATCGAGAGCAGACAGATCGATCCGATACTGCAGGACCAGGACATCCCCGATTCTGCCCGAGACGCGAAGGCCCGCCTCGCCTCCGTGTGGTCGAGGATGAATCGTCATCGCTACCCGACACCCATAGCGCACGGCATACAGAATCACCTGCTCAACCGATGCGCGTTTTGCACTATCGGTGACTAGCGTGTACTTCACGTCGGCTACCAGCGGCACTCGCCCGCGGAAGTCGCGGAAGAGAACGTCGGGCTGCGTCTTGGCTGGTGTTTCCTTCCAGGCGGGCGCCTCCGGGACGAGGCCTGTCATGGCGGCGGTTGGCTCCGTGTAGAGCGGTAAGTGACCCTCGGCCTGGTTCCCGTCGACCACTTCGACGCCTAAGTCGGCGAACCGGTCCTTGAGGCTCGTGCGAATGTACTCCTCAAAAAGCGTCTCACTGTTGATCACCACGCTCGGAAGCCGGAGCGTAGCACCAGGGCGGTCCAGATCGACGCCGCGATCCATCAGAATTGCTACAGCGAGGTCAAGGGCGGCCCGATAGTAGGAACGTGGCTCGGGCAACTCCTGAAGGCCCCGGACCCGTCGGTCACGCAGGCACATGTGATTCGGGTCGTCCTGTACATATCGCAATAGGCTCATGCCGGATGCGATACGCGCCATACGGTGACGTTCGCCCTTCGCAAACTGGCGCCTCTGCCTGCGCTGGCCCGGACCCGACGTCCGGTCGTACCGTGCATGCAACTTTCGGAGCGCCGCTCGCAGACACCGGTTCACAGTGATATCAGCGGACCGTTCCCACCAGGAGTAGGCGGCACGGTGCTTGATTCCCCTCGACGCTAGGCGCTGCATAGTCTTAGTTGAGTCGATGCGACCATGCGGGAAGGATGAGGACTCGGATTCTCGGACGTACTCCTTCATCAAGCCTCGCTGGCGAATCACATCCAACGTATCCAGGAATGAGTCTGCGAGCGTGTCGGAGATCCATGCACTTGCCTCTTCGTCCACCCCGTACGTTCGGAACGCCCGAATGGCCGTAGGCACATAGCCGCACGCGTTGACCATCCTGGTCATGTTTTCGGACGGGAATCGCGGCTGGACGTGGACAATGACCCGATCGGTCAGTGGGAAGACTCCACAGACCCCAAGTGCCTGGATGTAGGGCCGCCCCTTGCGGAATGAAGCTGTGACGTATCTGTCTCGCACCCACTCAAGAACAAGGAGATTGCCGTCCGCGTCAAGGATGTCAGACGGCTCCAGGTCGACCTCGCCATACTCTCTTGCGCTGCGGACGACGAGCCCCGTATCGGTGGTCACGCCTGTTCCACGAGGGCGTCAAGAACTGCATCCGCAGCGCTCTCGTCCTCCGTGCGGATCTCGGAGAAGATGCGATGCCAACCTGCAACGACGTCCTTGTGAGCCTCCCGGTCGAACTGGAATGCGCGGTCGATCAGGTACCTGAGCTGGTAGTCCCAGACCTCCTGGAGTCCGTCCTCGTCGCCAACTCCGGCGAAGTAGGCATGTCCGACCGCCGCTGCCGGGTTCCCCTGTGCCCGCCCGTTGACCATCCTGAACCATGCGAGTAGCCGATCTCTCGTGACCGGATGAAGGTTGTCACTGACGATCGCCGCGAGTTTGCCCTCGTCTGGATCCATCGCAATCTTCGCAAACCGACGCTCGAATGCGGCGTCCACCTCGTCGACACCTCGATCGAGGGGGTTCATCGTCGCAATCACGTACAGATTGTGTGGGATCACCATCACCCGACCTGATGGCAGCTGAAATTGGAGGTGCCGCTTCGACTTCTCGATATAGGTTAGCGCTTCGCCGAAGACGCGACCGACATCAGCGCGGCTCAGTTCATCGATCACGAGCACATAGGTCTTGTCGGGACTCTTCGCCGCCTTATCAAGCATGCGCAGAAATACGCCGTCATGCTGCACGAACGTGCCCACGTTCTTTGGGTCGGGCCGGAAGCCCTCCATGAAGTCCTCGAACTGGTAGGAAGCATGAAACTGGACATACGCTTGGCGTGCTGGGTCGTTGTCCGTCAAGTGTCGCGCTGCCTCGGCAGCGAGGAAGGACTTGGACGTTCCGGGAGGACCCGAGAGGATCACACCGCCGAAGATCTGTAGAAGGTGCCTGATTTGGTCGACCTCGGGATCGTCGGAAGCAAGCCGCGGCGCGTCAAGTGCCGTGGACGCATGGGACGTCCCAGCGGCAGCTATTGAGCCGATCCCGAGTTGATCGGCCGTGAGCAGGCGAAGGTCTTCTTTCAGGGCGATGGGCATCTCAGACTCCCTCTCCGCTCGTTGGCTGATATAGCTCGAACCATTCCAACTCAGGCGACGGGTTTACGGTGAAGAGCGTCTCAAAGTCACCGTCGTCCCCGAACCTGAAGACCTGTCGGAAAGACTCCACGAGAACCTCCCGCCCCGCGTCGGGATCTACGTCGAAGCCGTAGTTGCGGAGGAAGAACCCGCCGAACGCCCAGGCAGGGACCGGTCTCTCGAAGAGGAGTTTTCTCAGGGCCGTTTCTGCATGAGCCGGTGGGAGCACGAAGTCCTTGCGGTCGTCATCCAGCAGAAATCGGGCCACATCCCGGATGGAGCTTGGTGCGAAACTACCGGCCTGATTCTTGCCCTTCCAGAAACCAGCGTCGCTCGTGACGTCGGCTGAGGCAAACGGACGGTAGAACGGCTTGTTCGGCGGACCATCCGGCACCTGGAAGAAGTGCTTGAAGCCGTTCATGTCAGCGTCAACTGGGTTGCGCGTCCCTGTCGCCAGCGCCTGTTGGCGCACTCTCAAGTAGACGGGGAATTGCTCGTGGATCCTGTGTCGCTTCAGTTCGGCGATGGCCCGGCGCACGGCATCGATGGTCAGGACTGAGTAGGCGGTCTCCGCGAGGCTTTCGTCAGGCACGTGGACAGAGTAGGGCTTTTTTCGGATCGTCGCGTGAGAACTTTCCTCACTGGCTCAAGGCGCGCTCCGCGCGCTGGCGGTCTCCCGGGCGGGGCCCCGCGCTCCGGTGCTCCGCGCCTCCGCGCACCCCACCTGTCCGACGGCCGGCATGACGAAGGGCGGCTCCGACTCACTCTTGGTACCGCCCCTCGCGCCTACCGAACGTCGTCCCGGCTCGGATTCTGCGCCGCGTACTTGTCGACCGTCTCGCCGACCAACCACGCGGCGCCGTGCAAGTCAGCTGTCGTCCACGCGACCGTCACGGCTCGTGCCCACTACGAGCACGGACTCGGATGCGGACGCCAGGCGGTACGCCTTCGCAGTGAGTCCAACGGCGAACAGCCGATCTCGCGCTTCCCCGAGACTCTCCGCTCGCACGATTGCGCAACTGGGCATCAGCGAAGCGGTCGAACTGCGCGGGAGTTGGTGACCCGACAACGGCCGGTCGCCGTACGGCTCTCGGGCCGTGCGGCGGTGCAGCGATAAGTTCCCCTCCGCGCCGCGGTCTGCGGTGCAGACCGTCGGAGCAAAGGAGGACGCGATGAAGCTGTTGCTCACGTCAGGGGGAGTCACGAACCCGACGATCGAGGGGGCGCTCGTCGGGCTGCTGGGCCGGCCGATCGGTGAGTGCTCGGCGCTGTGCATCCCGACGGCGTTGTACGGCCACCCATGGGTAGGGCCGGGGAGGAACGCCCGGGACTTCATCACGGGGAAGTCGGACCACATGGCGGGTCTGGGGTGGGGGTCGGTCGGCGTGCTGGAGCTGACGGCGCTACCGAGCATCCCCGCGGACCGCTGGGTGCCGCTCGTCCGGGAGACGGACGTCCTGCTGGCCGCGGGCGGTGACGCGGGCTACCTGGCCTACTGGATGCGGCGGTCGGGGTTCACGGACCTCGTGCCGTCGCTCACCGACACGGTCTACGTCGGGATGAGCGGCGGAAGCATGGCCCTCACGCCGCGCATCGGCGAGGAGTTCGTGGGGTGGGAGCCGCCCGACGGCGAGGACGCGTCGCCGCTGGGGCTCGTCGACTTCTCGGTGTTCCCCCACCTGGGCCACCCGGACCTGCCCGACAACACGGAGGCCGCGGCGCGGCGGTGGGCCGCCGCCCTGGGCGGGCGGGCGTACGCGGTCGACGACGAGACCGCCTTCGTGGTCGACGGCGCGGTCGAGGTCGTGTCCGAGGGCGTCTGGCACCGCCTGGCGTGACCCCGAGCCGGCTCGACCCGGCCCCGGGCTCGACCCCGCGCCGAGATCGACCCGCTCCGGCGTCGGGCCCGACCCTCACCCCGACCGGCGCGACGCCCGCACGACGGCCGTCGCGGACGCGAGGCCGAGCACGAGGAACGCCCCGGCGACGAGCAGCGACCCGCGGGTCGCGTCGGCGAACCCGGACGCGAGCGCGTCGACGACCTCGGGTTCCTGCGGCCCGAGCTCGCCGTGCGTGCCCTCCGCGCGCAGCTTCGCGATGATGTCGCCGGCGGAGCCGCTCGTCGCGTCGGCGAGGCGCGTGACCTCGGCGTCGGGCAGGCCCTCGCCGTCGAGGGCCGCGGGCACGGCGCTCGCGAGCAGGACGGCGAGCGCGGTCCCGACGAGCGCGGTCCCGAGCGCGGAGCCGACCTGCCGCGCCGTCGACTGCGTGGCGGAGCCCTGGCCGGACTCCTCGGCGGGGACCTGCACGAGGGTCGTGCTGGTGAGCTGTGCGGAGGCGAGGCCGAGCCCGACGCCGTAGACCACGAGCAGAGCCGCGAGCAGCCACGGGGAGACGGTCGCGGTGACCGTGAGCGCGACGGCGGCGACCCCGACGATCTCGAGCGCGAGGCCGATGACCACGACGAGCGGGGCGCCGACGGCGGCGGCGAGGTGACGCGCCGACGCGCCGGAGAGGAACGCGCCGAGCGCCATCGCCGCGAGCACGAGCCCGGCGCCCATGGTGGACAGCGCGAGCACGTTCACGAGGAAGAGCGGCAGGACGAAGATGATGCCGAACTCGCCGACGGCAACGGTGGTCGCGGTGACGTTGCCCCACCGGAACGTCGGGATCCGGAACAGCGTGAGGTCGAGCAGCGCGGACCGCCGCACCCGCGCGCGGTGCCGCTCCCACAGGACGAAGAGCACGAGCAGGAGCAGCCCGGCGGCGAGGAACACGGGGGTCGGCGAGACGGGCGCGGACGCCGGCCAGGTCGCCCCGAGCAGCTCGACGTCACCCTTCGGGCTCCACCAGCCGAACGTCTGGCCCTCGATGAGCCCGAACACGAGCGCGCCGAACCCGAGCGCGGACAGCAGGAGCCCGACGAGGTCGAGCCCGGGGGCGAACGCGTGCGCGCGGGTCTCGGGCACCCAGAGGTAGGCGCCGACCACGACGAGCGCGCCGACGGGGACGTTCACGAGGAAGATCCACGGCCACGTGAACGACGTCGTGATCCAGCCGCCCGCCAGGGGGCCCACCGCGGCGGCGCCGGAGATGACGGCGCCCCACACCCCGAACGCCGCGGCCCGGTCCTTGCCGCGGAACGTCGCGTTCACGGTCGACAGCGTCGAGGGCAGGATCGCGGCCGCGCCGAGGCCCTGGGCGAGCCGCCCGACGATGAGCGAGCCGCCGTCGTCGGCCGCGGCGGCGAGCAGCGACCCGGCGAGGAAGACGACGACGCCCACCACGAGGAGCCGGCGCCGCCCGAGCCGGTCGCCGAGACGGCCCGACGAGAGCAGCAGCGCGGCCAGCACGACGGCGTACGAGGCGCTGATCCACTGCGCCTCGCTCAGCCCGAGGTTCAGGTCGGCGACGATGTCCGGGACGGCGACGGCGACGATCGTCCCGTCGATGACGACCATCGACAGCGCGACCGCCAGGACGACGAGCGCGCGCCACCGGTTGGCGTGGGCCCGCGGATCGACGGCGGGTTCGTCGTCCTCGGGCGGTTCGGTCTGCGGCGCGTTCCCTTGCACGGACTCCACGGGGCCTCCCTCGTGTCGTGACGCGGCCCTGCGTCCAGGATCGCCGCGCACGCGGGGGAGCGCATCAGCAGCGCCGGGCAGTTCAGACGCGGTGGCGCGCGACCGCTCCCGCCGCCAGGTCGCGCCACGGGAGGGGCGTCGGGCCGTCGTCGCCCGCGACGGCGCGGCGCGTGCGGGAGGCGAGCGCGGCGTCGTAGAGCGCGAGGAGCTCGGCCGCGAGGGCGTCCGGGTCGCCGGCGCCGGTCGCGGCGGCCAGGTCGCGCAGCCGGTCGACGAGCAGCCGGGTGTCGGCGGCGAGCCACCGGTACGCGGGGTGCTCAGAGTCGGTGACCTCGACCGCGGCGGCGAGGAACGCGCAGCCTCGGGTGCTCGTCGCGGTGGGGAAGCCGTCGAGCGCGTCGAAGACGGCGAGCGCCCGCGCGTCCGCGTCGTCCCCGCAGCGGTCCAGCGCCGCATCCCACGCGGCGCGCCAGCGCTCGTGCCGCCGCTCCAGGTAGGCCGCGACGAGGTGGTCCTTGCCGGCGAAGTGCGCGTACAAGGTGGCGGGGGAGACCTCGGCGCGGCGGAGCACGGCGTCGACGCCGGTCGCCGCGATCCCGTGCTCGACGAACAGCGCCTCCGCGGCGTCGAGCAGGCGGTCGCGGGCCGGTCGGCGTGCGTCGGTCCGGGGCATGGGGATAGCGTAACGATCACTATGGTGAAACGATCGTTACACCCTGCCGCTCCCGACCCCACCCGCCTGGTCGCCGCGGGCACCGGCCTCGTCGCGGTGACGTACGGCGTCGTCCGCTACGGGTACGGCCTCCAGCTCCCGACGCTCACGAGCGAGCTCGGCCTCTCGTCCGCCGCCGCGGGCGCGATCGCCGCCAGCAGCTTCGCCGCGTACTGCGCTGCCGCGCTCGGGGCGCAGCGCGCGATGGCCCGACGCTCCCCGCGCGCGGTCGTCTGGGCCGCAGCGGCGCTCGCCGCGGCCGGGGCGGTCCTGGTCGGTCTGTCGTGGTCGTCCGCGAGCCTCGCGGCGGGCGTCCTCGTCGCGGGCAGCGCCGCCGGTGCGGCGTCGCCCGCGCTCGTCGCCGCGGTCGGCGCGACGGTCGACGGCCGCCGGGCCGGGCGCATGCAGGCCGTCGTGAACTCCGGGACGGGCGTGGGCGTCGCGCTCGTCGGGGCGGCGACGCTCGTCGCGCCGGACGTCTGGCGGCCCGTGTGGTTCGCCGCCGCGGTCGGGGCGGTGGTCACGGCAGCGGTCGTCGACCGGAGCGCGCGCTGGCCCTCGGCCCCCGAGTCACCGCCCGCGGCTGGCGCCGCCGTCGGGCGGTCGCTCGCACGCGCCGGGGTCGCGGCCGCGGTGGCCGGCATCGGCAGCGCCGCGGTCTGGACGTTCGGGCGCGACCTCGTCACCGTGACCGGTGGCCTCCCCGGCCGCACGACGGCGGCCCTCTGGTGCCTCCTCGGCGTGGCGGCGGTCCTGGGTGCCCTCAGCGGCGACGCCGTCCGCGTGCTCGGCCTGCGCGGCGCCTGGGTCGTGACGGCCGTCGCGACGGCGGTCGGCACCGCCGCGCTGGCCCTCGCCCCGGGCAGCGTGCCCGTCGTGGCGGTGGCGGGCGCTCTCTTCGGCGGCGCCTACACCGCCCTGAGCGGCGTGCTCATCGCGTGGGGCACCGTGCTGCGCCCGCACGCCGCCGGGCGCGCGACCGCCGCGCTCTTCGTCGCGCTCACGGCCGGGCAGGCGGTCGGCGCCCTCGCGACGGGCGGGCTGAGCGACGTCGTCGGGCCGCAGGCCGCGTTCTGGGCGGGCGCGGCGCTCCTCCTCGTCGCGGCCGGGGTTGTCCCGCGCGTGCCCGACGGCGCGGGGCCCGGTCGGCAGCGCGCCGGCCGCCCGTCGTCGGGCAGGGCCGGGACGGAGGGGACGAGCGCGGACAGGGCGAGCACGGACGGGACGAGCGCGGGCGGGACGGGTGCGGGCGGTGCGAGCGCGGCGGCCCGCGGCTACGCGTCGTCGTCGGTGGGCGAGGCGCGCACGGGCTCGCCGTCCGGGCCGAGCGGCTCGACGAGCGCGAGCTCCTCCGCCTCCGGGTCGACCCAGCGCTGGTAGCCCGGGCCGGTCCGCGCCGTCTCGAAGCGGACGGCGACGCGGCCGTCGTCGCCGACGCGCACGACCCACCCGCGCCCGTCGGCCGGGGTCGCGACGTCGAGGCCGGGGGCGAGGAGGGCGGCCGTCGTCCGGACGGGGCCGGTCGCGGCCGCGCCGGGCGCCTCGGCACCCGCCGACTCTGCACCCACCGACTCTGCACCCACCGACTCTGCACCGACCGCCTCGGTGCCGACCGCCTCATCGGCCGCCGCCTCAGCGCCCACCACCTCCGCGGCGATCGGAACGGCGGGGTCCTCCGGCGCGTCCGCGCCGAGCGGCAGCATGAGCTGCGCGTGCTCGGACAGCGCGTGGAACGCGACGCCGAGCAGGCGGACCGGCTCGGTGACGTCCGCGAGGCGGAGCGCGCGGTGGGCCGCGTCGCGGAGGGCGCCCTCGTCGGTCGTCGGGCGGGACAGCGTGACCGAGCGGGTGAGGGTCGTGAACGACGCGAGGCGCACCTTGACCACGACGGTGCGCGCCGCGACGGCGTGCCGCTCGAGGCGGGCCAGGGCGGCGTCGACCACCGGGTCGAGCGCCGCGGCGATCGCGGTCCGGCCGTGCAGGTCGGTGTCGAACGTGTGCTCCGCGCCGGCGGACTTGCGCTCCCGCACCGTGGAGACCGGGCGGTCGTCCCAGCCGCGCGCGATCCGGTAGAGGTTGGTGCCGCCCGCCTCGCCCGCGACGAGGAGCAGCGTGTCGAGCGGCTGGCGGCGCAGGTCGGCGACGGTGCGCACCCCGAGCTCGTCGAGCCGCGCGGCCGACACCGGGCCGACGCCCCACAGCGCCCGCACGGGCAGGTCGAGCAGGAACGGGTCCTCGTCGTCGGCCCCGACGACCCGGACGCCGCCCGGCTTCGCGGCCTCCGAGGCGAGCTTCGCGACGAGCTTGGACCGCCCGAGCCCGAGCGAGACGGGCAGGCCGCTCAGCGCGCGCGCCCGCTCGCGGATGCCGGTGGCGAGCGCCTCGAGATCGGTCTCCGGCCCGACGGCCGCGGCGACGTCGGCGAACGCCTCGTCGATGCTCACGGGCTCGACGAGGTCCGTCACCTCGCGCAGCGCCGCCATGATCCGTGCCGAGTAGGCCGAGTACGCGGCGAACCGCGGCACGACGACGACCGTCGACGGCGGGCACAGCCGTCGCGCCTGCTCCATCGGCATCGCCGAGCGGGCGCCGTACTGCCGGGCCTCGTACGACGCCGTCGCGACGACACTGCGCGGCCCCACGCCGCCGACGAGCACCGGGCGCCCGCGCAGGGACGGCCGCTGGTGCTGCTCGACGGCGGCGAAGAACGCGTCGGCGTCGAGGTGCGCGATCGTCGGGCGGGCGCGCAGCACGGGGGCGTGCGGCGCACGGTCGAAGCTCACCGCACTACTCTGCGCCCTGCCACCGACAGCGGTAACGGTTTCGTTCGGACCCTGGCGTTTCGGGGATGCGCACGGGTATCTTGCAGGAGACCGAACAAATCCCGGGATCCCCAGCCCGGGCCGAAGAGCAACGAGGCCTTCATGACCGATCGATCGACACCCAGCGCGGCTGCCCCCGGCCGCTCGTTCGCCAGGACCTCGCCACGACGCTCGCGCGTGGTCACGGCCTCCGCCGTCGTCGGGGCGCTCGCCCTCACGGCCGCCACCTTCGCGTCGCCCGCCGCGGCGGCGCCCCAGCCCACGGCCAAGCCGGCGGCCTCCGTCGCCGGGCCGTCGGACATCAACGGGTTCCGCAGCGTCGGCTACGTCATGGCCGACTCGCGCGTCACCCGCGACTTCCACGTGGCCGACCTCGTGCGCACCGGAGCGATCGAGGACCTCACCCACATCAACTACGCGTTCGGCAACGTCACGACCGACCTGGTGTGCGACATCGCCGACGTCCCCGGCGAGGGCGACCCCCTCAATGACTTCGTCGCGGAGGTGCCCGCCGCGGACTCCGTCGATGGCAAGGCCGACAAGCCGGGCCAGAAGCTCGCCGGCAACTTCAACCAGCTCAAGAAGCTCAAGGCCGTCAGCCCGGAGACGAAGATCCTCGTCTCCCTCGGCGGCTGGACCTGGTCGGACAACTTCTCCGAGGCGGCGTCCACGGCCGAGGGTCGTACGCGGCTCGTCGACTCCTGCCTGGACCTCTACATCGACGGCAACCTGCCGGTCGTCGACGGCAAGGGCGGCCCCGGCGTCGCGGCCGGCATCTTCGACGGCATCGACATCGACTGGGAGTGGCCGGTCACCGGCGGCGAGACGGCGAACGCCCGCCCGGAGGACAAGGAGAACTTCCTGCTCCTCATGGAGGAGTTCCGCGCCGAGCTCGACGCGCGCGGCGCGACGACCGGCCAGGACTACCTGCTCACGGCGTTCGCGCCCGCGGGCGGCTGGAACGCGGGGCAGGGCGGCTGGCTCGACCCGCGCCTGTTCGCGGTCGTGGACTTCCTCAACGTCCAGGGCTACGACTTCCACGGCGGCTGGGTCCCGGACAAGACGGGGCACCAGGGCAACCTGCACCCCGACGGCGCGGAGAACTGGGGCCTCGGCCTCGACGGCGCGCTCGGCATGTACGTCAAGGCGGGCGCGGACCCGTCGCAGGTCAACGCGGGCCTCGCGGCCTACGGCCACGGCTGGTACGGCGTGAAGGACGGCACGAAGGGCTGGCAGCCCGCCGCCGGGTACGTCGGCACCAAGACGTACGCCGAGCTGCGCTCGTTCGGCGGGAAGAAGTTCTTCGACCCGAAGATCGGCGCGAGCTGGCTGTACAACGGCGACCAGTGGTGGAGCTACGACGACCCGGCGTCCGTGACGGCGAAGGCCGAGTTCGTCGCGACGCAGGGCTACGGCGGCGCGATGTGGTGGGACCTCTCCGGCGACTACCGCAACGAGCTCGGCGACGCCCTCGGCTCGACGCTGCGCGCGGCGACCCCGGGCCCCGGCGTGGCCGAGGAGTGCGCGGTGCCCTGGTACGGCACGGGCGTCTACACCGGTGGTGAGGTCGTCTCGCACGAGGGCGCGGAGTACAAGGCCCAGTGGTGGACCCGCAACCAGGAGCCGGGCGCGAGCAACGCCTGGAAGAAGATCGGCCCCTGCGGCACCGCGCCCGAGGTCGAGGCGGCGGTCTGCGCCCCGGCCTGGTCGCGCGAGGCCGTCTACACCGGCGGTCAGACCGTGTCCCGTGCGGGCGTGAACTACACGGCCCAGTGGTGGACGAAGGGCGAGCTCCCCGGTTCCGTGACGTGGGGCTCGTGGGACCCGGTGGGTCTGTGCGAGTGATCTGACGGGTCGCCCGGGCGCCGCGCGCGCCCGGACGGCCCCCGCACGACGACGGGCGCCGGGAGCGCGTCCCCGGGGGTGTCAGCGCTTCGCGCGCAGGTCGCGGCGCAGGTAGTGCCACGCGAGGACGCAGCACACGATGCCGTTGAGGAGCCCCACGACGACGTCCGCCGGTCCGTGGGCACCGCGGTAGAGCCGCGAGAGACCCACGCCGAGCGGCACGAGGCAGCACAGCACCGTCACGACGACGCGCAGCACCGGGTTCGTGATGCGCTGCGCGAGCAGGGCGAGCGTCAGGTAGAACGCCGCCGACGCGCCCGTGTGCCCCGAGGGGAAGCTGGACGTCGGGGGCGCCTCGTCGAGCCGCGAGACGTCGGGCCGCTCGCGCCCCACGACGATCGACGACGTGAGGAAGATCAGCGCCTGCAGCGAGACGGCGAGCGCGGGCACGAGGGCGAACCACCACTGCCGGGTGCGCCACCACACGAGCGCGACGGTGAGCAGCGTGCCGCCGATGATGAACTCGGTCGTGCCGATGAGGGAGAGCACCTCGGTGACGGTGTCCCAGAACGGCGTGCGCCGTTGCTCGAACCACCGGTTGACCGCGACCTCGCCCGGCAGGTCGCCGAGCGGTCCGGTGACGAGGAAGCCCGTCGCGACGATGACCACCCACAGCACCGCCCCCGGGAGGAACGCCCGCAGACCGACGTCGCGCAGCACCTCCTTCGCCGTGGGGCGGGTCGTGTCCAGCTCGTAGCGGTGCACGAAGGGTTGCATCAGACCTCGTTCCTGGGAGTGTCACCGGAGGGACGGCCGGACCGCGCGGCGGCCCACCCGTGATAGCCGACGGCGGACGCCCCCGCGACCGCGCCGCCGAGGAGGATCCCGCCGACGACGTCAGACGGGTAGTGCGCGCCGAGCAGCACGCGGTCGGCTGCGGTGACGAGGGCGAGCGCCGTCGCACCGCCGACCACCGCGACGCGGCCTCGCCGCCCGAGCAGCGGCCAGACGAGCACGCTGAGCGTCACCCCGACGGCCGCCGCGTTCATCGCGTGCCCGGAGGGGAAGCTCGCGCCCGGCACGGTCGACACGGCGCCCTCGAGGACGGGCCGCGCGCGGCCGACGACCTCCTTCGCGCCGAGGCCGAGAGCCCATGCGCCCCAGATCGTCCCGGCCGCCCAGGCCGCTCGTGACCCGAGCCCGTGGCGTCGCCACGCCCAGACGCACACGCCCATCGCGGCGAGGTTCATCCACCGCGCGGCGAGCGCCTCCTGTCCCACGAGGAGCGCGCGCTCGAGCGCGGGGCGCTCGCCGGCGAACCGGGTCGCCGCGGCGACGGCGGCGCGGTCCGCGTCGACGACGACCCCCGACTCCGTGCGCACGAGCCACGCGAGCGCGAGCACGGGGAGGGAGGCCGCGACCCCGTACGCCGCGGCCCGCCAGAGGGCGCGGTACGGGGTCCGGTGGGCTGGCACCCCCGGACAGTAGCGGCACCCCCGCGTCGTCGCGCGCGGGAGCCGGTGCCTCGCGTCAGGCGGGGAGCGCCGCGACCGCCTCGATCTCGACGAGCGCGCCCGGCCGCGCGATCCCGACCCGCAGGACGGTCACGGCGGCGGGGTGCGGGCCCCAGACCTCGCCGACGGCGGCGAAGCCCTCCATGAGGTCGGCCTCGGGGTCGAGGTAGACGGCGAGCCGCGCGACGTCCTCTGGCCCGGCGCCTGCCTCGGCCAGCACGGCGAGGACGTTGCGCAGCGCCTGCGCCGTCTGGGCCGCGATGCCGCCCTCGACGATCGCGCCCGCGGCGTCCGTGCCGTTCTGCCCGCCGACGTAGAGCGTGCGGCTCGTCTCGACGATGGTGCCCTGCGAGAACGCGGGGTTGCGGTGCAGCCCGGGCGGGTTGAGGTGCGTGACGCTCTGCGTGGCCATGGTCGTCCCCTTCTGCGGTCCCGGTCCTGGTGCTGCCGACGCTACGCCGTGCCGCCGACAGACCCCCGACAGGCCCCCGGACACGACCCGAGACGCCCTCGGCGGGTGGTCCGCGCGGCCCCGACGGGCCGGTCCGGCGTCGGCTGTGTAGGAAGGAGGGGTGAAGCAGTCAGCAGGGCTCGTGCTCTACCGGTTCCGTGCCGACGTCGTCGAGGTGCTGCTCGGGCACATGGGGGGCCCGCTGTGGGCGCGCAAGGACGCGGGCGGGTGGACGATCCCCAAGGGCGAGGTGGAGCCGGGGGAGGACGAGCACGCGGCGGCGCTGCGCGAGTTCGCCGAGGAGCTCGGCGTCCCGGCTCCCGCCGGCGCGGCGCCGGACCTCGACCTCGGCACGGTGCGCCAGCGCGCGGGCAAGCTCGTCGCGGCGTGGGCGCGGGAGGCGGACCTCGACGTCACGACGATCGCGAGCAACACGTTCGCGCTGGAGTGGCCGCCGCGCTCGGGGCGCATGCAGGAGTTCCCGGAGCTCGACCGGGCCGGCTGGTTCGCGCTCGCGCGCGCCCGCGGGCTCGTCGTCGCGGGCCAGGTCCCGCTGCTCGACCGGCTGGAGGAGCTGCTCGCGCGCGAGCCCGCGGAGAGCAGAACGACCGCGGGATGACGAGAGCCCGGGACCGCGGTCCCGGGCTCGTCGAGCGGGAGGCGTCAGCCGAGCAGGTAGGGCGCCGCGGCGAAGCCTGCGGCGAGCCCGACGAGCGCGACGGCGACGGCGGACAGGTGCGAGCGGCGCGCACGGCTCGCGGTACGGCGGGCTGCGTCGGTCACGGTGGTCATGACGGTCCTCTCGTGGGGGGCGGTTCCAGGGAGAGGGACCACGTCAGACGCGATCCATGACGCGAAACCCGGCGGTCATGGCGCGATCTGCGTCACACCGCGGCGGCCGAAACGCGCCAACCCTGGTGCAGCATCGTGCACCAGGGTTGGTCGGCTCGCGCGGCGGAGCCCCGACGGGGGCCCGCCCGGAGGGTCAGACGCGCAGGACGAGCGCGTCCCCCTGACCGCCGCCGCCGCACAGCGCCGCCGCGCCGACGCCGCCCCCGCGGCGACGGAGCGCGAGCGCGAGGTGCAGCGCGAGCCGAGCGCCCGACGCGCCGACCGGGTGGCCGAGCGCGATGGCGCCGCCGTCGGCGTTGACGACGTCCGCGTCGATGCCGAGGTCCGCGACCGACTGCAGCGCGACGGCGGCGAACGCCTCGTTGATCTCCACGAGGTCGAGGTCCGCCGCGGCGATCCCCTCGCGCTTCACGGCGGCCTCGATGGCCCGCGCCGGCTGGGAGTGCAGCGAGTTGTCGGGTCCCGCGACCTGCCCCGCCGCACCGATCTCGGCGAGCCACGGCAGGCCGTTGCGCTTCGCGAAGGCGCGGCTCGCGACGACGACCGCCGCCGCGCCGTCGGACAGGGGCGAGCTCGACCCGGCGGTGATGGTCCCGTCCCGCACGAAGGCCGGGCGCAGGCGCTCCAGGGCCTCGAGCGTCGTGTCGGCGCGCACGCCCTCGTCGTGCTCGACGACGACCGGCTCGCCCCGCCGCTGCGGCACCTCGACGGGGGCGATCTCCTCGGCGAGCCGCCCGGCGTCGCGCGCCGCGGCGGCCCGCTGGTGCGAGCGCAGCGCGAACGCGTCCTGCTCGGGGCGGCCGATGCCGCGCGTCGCGCAGCCGCGGTCGGTGAGCTCGCCCATGACCTCGCCGCTGAACGGGTCGTTCAGGCCGTCGTGCGTGAGCGAGTCGGCCATCGTCACGTCTCCGAACGCGAACCCGGAGCGCGACCCGACGACGAGGTGCGGCGCGTTCGTCATGGACTCCTGGCCGCCCGCGACGACGACGCTCGCCTCGCCCGTGCGGACCAGCCGGGCCGCGTCGATGATCGCGGTGAGGCCCGAGAGGCACAGCTTGTTGATCGTCACGGTGGGCACGTCCCAGCCGAGGCCCGCGAGGATCGCGGCCTGGCGCGCGGGGCCCTGCTTGGCGCCCGCCTGCACGACCTGCCCGACGATCACCGTGTCGACCTGCTCCGGCGCGACGCCCGCGGCCGCGAGCGCGCCGCGGATCGCGTGCGCGCCGAGCTCGGCCGCCGAGAGCGAGGCGAGCGCGCCGTGGAAGCGCGCGAACGGGGTGCGCGCGCCGTGCAGGAGGACCGGGGTGACCTCGTCCTCGGGGGTGACGGCGGCGGCGTCGGGCAGGGGGCTGGCGTCGGTGCTCATGGGACTCCGATCCGGGAGGGCGAGGAGACGGGGCGAACAGGAAGGAGCCCCGGCGCCGCGAGGAGGGGCGAGCGGCGCCGGGGAGCGGGGGAGGGCGTGCGCCCTCGGGACCGTCAGACGAACGCGGAGACGCCCGTGATGTCGCGCCCGACGATGAGCGCCTGGACCGACTCGGTGCCCTCGTACGTGTGCAGGGCCTCGATGTCGGCGAAGTGCCGCGCGACGCGGTTCTGGAGCAGGATCCCGTTGCCGCCGAGCAGGTCGCGCGCGCTCGCCGCGACCTCGCGCGCCCCGCGGGTGCACGTGTACTTCGCGAGCGACGCCTGCGGGCCGGTGAGCGTCCCCGCCTCGTCGAGCCGCGTCATCTGCGCGACGAGGAGCTGGAGCTGCGTGATCGTCGAGAGCATCCGCGTGAGGCGCTCCTGCACCATCTGGTTCGCGGCGAGCGGGCGCCCGAACTGGACGCGCTGCTTCGCGTACGCGACCGCGGCCTCGTAGCACGCGACCGCGTGCCCGACGGCGGCCCACGCCACCCCGAGGCGCGTCGCGAAGAGCACGCGCGAGGTGTCCTTGAACGACCGCGCGCCCGGCAGGGCGTTCTCGGCGGGGACGAACACGTCGTCGAGCACGACGTGCGCCTGCCAGATCGCGCGGAGCGACACCTTGCCGGTGATGGTCGTGCCCGTGTAGCCCGGGTTGTCCTGCGGCACGACGAACCCGTGGACCTGGCCGTCGCCGTCGTCGCCGACGAGGCGCGCCCACACGACCGTGACGTGGCCCGACGACCCGTTGCCGATCCACTTCTTCTCGCCGTTCAGCACGTAGCCCTCGACGCCGTCGCGCGTCTCCTTGCGCGCCGTCGTCTCGAGCGAGACGGAGTCCGAGCCGTGGGTGGGCTCGGTGAGCGCGAACGCGCCGAGGATCTCCCCGCGCGCCATGGGCTCGGCGTACTTCGCCCGCTGCTCGTCGGAGCCGAGCATCTGGATGCTGCGCAGCGCGAGACCGCCCTGGACGCCGCAGATCGTCGCGACGGAGCCGTCGCCCCGCGACATCTCCATGGCGGCGAGGCCGGCGGCGAGCTGGCTCACGTGCGGACGACCGTCGACGTCGACGCCGTCACGCAGCAGGTCGAGCTCGCCCATGCGCTTGACGAGGTCGAACGGGACCTCGGCGCGCTCCCAGTAGTCGTCGATGACGGGCAGCACCTCGTCCTGGACGAACTGCCGGACGCGCTGCAGGTGGGCGCGGTCCTCCTCGGTCGCGTCGGCGAACGCGCCGGCGTAGTCGAGGTCGAGCGGGGTCGCGAGGTCGTAGGTGGGCTCGGTGACGCCGGGCATGATCGGGGTGGTGGGCATCGGTGCTCCCCTGGGAGGGCGGCTGCGGTCGGTCGACCGTCCTCGACGCGGTTGCCCGGGGTGCGGGCCCGGCGTCGGCGGCGGTCCCTCCCATAGTGCAGCGATACCCCGTCTCAGTCAATCGAGACGGGGTATCGGTGTGGGTGGGGTCGGGTGACCGGCGGGTCAGGCGGGCGCGCCCGCCGCCGCGGCGTCCGCCTCGGCTGCGGCGGCCGCGCGGCGGTTGACGCGCCACCACACGAAGAACCCGACGAGCGTGAACGCGCCGTAGAACACGTACATGAACGCGGACGCGTAGAAGCCGGCCGAGATCAGCAGGGGCACGCCCACGACGTCCACGGCGACCCAGATGAGCCAGAACTCGACCCAGCCCTTCGCCATGCCGTACGTCGCGAGCAGCGAGCCCATGAAGATCCACGCGTCGGCCCAGACGGGCTCGTACGACTCGAGCGCGCGGAAGACCGGGGTCAGGAGGGCTGTGCCGCCGACGAGCGCGACGACGAGGAACACGCGCTGGCGCCACGACGCCCAGCGCGGCACGACGGCGACGCCGTGGCTGTCCGCGTCGGCGTCACCGAGCCGCGCCTGGGTCTTGCGCCACTGCACCCACCCGTAGACCGACACGACGACGAACATCACCTGGCGGCCCGCCTGGCCGAGCAGGTTGACGGGGTTGGGCGTCGCGAACACCGCGCCGAGGAACACCGTGAGCAGCAGCAGGTTGCCGACGATGCCCACGGGCCACGCCCACACCTTGCGCCGCATGCCGCCCAGCGCCGACGCCAGGCCGAACCCGTTGCCCACGATCTCGCGCCACAGCAGATGCTGGTCGCCGATCGTCAGCTGCGCGTCGAACAGCGCGTGGATCAGGTCCATCGGATGTCCTCGTCCTCCCGGGCACGGGCGCTCCGGGGTGAGGGCGGGCGGCCGGGCCGGGCCACGAGGGCCCGACGGCGTCGCTCACCACGGCGAGACCGCGCCCCGTCGCGCGGGCTCGCGAGAGCCCGGCCGAGGACGGCCGCGCCGCACGTGCTTCCTCCCATCCGGACTGTCACCGTCGGTCCTGGAGTTCCACCAGGTCAACCGCGCGTGGGCGCGGGTCGCGGACTGTCACCGCCGGCTCGGAATTGCACCGACCCCGGAGCACGTTCGTGCGTACTGCGTTCTGCAACCGCCGATGCTACTCGCGCATTCCCCGGGCACGGGACTCGCACCGCACCGTCCCACGGACTGAAACACGATGCGACCCTGCTCGGCGGGGCGGGGCGGGAGGGGTCAGGCCAGGGCGTCGCGGACGGCGCGCGCGACGTCGTCCGCGACGCCCTGCGCGTCCGCGTCCGCGTCCACCACGGTCACGACGACGCGGCGCGCCGCGGGCACGCCGTCCCCGCTGCGCTCCTGGGCGGCGGCGTCTGGCGCGGCGTACCGGCCGACGGCGGCACGGCGCAGGTCCGCGAACGCCTCCTCGAGCTGGGGGCGCAGGTCCTGCTCGGGGGAGCGCAACCACCGGCGCAGGAGCGCGTTGTGCACGGCGACGACGGACGCCGCGAACGCGATGGACGCCGTCGAGCGGCGCTCGTCCGGCGGGAGCGCGTCGCGCAGGTACGCGGTGAACGCGCGCTCGTAGCGGTGGGTCGTGACGAGCTCGCGGTCGCGCAGCGCCGGCACCTGCTGGAGGAGCTGCCAGCGGGCCAGGGACGTCTCGCGCTGACCGACGTGGTGGTCGAACACCAGCCGCGCCGCGCGGCACACCTCGAGGTACGGGTCGACCGTCGGGTCGGGCGTGAGGTGCCCCTCGGCGTCGGGCACGGGCCGCGTCGCGGCGAGCATGACGACGACCTCGTCGAGCAGGAGCTCGTGGTCCGCGAAGACCACGTCCTCCTTGGACCCGTAGCGGCGGAAGAAGGTGGCGCGGCTGACCTGGGCGGCGTCGGCGATCTCCTCGACGGTCGTCTGCTCGTACCCCTTGCGGGTGAAGAGCTCGATCGCTGCGTCGACGGCCTGGGCATGGGTGCGGCTGCGGACGTCGGTCATGCACCGGACGGTACACCGGTACCCGGCGCTCGCCCGGCCCGGGGGCGGTGGCCCTGGGGCGGCGCCGGGTGCGAGGCTGGTGCCATGCCGGACCAGCCTCGCGTGCACGCGATCCACGTCGCGAAGGCCCGTCGGCTCCCGACGCGGGTCGTCGCGTCGGTCGAGGCGGAGGAAGGCAAGGGCCTCGTCGGCGACCGGTACCACGGGTCGAAGCACCGGCACGTGACGATCCAGACGCTCACCGACCTCGCGGCGGCCTCCGCGGACCTCGGGCAGGAGATCGACCCCGGTCTCACCCGGCGCAACGTCACGCTCACCCACGGCGACCTGCCCACGAAGCCGGGGTCGTTCCTGCGGATCGGGGACGTCGAGCTCCAGGTGCTCCGGATCGCCGCGCCGTGCCGGCTGCTCGACGACTGGATCGCGCCCGGCGCGATGCGCGCGATGCACGCGCGGGGCGGCGTCGTGTGCCGGCTGCTGTCGTCCGGCACGGTCCGGGCGGGCGACGTCGTGGTGTGGGACGAGGCGGCCGCCGGCGGGGCCTGAGCCCCGGGGCGGCCTCCGGCCCTACGGTGGCCGGGCGCGTGCCGTCGGCAGCGGCGCCCGTGCTTCGACGGTAGACCCGTGGTGGCCCCGCGTCGACGGCTGGGGCGGGTGAGACCGCGGGCGTCGGCGAGATCCCTGGTGCGCGGGCCGCGGGCGCCCGACCGAGGGTCAGCCGCCGAGGAACGCCTTCATCGCGAGGGTCGAGAAGAGCACGGCTCCTGCGGCCACGGCCAGCGCGACGACCCAGCCGTTCGCCCGCTCGACCGGGGGGACGGCAGGCCGACGCGCGGGGGCCGCGCCCCGCCGTCGGGCCCGGGACGCGCGGCGCGCGGTGAAGCGCAGGCCGCGCGCGGCCGCGCGGGCGGACGGCTGCTCGGGTGCGCCGTCGTGGGCGGGGAACGCGGTGTCCCGGGCGGGGGTGGGGGTCACGGTGCGCCTCCGGAGGTTGGCCGGCGCCGCTGACCGGCGCCGTACCGACAGTCTGTCCCGCGGCGCACCCCGGGCGCGTCGCCCGTCCGGTGGATCCTGCGGCCCGCCGGGGTGCGACCTCCGGATGACGAGTGCGTGGTCCTCGTGGCCCGCGAGGTGCACGCTCTCGCACCGCCGGCCGCACGGGCGACCCCACGGCCGACCGCACGGCGGCCCGGACGAGCGACCGCCCGGCGGTCAGCGCGGGGCGTTCTCCTGGTACCGGGGCCGGCCGCCCCGGGCGGCGCGCTGCAGGTAGCGGACCTCGCGCAGCGCGACGGCCGCGGCGACCACGAGCGGGACCCACGCCCAGACGCGGCCGCGCAGCACGAGCACGAGGCACACGACCGCGACGACGATCCCGCCGAGCACGGTCGCGACGCTCGCCCAGCGCACGCCGCTCCGGACGTCGTCGGCCCGCTGCCACCAGCGGCGCAGCCGCTCGCCGAGGCCGGGGCGGGGTGCCGGCCCCGGGCTGACGCTCATGCGCGGGCCTCGCGCGTGAGGGCGACGCCCTCGATGCTGCGGACGGCCATGCGGAGCGCGTCGGCGCGCGAGATCTCGCCGTCGTCGGCCATGGACCACGCGTTGAAGAGCATCCACCACAGGGTGCGGACGATCCACGCCACGCTGAGCTGGTCGTCGACGACGCCGGCCTCCTGCCCGCGGCGCAGCAGCTCCCGCACCGGCTCCTCGGCCTGCTCGGACTCGGCCCAGAACGCGGACTCGGCGTCGGCGAGCTCGGTGAACAGCACCATGTACCAGGGGCCGAGGTCGAAGTACTCGAAGGCGAGGCGGCGCAGCGCGGAGGCCGGGGGTCCGTCGTCGAGCCGCGCGGCGGCGATCGCCGCGCGCGTGCGCTCGACGGTCTCGGCGCCGATCGCCTCGACGAGGTCGGCGCGCTCGGGGAAGTAGCGGTGGAGTGTCGTGCGGCCCACCTGGGCGGCCTGCGCGACGTCGCCGAGCGACGCGGACTTGTCCGTGCTGAGCACCGAGACGGCCGCGTCGAGGATCGCGCGCCGGGTCCGGGTGCGGGTGCCGCTCGTGGGCGGCGCGTCGGGAGCCGCTCCGGAGGGCGTGGCCGCGGGTGTGCTCCGCGCGCTCGTTCGTGCCGTCACGCGGCCCACGATAGCCCGCGCCGTGACGGAACGCTGCTTGTCACGGATGGAACACTCGTGTTCCACTAGGGGCGTCGAGCGCTCCGGCGCGCGACCACCCGCGCCGCGTCAACGACGGTTGACACGAGAGAGGATGTCAACCATGGTTGACGGCATGTCCCCGACCGCCACCACGCCCGAGGCACCACCCGCTCCTCGCGACGCCACCCCTCGGGGCCCGTTCCTCCCGCGCCTCGCGGTGCTGTGGCAGTTCGTCCGCCCGCACCGCCGGACCCTGCTGCTCGGCCTCGTGCTCGGTCTCGGGACGACGGCCGCCACCCTCGCGACGCCGATGGTGACCAAGTGGGTGCTCGACACGCTCGGCACGGGGGAGTCGCTGACCCCGGCCGTGCTCACGCTCGTCGGGCTGCTCGTCGTCGGGCTCGTGCTCGGGCTGTGGCAGTGGGTCCTGCTCGGCACGCTCGCCGAGCGCGTGGTGCTCGACGCGCGGTCGTCCATGGTGCGGCGCTTCTTCCGCGCCCGGATCGGCGCGCTCACCGGCCGCCCGACGGGCGAGCTCGTCACGCGCGTCACGTCCGACACGGTGCTGCTGCGCGAGGCGGCGTCGTCGAGCCTGGTCAACCTCGTGAACCTGGCGGTGTCCCTCGTGGGCACGGTCGTCCTCATGGGCGTGCTCGACCTCGTCCTGCTCGGCACGACGCTCGGGGCGATCGTCGTCATCGGCGTCCTCGTGGGCGCCCTCATGCCCCGCATCGCGAAGGCGCAGGAGAAGGCGCAGGAGTCGCTCGGCAGCCTCGGCGGCACGCTCGAGGGTGGGCTGCGTGCGATCCGCACGATCAAGGCGAGCCGCGCGGAGGGGCGCCAGATCGACCGGGTGCTCGACGACGCGCAGGACTCCGCGCGCCACAGCGTGCGGGCCGTGCGGACCGAGGCGGTCGCCTGGAGCATCGCCGGGGGCGGCATCCAGCTGGCGATCATCGCCATCCTCGCGCTCGGCGCCTGGCGCGTGGACCAGGGGCTCCTGGCCGTGTCGAGCCTCGTCGCGTTCCTGCTCTACGCGTTCCAGATCGTCGAGCCCGTCACGGGGCTGACCATGAACGTCACCCAGCTCCAGGCCGGCATCGCGGCCGCAGGGCGGATCCGCGAGGTCCAGGCCATCGAGCCGGAGGAGGACGACGACCCCGCCGCGCGTCGTCCGGCCGGGATGGGCGCGCCGTCGGGCACGCCGGCCCCGCACGACGCGCCGCGGCTGTCCCTGCGCGGCGTCACCGCGCGCTACCTGCCGGGCGGCGAGCCCGTGGTGCGCGACCTCGACCTCGACGTGCCGCCTCGCGGGCAGGTCGCGATCGTCGGCCCGTCCGGGGCGGGCAAGACCACGACCTTCTCGCTCCTGCTGCGCTTCCTGCAGCCCGAGTCGGGGCGGATCCTCCTCGACGGCGTGCCCTACGACGACCTCACGTTCGACGACGTGCGGCGCCGCTTCGCGTACGTCGAGCAGGAGACCCCCGTCGTGCCGGGCACCATCCGCGAGAACCTGCGCCTCTCCGACCCCGCCGCGACCGAGAAGGCGATGTGGGCGGCGCTCGCGCAGGTGCGTCTCGACGCCAAGGTGCGCTCGCTGCCCGACGGCCTCGACACGTCGCTCGTCGGGACGACCGTCTCGGGTGGCGAGCGCCAGCGCGTCGCCCTCGCGCGCGCCGTCCTGCACGCGCCCGACGTGCTGCTCCTCGACGAGGCCACCGCCCAGGTCGACGGGCTCACCGAAGCGGCCGTGCACGCCGTCATCGAGGACCTGGCCCGCGACCGCGCCGTCGTGACCATCGCGCACCGCCTGTCCACGGTCATCGACGCCGACGTCATCCTCGTCATGGAAGACGGCCGCGTCCGCGCGCGCGGCACGCACCCCCAGCTCCTCGCGACCGACGAGCTCTACCGCGAGCTCGTCGCCGCCCTCCGCATCGCCACCGAGGAGGCCCCCGCACCGCGCTGACCCGGGTGCGGCGATGAGTTCCGCGCCCGCCCGCGGTCGGACGTGTCGTCAGGACGGACGACGGCGGTCGCGGCGCACGCGGACCGCGGAGGGTGAGGGCGGCATGGGGAACGTGACGTGCGACGTGGCGGTGTCGGTGGACGGGTACTCCTCGCGCCCCGACCAGACGCTGGAGCACCCGTTCGGCGCGGGCGTGGACCTGCACCGGTGGATGGTCGAGACCGCCGACGAGAACGCGGCGGAGATCGCCGCGATCGTCGACGCGGGGGCGTTCGTCATGGGCAGGAACATGTTCACGCCCGGGCGAGGGGAGTGGGACCCGGACTGGCAGGGCTGGTGGGGCCCCGAGCCGCCGTACCACGCGCCGGTGTTCGTGCTCACGCACCACCCGCGCGAGCCGCTCGTCCTGGAGGGCGGGACGACGTTCTTCTTCGTCACCGACGGCGTCGGGTCCGCCGTCGCGCAGGCGCGGGAGGCCGCGGGGGACCGGGACGTCGCGATCGCGGGCGGGGCCGCGACCATCAACCAGGTGATCGCGGCGGGGCTGCTCGACGAGCTCCGGCTGCACGTCGTGCCCCAGGTCCTCGGTCACGGCGACCGCGTGCTCGACGGCGTCCCGCCCCTCGCGCTCGAGACCGTCGCCGTGCGGGCGGCGTCCCAGGTGACCCACGTGACCTACCGCGTGCGGGGGCCGCTCGGCTGACACGCCTCCCGGCGGGCGGCTCTCCCGGGAGGGGACTCAGCCGAGCACGGCGAGGAGGAGCGGCGCCGCGACGACCAGCACGACCACCGACCCGAGCACGACGACCCGCCGCCATGGCCCGACGTCGTCGCGCGCCCGGCGCTCGCGCGTCCGGTCGGTCCACGCCGCGCCGTCGTACCAGCGCTCGCTCCCCGAGCCCGGTGCGTCCGCGTACCACCCCGCCGGTGCCTTGCGCACGTCGCCTCCTCGCGTCCCGGTCCGGTGAGCCCTCGCACGACATGTGTCGCGGGCCCTCTGTCTCTGACACGCAGCGACGCCCCGAGAGGTTCCACCCGAGCGGGAGGACGTGCCGGAGGTGCGGCACACTGTGCGCGTGGAGGACACTCCCGAGGCGGACGGCCCGCGCCCTACAGCCCGGCGACCTGCGCGGCGCCGTCGGTCGCGATCTGCTCGAACACGCGCTCGTCGGCCGCGAACTGGGTGCCCGGGATGGGCCGGTGGACGACGATCTCCGTGATGCCGGCCTCCGCGTACCCGTGCGCCGTCTCGACGAACGCGTCGACGGACTCCAGCGCGGGGTCGGGCGTGAAGCCCGTGAGCAGGATGCGCTCCACCGACCCCGGGTCGCGACCGGCGTCGCGGCACGCCGCGTCGAGCCGCTGCACCTGGTCGCGGACGGCGGCGCGCGACTGCGCCGGGGTCGCGTCGTCCCCGAGGCGGCCGTCGCCCGTCGTCACCCACGCCTGCCCGTAGCGCGCGGCCAGCCGCAGCCCGCGCGGGCCGGTCGCGGCGATCGCGAAGGGCACCCGGGGCGACTGGACCGGCCCGGGGATGGTCCGCGCCTCGTGCGCCCGGTAGTGCCCCTCGTCGTGCGTGACGGCGGGCTCGGTGAGCAGGCGGTCGAGCAGGATCGTGAAGTCGCGCAGCCGGTCGGCGCGCTCCCGGGGCGACCACGGCTCGCCGCCGAGGACCGTCGCGTCGAAGCCCGTCGTCCCTGCGCCGAGGCCGACGGTCACGCGCCCGCCCGACAGGTCGTCGAGCGTCATGAGGTCCTTCGCGAACGTCACCGGCTCGCGGAAGTTCGGCGACGACACGAGCGTGCCCAGCCGCACCCGCTCGGTGACGCCCGCCGCGGCGGCCAGCGTCGGGACCGCGCCGAACCACGGGCCGTCGCGGAACGACCGCCACGACAGGTGGTCGTACGTGTAGGCGGCGTGGAACCCGAGGTCGTCGGCGGACCGCCACACGTCCCGGCCCTCGCGCCACGGGTAGATCGGCAGGATCACGGTGCTCACGCGCATGGTCGCCAGCCTAGGGTGGAGGAGTGATCCAGCACACCGTCGCCTTCCGCCTCGTCCACCCCGCCGGCAGCGCGGAGGAGGCCGAGTTCCTCGGCACCGCCCGCACGACGCTCACCGGGGTCCCGGGCGTCCGGGACTTCACCGTCTCGCGCCAGGTGAGCCCGAAGAGCCCGCTGACGTTCCAGTTCTCCATGGTGTTCGACGACGACGCCGCGTACGCC
This sequence comes from Cellulosimicrobium sp. AB352, assembly GCF_049538415.1. Taxonomy (NCBI): domain Bacteria; kingdom Bacillati; phylum Actinomycetota; class Actinomycetes; order Micrococcales; family Promicromonosporaceae; genus Cellulosimicrobium; species Cellulosimicrobium sp. AB352. Next base: position 15,889 of record NZ_JBMVFX010000021.1, on the reverse strand, counting down.
GCGTACGACGCCCACCCGGACCACCGCCGCTTCGTCGCTGAGCGGTGGATCCCCGAGGTCGCGGAGTTCCAGGAGCTCGACCTCGTCCCTCTGGCGGACTGACCGCACCGCGTCCGCCGTGGCCCGCGAGGTAGGACGTCCCGGCGCGAGGTAGAGCTCCGCGCGTCCTCGTTCGCGACCGCACGTCCTACTTCGCGGAAGGGGCGTCGTGCGGGCGGGGGCCGGCGCGCGGTGTGGCAGGGTGACGGCATGACCCAGATCGACCTGCGCATCTTCACCGAGCCCCAGCAGGGCGCGTCGTACGACGACCTCCTCGCTGTCGCGAAGGCCACCGAGGACCTCGGTTTCGACGCCTTCTTCCGCTCCGACCACTACCTCGTCATGGGCGACGGCGACGGGCTGCCCGGCCCGACCGACGCCTGGACGACGCTCGCCGGCCTCGCCCGCGAGACGAGCCGCATCCGGCTCGGCACGCTCGTGTCGTCGGCGACGTTCCGCCACCCCGGCGTGCTCGCGATCCAGGTCGCGCAGGTCGACCAGATGTCGGGCGGCCGCGTCGAGCTCGGCCTCGGCGCGGGCTGGTACGCCCGCGAGCACGAGGCGTACGGCATCCCGTTCCCGGAGAAGCGGTTCGGGATCCTCGAGGAGCAGCTCGCGGTGATCACCGGGCTGTGGGAGACGCCGGTCGGCGAGACGTTCTCGTTCAGCGGCGAGCACTACACGCTCACGGACTCCCCGGCCCTGCCGAAGCCCGCGCAGGAGCGCGTCCCGGTGATCGTCGGCGGCCACGGGCCCCGGCGCACCCCGGCGCTCGCGGCCCGGTACGCCAGCGAGTTCAACGCGGCGTTCCCCGACCCGGGCGTCCTGCCCGACCGGTTCGAGAACGTGCGCGCCGCGTGCCTCGACGCCGACCGCGACCCCGACTCGCTCGTGTACTCGGCGGCGTTCGTCGTCGCGGTGGGCAAGGACGAGGCGGAGTTCCGCCGTCGGGCCGACGCGATCGGGCGCGAGCCCGACGAGGTCCGCCGCAACGGCCTGGCCGGCACGGTCGGCGAGGTCGCGGACAAGATCGCGGCCGCCGCGGAGCAGGGCGCGACGCGCTTCTACCTCCAGGTGCTCGACCTGCACGACCTCGACCACCTGGAGCTCATCGCGAGCGAGGTCGTGCCGCAGCTGCCGTGACGCCCGTGCCCACGGGTCGCCCCGGAAACACCGCCGTGACGTCGGACCACTACCCTGCACCGGGGGTTTTTTCACACGGGCTTCACGGACGGGAGAGACATGAGCGCCATCGGGTGGCGGTTGCACGGTGACGGGAAGACGGTCCGACCGGGGGACGTCGTCGACCCGGACGAGCGTCTGACCTGGCCGCGGACCATCGGGATCGGGATGCAGCACGTCGTCGCCATGTTCGGCGCGACGTTCCTCGTGCCGCTCCTCACGGGCTTCTCGCCCGCGACGACGCTGTTCTTCTCGGCCATCGGCACGGTCGGGTTCCTGCTCATCACGCGGAACCGCCTCCCGAGCTACCTCGGGTCGAGCTTCGCGTTCATCGCGCCGATCGGCGCGGCGACCGCGTCCCAGGGCCAGTCGGTCGCGGTCGGCGGGATCCTCGTCACGGGCCTCGTGCTCGCGGCCGTCGGCCTCCTGGTCCACGTCGCGGGCGCGAGGTGGATCGACGTCGTCATGCCGCCGATCGTCACGGGCACGATCGTCGCGCTCATCGGGCTCAACCTCGCCCCGGCCGCGTGGGGCAACTTCCAGCAGGCGCCGGTCACAGCCGTCGTCACGCTCGCCGCGATCATCCTCGTGAGCGTCCTGTTCAAGGGGATCCTCGGGCGGCTGTCGATCCTCGTCGGCGTGGTCGTCGGCTACGTCGTGGCTGTGATCCAGGGCGAGGTGTCGTTCGACGCGGTGCGGAAGGCTGCCTGGGTCGGGCTCCCGGAGTTCGTCACGCCGACGTTCGACGTCGCGGTGCTCGGCCTGTTCGTCCCGGTCGTGCTCGTGCTCATCGCGGAGAACGTCGGGCACGTGAAGTCGGTCGCCGCGATGACGGGCAAGAACCTCGACGACCTCACCGGCCGCGCGCTCTTCGCCGACGGCCTCGCGACGACGTTCGCGGGAGTCGGCGGCGGCTCGGGCACGACGACCTACGCCGAGAACATCGGGGTCATGGCCGCGACGCGCGTCTACTCGACCGCGGCGTACTGGGTCGCGGCGGCGACCGCGCTGGTGCTCTCCCTGTCGCCGAAGTTCGGCGCGCTCATCGCGACGATCCCGGTCGGCGTCCTGGGCGGTGCCGCGACCATGCTCTACGGCATGATCGGCATCCTCGGCGCGCGCATCTGGGTGCAGAACAAGGTCGACTTCTCCGACCCGGTCAACCTCACGACCGCGGCCGTGCCGCTCGTCGTCGGCATCGCCAACTTCACGTGGGCCGTGGGCGACCTGACGTTCGAGGGGATCGCGCTGGGCACCGCCGCGGCGCTCGTGATCTACCACGTGATGCGGAACCTCTCGCGGTGGCGCGGCACGACGCAGGAGCCTGCCAGCCCGGCGTCGGCCCCCGGGGGCGACGAGCCCGCCGTCCACGAGACGGTCGAGGACGCCCGCTGACGCGACGCGCGGGAGCGGCCTCCTCGGAGGCTCCACGGAGACGACGGCCCGGCAGGCGCGAGCCCGCCGGGCCGTCGGCTAGAGGCGCAGGCCCAGGACGAGGCCCTCGGCGACGTCGAGCCGGGTGAAGCCGAGGTGCTCGTAGAAGCCGATCGCGGACGCGTTGTCCTCCGCCACGCCGAGGTGCACCCCGGGCGACCCGGCGGCGCGCAGCGCGTCGAAGAGCACCTCCATGAGGCGGCGGCCGTTGCCGCCGCCCTGGGCCGCCGGCAGCAGGTCGACGTGCAGGTGCGACGGGTAGTCGCCGAGCACGGACGGGTCCGTGCGGTGCGGGCGGTGGATCTGCTCGACGAGCGCCTCGTCGCGCGACCCCGCGGGGAAGCTCCCGAGGGGGTAGCGCTCCCGCAGCGGCGGCCACCACTCGCGCTCGCACCGGTCCTCGAACGCGGCGGTGTCGCGGGCGCCGAGCACGTAGCCGGCGGCGACGCCGTCGGCCTCGACGACGGACGCCAGGCCCGGCTCGAGCGCGAGGTACGCGCCGAGGTAGACCTCGCCGAGCAGGCGCTGGTCGGTGTAGAGCCCGCTCGCGTCGGCGCCGGACGCACCGGTCCGCAGGCAGATCTCGTACAGGCGGTCGACCTCGGCGGGGTCGGTGGTCCGGGCGGGCCGGAGGGGCAGGGTGCTCATGGGTACCGTTCGGCGGTCAGGGTGCCCGGCGGGAGCCGGGCCGGGACGTGCTAGCCCTCGGCGGGCGGCACGGGCAGCGGGCGGGGCGTGATCTCCTCGATCGGGACGCACCCCGCACGGCTCTCGAGCGGGACGTCGCCGGACAGGCCGACGAGCTCCGGGTCCACGATGTTCTCGAAGTCGGCGCCCACGTAGAGGTCGACCGTCGCGTCCTCGCGCGCGTCGAGCACGAGGCCCGGGTTCTCGTAGTGCGCGGCGAGGGTGTACGCCTGCGCGACGCCCGCGGCACCGAAGTGGATCTGCGTGCGCGACACGACGTCGGACTTCCCGTCGCCGTCGAGGTCCGGGGCGTTGCCCGTCGAGAGCACCGCGAACCCGCGCGACGTGAGGATGTCCTGGTTGAGCCGGCCCAGCGGGTCGTCCTTGCCGGACGCGTTGTACACGTTGACCTGGATGTCGCCGGTGGCGACGGGCAGGGTGCCGTCCGCGAGGCAGGGGACCTTGACGTCCGCGAGGTCGTCGACGGCCTCGGGGGAGGACAGCTCCCGGTCGAACGGCGCCTCGATCGCGCCGGTGTACACGGCGAGGGCGCCGATCCCGACGACGGCGAGCGCCGCGATGAGCAGCCCGAACACGACTGCCTGGCGCTCGTGCATGCGCCGGCGGCGGACGGCGCGCGCGGTGTCGGGGCGGAGTGTCACGCCAGCAACCTACCGGACCGGCCGCTCATCGCAGCGTCAGCACGCGCGCGTGCAGGATCGCCCGCTGCTGCAGCGCGGCGCGGACGGCGCGGTGCAGGCCGTCCTCCAGGTAGAGGACGCCGTCGAACTCGACCACGTGCGCGAACAGGTCGCCGAAGAACGTGGAGTCCTCGGCGAGGAGCGCGTCGAGGTCGAGCGTGCGCTTGGTGGTGACGAGCTCGTCGAGGCGCACCTGACGCGGGGGCACCTCCGCCCAGTCGCGGGCGGTGACCCGGCCGTGGTCCGGGTAGGGGCGCCCGTCGCCGACGGCCTTGAAGATCATGCGGGACATCCTAGGTGCCCGACGGCGCGCACCGCCCCCGATGGCGGGGCGTCGGTCACGCACTCGTCACGAACTCCCCACGGGAACCGACGGGCTCGTCCGCGACCGCCCGCACCGAGGGCCGAGCGTCAGGAGATCGTTAGCGTCGCGCCCCCGCCCGTATGGGTCCCGTGAGGACGGGCTCCGCCGCCCCGGAGCGGGTGTTCGATCGTCGTCGGCGCCCCGTCCGATGGGTGCCCGGCCGCCCGACAGGGGGCCGTCGGTCTCGACCTGGGGACGTCTCGTGCTCGACATCGTCTACGTGCTCGGCGTGATCGCCGTGTTCGTGCTGGTCGCCGGAATCGGGAAGGCGGTGGAGAAGCTGTGATCGTGCTCGAGCTCCTCGCCGTGGCTCTCGGTGCGGCGGCGATCGTGTATCTCGTGGTGGCGCTCGTGAGACCGGAGCGCTTCTGATGACCTGGATCTTCGCGCTCCTCGCGCTCGGGACCGTCGCCCTGGTCCTCGCGGCGCTCTACCGCCCGCTGGGCGACCACATGGCGCGGGTCTACTCCACGCCGAAGGACTGGCGGGTGGAGCGGGGCCTGTACCGCGTCCTGGGCGTCGACCCCCGCTCCGAGCAGACGTGGCCCGCCTACCTGCGCAGCATCCTCGCGTTCTCGGCCGTGGGCCTCCTGCTCCTCTACCTGCTCCAGCGCACGCAGCAGTGGCTGCCGTACTCGCTCGGGCTGCCCGCGCCGTCGGAGCACCTCGCCTTCAACACGGCCGCGTCGTTCGTCGGCAACACGAACTGGCAGTCGTACTCGCCCGAGCAGACGCTCGGCTACACCGTGCAGCTCGCCGGGCTCGCGGTGCAGAACTTCGTGTCCGCGGCGGTCGGCATGGCGGTCGCCGTCATGCTCGTGCGGGGCTTCGCGTACCGCCGGGTCGGGACGATCGGCAACTTCTGGGTGGACCTCGTGCGCGGGTGCCTGCGCATCCTGCTCCCGATCTCCCTCGTCGGCGCGGTCGTGCTGCTGGTCGGCGGGGTCGTGCAGAACTTCGACGGCTTCACGCAGGTCACGACCCTGGCGGGCGGCACCCAGAGCGTGCCGGGCGGGCCGGTGGCCTCGCAGGAGGTCGTCAAGCTGCTCGGCACGAACGGCGGCGGGTTCTTCAACGTGAACTCGGCGCACCCGTTCGAGAACCCGTCGGCGTGGACGAACGTCGTCGAGGTCCTGCTCATGCTCGTCATCCCGTTCTCCCTGCCGCGCACGTTCGGCCGCATGGTCGGCGACGACCGCCAGGGCTACGCGATCCTCGCGACGATGGGCGTGCTCTTCGTGGCGTCGTTCGTCGCGCTCACCGCGCTGGAGTCCGCCGGGAGCGGCACCGCGCCGCACCTCGCCGGGGGCGCGATGGAGGGCAAGGAGGCGCGGTTCGGGATAATCGGCTCGACCCTCTTCGCCACGACGAGCACCACGACGTCGACCGGCGCGGTCAACTCGATGCACGACTCCTACACGGCGCTGGGCGGGGTGCTCCCGCTGCTCAACATGATGCTCGGCGAGGTCGCGCCGGGCGGCGTCGGCTCCGGGCTCTACGGGATGCTCGTGCTCGCCGTCATCGCGGTCTTCGTCGCGGGCCTGCTGGTCGGCCGCACGCCGGAGTACCTGGGGAAGAAGATCGGGCCGCGCGAGATCAAGCTCGCGAGCCTCTACATCCTCGTGACGCCGACGCTCGTGCTCGTCGGCACGGCCCTGAGCTTCGCGATCCCGCCCGTGCGCGAGAGCGTCGAGACGGTGTCGATCTGGAACCCCGGAGTGCACGGCACGACCGAGGTGCTGTACGCGTTCACGTCCGCGGCCAACAACAACGGGTCGGCGTTCGCCGGGCTCACCGCGAACACCCCGTGGCTCAACACCGCGCTCGGCGTCGCGATCCTGCTCGGCCGGTTCGTGCCGATCGTCCTCGTCCTCGCGCTCGCGGGCTCGCTCGCGCAGCAGGACAAGGTGCCCGCCACCGTCGGCACGCTGCCGACCCACCGCCCCCAGTTCGTGGGGCTCCTGATCGGCGTGGTCCTCCTCCTCACCGCGCTCACGTACTTCCCCGTTCTCGCGCTGGGTCCCCTGGCTGAAGGGCTGCTGTAACCCATGTCCACGCTCACCCACCCCTCCCCGCGCGCCGTGCACCAGCCGGCCGCGACCGCCGGCGGCCTCTTCACCTGGTCGCAGGTGCGCCAGGCGCTGCCCGGCGCGTTCCGCAAGCTCGACCCGCGCCAGATGTGGCGCAACCCCGTGATGTTCCTCGTCTGGGTCGGGGCCGCGCTCACCACCGTGATCGCGGTCGTCGAGCCGTTCCTCGGCGGCCCGGAGGAGTCGGGCGGCACGCCCGTCCCCGGGTCCTTCACCGCGGTGATCGCCGTGTTCCTCTGGCTCACGGTCCTGTTCGCCAACCTCGCGGAGTCGGTCGCGGAGGGCCGCGGCAAGGCCCAGGCCGACTCGCTGCGCCGGACCCGCACCGCGACCGTCGCGCACCGGGTCGCCGCGTACGACGAGACGGGCGACCCCGGGGCCCTGCGCGCCCGCGCGGTCGAGGTCTCCTCGGCCGACCTGCGGCTGGGGGACGTCGTCGTCGTCGAGGCGGGGGAGCTGGTCCCCGGCGACGGCGAGATCGTGTGGGGCATCGCGTCGGTCGACGAGTCCGCGATCACGGGCGAGTCCGCGCCGGTGATCCGCGAGTCGGGCGGCGACCGGTCCGCCGTCACCGGCGGCACGCGCGTCCTGTCGGACCGCATCGTCGTGCGCGTCACCTCGATGCCGGGCGAGACGTTCGTCGACCGGATGATCGCGCTCGTCGAGGGCGCGAGCCGGCAGCGCACGCCGAACGAGATCGCGCTGAGCATCCTCCTCGCGTCGCTGTCGATCGTGTTCGTCGTGGTCGCCCTCACGCTCAACCCCGTCGCGTCGTACGCGGCGAGCCCCGTGAGCGTCGCCGTCCTCGTCGCGCTCCTGGTCTGCCTCGTCCCGACGACGATCGGCGCGCTGCTCTCGGCGATCGGCATCGCGGGGATGGACCGCCTCGTGCAGCGCAACGTGCTCGCGATGTCCGGGCGCGCCGTCGAGGCGGCGGGCGACGTCACGACCCTCCTGCTCGACAAGACCGGCACCATCACCTACGGCAACCGGCAGGCCGCGCGGTTCGTCGCGCTGCGCGACGTGGACGAGCGCGAGCTCGTCCGCGCGGCCGCGCTGTCGTCCCTCGCGGACCCGACGCCGGAGGGCACGTCGATCGTCGAGCTCGCGCGCCGCGGGGGCCTCGACGTCGGGCCGACCGCGCCGGGCGAGATCGTGCCGTTCACGGCGCAGACCCGGATGTCGGGGCTCGACGAGCCGGACGGGACCAAGATCCGCAAGGGCGCCGGGTCCGCCGTGACGGCGTGGGTCGAGCAGGGCGGCGAGCGGGCGGCGTCGAGCGTGCTCGCGGAGCTCGACGACGTCGTGGAGGAGGTCGCGCAGTCGGGCGGCACGCCGCTCGTCGTCGCGGTGCGGACGCCGGACGGCGTGAGCCGCGTGCTCGGCGTCGTCCACCTCAAGGACGTCGTCAAGGAGGGCATCGCGGACCGCTTCGCCGAGCTGCGGTCGATGGGCATCCGCACCGTGATGATCACGGGCGACAACCCGCTCACCGCCGCCGCGATCGCGCAGGAGGCCGGCGTCGACGACTTCCTGGCCGAGGCCACGCCCGAGGACAAGCTCGCGCTCATCCGCGCCGAGCAGGAGGGCGGCAACCTCGTCGCCATGACGGGCGACGGCACGAACGACGCGCCCGCCCTGGCGCAGGCCGACGTGGGCGTCGCGATGAACTCCGGCACGTCGGCCGCGAAGGAGGCCGGCAACATGGTCGACCTCGACTCCGACCCGACGAAGCTCATCGACGTCGTGCGCATCGGCAAGCAGCTCCTCATCACGCGCGGGGCGCTCACCACGTTCTCGATCGCCAACGACGTCGCGAAGTACTTCGCGATCATCCCCGCGATGTTCATGGGCGTGTTCCCCGGCCTCGAGGTGCTCAACGTCATGGGCCTCAGCTCGCCGTCGTCGGCGGTGCTGTCGGCGATCGTCTTCAACGCGATCGTCATCGTGCTGCTCATCCCGCTCGCGCTGCGCGGCGTGCGGTACCGGCCCGCCGACGCCTCGACGATCCTCGGGCGGAACCTGCTCGTCTACGGCGTCGGCGGCCTCGTGGCCCCGTTCGTCGGCATCTGGCTCATCGACCTCGTCGTGCGCCTCCTTCCCGGCTACTGACCCGTACGACGACCAGGAGAACCCCCATGAACACCACGGCACGCAGCACCGGGCGGGTCGTCTGGGTCGCGACCCGGGCGATGCTCGTCCTCACCCTCCTCCTCGGCGTCGGGTACACGCTCGTCGTCACGGGCGTCGGGCAGCTCGTCCTGCCCGCGCGCGCCGACGGCTCGCTCGTGCACGACGGCGCGGGCCGGGTCGTCGGGTCGGCCCTGCTCGGGCAGGCGTTCACCGACGCCGACGGCGACCCCCTGCCCGAGTACTTCCAGCCCCGGCCGTCGGCCGCGGGCGACGGGTACGACGCCGCGGCGTCGTCGGGCTCGAACCTCGGTCCCGAGAACGAGGACCTCGTCGCCGCGATCACGGAGCGGCGCGCCCAGGTCGCGGAGCTCGAGGGCATCGACCCGGCCGACGTCCCCGTGGACGCGCTCACGGCCTCGGGCTCCGGGCTCGACCCTCACATCAGCCCGGCCTACGCCGCCGTCCAGGTCGACCGCGTCGCGGCGGCGCGCGGTCTGACCACCGCGCAGGTCGAGGAGCTCGTCGCGCGGCACACTGGGGGGCGTGCGCTGGGGTACCTCGGCGAGCCGACGGTGAACGTGCTCGAGCTCAACGTCGACCTGGACCGGATCGGAGGCTGAGCATGGCGCGCGGACGGCTGCGGGTCCTCCTCGGCGCGGCGCCCGGCGTCGGGAAGACCTACGCCATGCTCGAGGAGGGCCGCCGTCTGCGCGACGAGGGCCGGGACGTCGTGGTCGCGGTCGTGGAGACCCACGGCCGCGCCGCGACGGCGGCCATGGCGGAGGGCCTCGAGGTGGTGCCGCGCGTCCGCGTGACCCACCGGGGCGTCGCGCTCACGGACCTCGACCTGGACGCCGTCCTCGCGCGACGCCCGGACGTCGCGCTCGTCGACGAGCTCGCGCACACGAACGCGCCGGGCCTCGCCCACGAGAAGCGCTGGCAGGACGTCGACCGGCTGCTCGACGCCGGGATCGACGTCATCTCGACCGTCAACATCCAGCACATCGAGTCGCTCAACGACGTGGTCGAGAAGATCACGGGCGCCGTGCAGCGCGAGACGATCCCCGACGCCGTCCTGCGCGGCGCCGACCAGATCGAGGTCGTCGACCTCGCGCCCCAGGCGCTGCGCGACCGCCTCGCGGGCGGGTACGTGTACCCGGCCGAGCGCGTCGACGCGGCGCTGTCGAACTACTTCCGCCTCGGCAACCTCACCGCGCTGCGCGAGCTCGCGCTGCTCTGGCTCGCCGACGAGGTCGACGCGGCGCTCCGGCTCTACCGGACCGAGCACGGGATCGACAGCACCTGGGAGGCGCGGGAGCGCGTCGTCGTGACGCTCACGGGCGGCCCGGAGGGGGAGACGCTCGTGCGGCGCGGCGCCCGGATCGCCGCGCGGTCGGCGGGCGGCCAGCTCCTCGCGGTGCACGTCACGGCGCAGGACGGCCTGCGCGACGCGGCCCCCGGCGCGCTCGCGCACCAGCGCGCGCTCGTCGAGCAGCTCGGCGGGACGTACCACCAGGTCGTGGGCGACGACGTCCCCACCGCGCTCGTCGAGTTCGCCAAGGGCGTCAACGCCACGCAGCTCGTCATCGGGGTCTCGCGCCGGGGCAGGCTCGCGTCGGCCCTCAGCGGCCCCGGCATCGGCGCGACGGTCACGCGCGAGGCGGGCAACATCGACGTCCACATCGTCAACCACGCCGCCGCCGGGGGAGGGGCACGCCTGCCCCGCTCGGGCGGCGCGCTCACCCTGCGGCGTCGCGTCGCGGGGTTCGTCCTCGCGCTCGTCGGCGGACCGCTGCTCACCTGGCTCCTCGTCACGGCGCGCGACGAGGACACGCTCGTGACCGACGTCCTGGCGTACCAGCTGCTCGTCGTCGTCGTCGCGCTCGTCGGGGGCGTCTGGCCCGCGGTCTACGCCGCGGTCCTGTCGGGCGTCACGCTCGACTACTTCTTCGTCGAGCCCCTGCACACGATCACCGTGGGCGAGCGGTTCCACCTCGTGGCCCTCGTCCTGTACGTCGTCATCGCCGTGCTCGTGAGCGTCGTCGTCGACCGCGCGGCGCGCACGACGCGCGCGGCCCGGCGGGCGGCCGCGGAGTCCGAGGTGCTCGCCACGGTCGCGGGCAGCGTCCTGCGCGGGCAGGACGCCGTGCAGGCCCTCGTGAGCCGGGCGCGCGAGGCGTTCGGCATGGTGGGGGCGCGGCTCGTCGTCTCCGGGACGGAGCTCGCGGCCGACGGCGACCCGGGGCCGGGCGCGCCCAGCACGACGGTGCGCGTGGACGACCGGGCGGACCTCGAGCTGTTCGGGCCGGACCTCGCCGCGTCCGAGCGGCGCCTGCTCAACGTCATCGCGGTCCAGCTCGAGGCCGCGCTCGAGCACAGCGACCTCGCCGAGGTCGCGAGCGAGATGGACCAGCTCGCCGAGTCCGACCGCGTGCGCAGCGCGCTGCTCTCGGCGCTGAGCCACGACCTGCGCCGCCCGCTGAGCGCCGCGACCGCCGCCGTGAGCGGCCTGCGCTCGACGCGCGGCGCGCTCAGCCCCGCCGACCGGGACGAGCTGCTCGCGACCGCCGACGAGAGCCTCGGCGCGCTCGGCACGCTCATCACCGACCTGCTCGACGTCAGCCGGCTGGAGGCGGGCGTCCTCGGGGTGTCGCGCACCGAGGTCGAGCCGGCCGACGTCGTGCTGCCGGCGCTCGACGAGCTCGGTCTCGGGCCCGCCCAGGTGGAGCTCGACCTCGAGCTCGACGTCCCCGCGGTCGTCGCCGACCCGGTGCTGCTCCAGCGCGTGCTGGTCAACCTGCTCGCCAACGCGACGCGGCACTCGCCGCCGGACGAGCGCGTGCGGATCTCGACGAGCGCGTTCGGGGGGTCGGTCGAGATCCGCGTCGTCGACCACGGCCCGGGCATCCCGCCCGAGCGGCGCGAGGACGTGTTCGTGCCGTTCCAGCGCCTCGGCGACACCGACAACACGACCGGCCTCGGGCTCGGCCTCGCGCTGTCGAAGGGGTTCGTCGAGGGCATGGGCGGCACGCTCACCCCCGAGGACACCCCCGGCGGAGGGCTCACCATGGTCGTGGCCCTGCCCGCCGCGGGCCCGACGCCCCACCCCGACGCACCGGAGACCAGCGCGCCATGAAGATCCTCATCGCCGACGACGACCCGCAGATCCTGCGCGCCCTGCGCATCACCCTCACCGCGCAGGGCTACGAGATCATCACGGCGACCTCGGGCTCGCAGGCGATCGCACGCGCGATCGACCACCGGCCCGACGTCCTCATGCTCGACCTCGGCATGCCCGAGCTCGACGGCCTCGACGTGATCCACGCCGTCCGGGGCTGGTCGGACGCCCCGATCCTCGTGGTGTCCGGGCGCACGGGCGCCGCCGACAAGGTCGAGGCCCTCGACGCGGGCGCCGACGACTACGTCACGAAGCCGTTCTCCATCGAGGAGCTGCTCGCCCGCATCCGCGCGCTCACGCGCCGCGTCGCGCACGAGGACTCCGCGCCGGTCGTCGTGCTGGGCGACGTGACGGTCGACCTGTCGGCCCACAGCGTCGTGCGCGTGCGCGACGGCCAGACCGAGCAGGTGCGGCTCACCCCGACGGAGTGGCAGGTGCTGGAGCGGCTCGTCCGCAACCCGGGCAAGCTCGTCACGCGGCAGACGCTGCTCACGGAGATCTGGGGCTCCCAGCACGTGAGCGACACGGGCTACCTGCGCCTGTACGTCGCGCAGCTCCGCAAGAAGCTCGAGCCGGAGCCGGCTGCCCCACGCTACCTGCTCACCGAGGCGGGCATGGGCTACCGCTTCGAGCCGGACCCCGGGGCGCCGACCGCGGCGTCCTGAGGGCCGTCCGCGGGCGGCTTCCCGACGGGCGGCGACCACGCCCGTCGGGAGGCCGTGAGGATCCGGGCGCGGGCCGTGTGCGTTCCGTCAGGCCCGGTTCCCGCCCCCGCCGCGCGCGGTAGACCGGAGTCATGACCTCGTGCACACCGCGTTCTCCGCCCGGCTCGCCGCGCTGCGCGGCGCTCCCTCGTCGGCCTGGCCGGGCGGCACCGTCCTCGCCCCGCACGACGTGCTCGTCGACGGGACGAGCCTCGCCGCCTGCGCCCGGCTGCGCGCGACCCCGACCGTCCACGTGCCCGCGAGCGCCGACCCGGGCCGCGTCGGGCGGCTGTGGGAGGCGTCGCCGCGGTGCGTCGTGCTCGCCGGGGTGGAGGACGTCGTCCCGCGCCTCGGCGGCCACCACCGGCAGCTGTGGCTCGACGCCGACCTCGACGCGTGCGGCGCGGCGGTCGAGGAGGCCCGGCTCGTCGGCCGCGTCTCGCCGGCACCCCTGCGCCGCTTCACCGTGCACCCCGCCCCGGGCCGCGCCGGGGGCGTCGCGCGGCTCCCCGAGGACCTGCGGCGTGGTGACGTCGTCGCGGTCCCGTGCCCCGGCGTCGTGCAGGAGCGCGAGCTCCGGCGCTGAGCGGGAGCCGGGGGCCGTGCCGGGACCGCTACGGCGTGGCCGGGCCCGCGGCGTCGTCGACGAGGCGTGCGAGCTCGCGCACGACCGCACCCGGCAGCGCCGAGGGGAACAGCAGCGCGCGCTGCCGCTCGCCGGCCCGCCAGCCGTCGCACGCGAGCGCCGCGAGCACGAGGGACGACGGCGCGCCCTCCTCCCGCCACGCGCGGAGCACGTCCGCGTGGACCGTGTGCTGGCCCTCGGGCACGTCGTCGCGCGCGACCCCGCCGAGGGCGTAGAGGCGCAGGAGCGCCGCCGCCTTGCGCGAGTCGTCGAGCGCCGCGACCGACGCCGCGACCGCGGCGCGCGACGGGTCGAGCCGCAGCGGCGAGAGGTCGTCGAACCCGGACTGCACGACCTCGATCGCGACGTCGTCGACCAGCGTCTCCGCGTCCCCGAACATCGACCGCAGGGTCGACTCGCTGCGGTCGCACCGCCGCGCGACCGCGGCGAAGGTGACGTTCTCGACCCCCTCCTCGAGCGCGACCCGCAGCACCGCGTCCACGAGCGGGCGCTCGTCGTCGCGGAACGGGTCCTCGTCGAGCTCGACGTCGCGGAACACGACGGCGCGCGCGGGCGGCCGGACGTCGGCGTACCGGGAGAGGTCGTCGACCAGCTCGTCCCACTCCGTCTCGGTGAACCGGTACGCGTCCTGGTACAGGCCCAGCCACGTGCCCTCGAGCGCGAGGGCCGCGACCCAGGTGCGCGGGTCGCGGGCTCCCGCACCCTCGGTCGGCTCCCGCGCGGGGATCGCGTCGACCCACTCGTGCAGGGTGGCCCTGGCCGAGCGCGTCGCGTCGCTCCGGTCGGGCGTGGACATGACCGTCACCTCCGTGGTCGGAAAAGGTGGATCGAGCCTAGCCGGAGCCCACGACGGCCACGCGTCAGGGGCGCGGGACGTCGCGGCGGCGGAAGCCCGCGAGCCCCAGCGCGACGAGCGCGACGGCGAGGAGCGTGAGCCACACGAAGGGCCACGGCTCGGCGTCGGCCCCGGGGAGCTGGGGCACGTGCCAGAAGGGCGAGAGCCCGCTCGCCCACGACGGGAGGTCGAGCAGGGCGCCGAACATCGTCGCGACGAACGAGTAGGCGAGGAGCGCCCACGCGAGCGCCGCGAGGCCCGGGCGCGACCCGAACGCCGCGACCGCGACCCCCGCGACGACCGCGACCGCGGGCAGGTAGGCGAACGACGCGGCGAGGTAGTCACCGAGGCCGAACGCGTCCTCCCCGACGGTCAGCGCGCCGAGCCACAGCCCGACGGCGCTCACGGCGAGCAGCACGCACGTTCCCACCAGGGTCACGACGAGCTGGCCCGCGAGCCACCGCACGCGCCCGACCCCGGTCGCGAGCACCGGCTCGAGCCGCCCCGCGGTCTCCTCGCCCCGCGCACGCTGGGCCGAGGCGACGGCGAAACCACCCACGCCGAGCCCGAGGAAGAGGGCCATGACGGCGACGAACCCGGCCACGAGGTCGGACGCGTCGCCGATCATCTGGGCGACCTCGGGGTTGGCCGCGACCATGTCGCCCACCGAGTCGACGAACGTCCCGCACGCGAGCGCCGTGACGCCGACCCCGATCGCCCACGCGAGCACGGACGCGCGCTGCTGGCGCCACGCGAGGGCGAGCGGGCTGGCGAGCCAGCGGGCGGCGTCGGGCCGGCCCGCGCGGGGCGGCACGAGCCCGGCGCCGAGGTCGCGCCGGGCGGCGAGCGCCGCGCCCAGGGCGAGGAGCAGCACCACGAGCGCGACGGACAGGCCGAGGGGCCACCAGCGCAGGTCGACGAACGCCCGGATCTGCTGCGCCCACCCGATGGGGGAGAGCCACGAGACCCAGCTCCCGTGCTCCTCCTGCACGTCGCCGACGGCGCGGAGCAGGAACGCGACGCCGAGCACGGCGAGCGCGAGCCCGCTCGCGCCGCGCGCGTGCTCGGTGACCTGGCTCGTCACGACGGCGACGGCGGCGAACACGAGGCCCGTGACCCCGACGGCGGCGCCGAGCGCGAGGGAGTCCACGGCGTCGAGCCCGGTCGCGACGAGCACGACGCCGGTCGCGAGCGCGATGGCCGCGTTCGCGACGACCGCCGCCACGAACGCCGCGGTCGCGGGCGCGTGCCGCCCCACGACGCCCGCCCGGACGAGCTCGGCCCGGCCGGTCTCCTCCTCGGCGCGCGTGTGCCGCACGACGAGGAAGATGCTCATGATCGCGACCGCGACCATGACGGTGAGCGCCATCTCGTTGGCGATCATCGCGCCGAGCGTGTAGTCCTCGATGCCGTACTGCGGCCCGGACAGCATGATCCCGGCCGGGCTCGAGACGAGCGCCGCGCGCACCTGGCGGTCGGCCGCCGTCGGGTAGAGCGTGTCGAGGGCGACCGCCGCGTACCCGAAGAGGAGCGCGACGGACGCCGTCCACACGGGGATGCGGACGCGGTCGCGGCGCAGGACGAAGCGCAGCAGGGTGAGCCAGCCCGTCGCCGCGCGGCCGGGACCCGGGGGCTCGGGAGCGACGGCGGCGCCTCGTCCGCGGGGCGGGGTCGCGGTGGGGGCGCTCACAGCGCACCGGCCCCGTCGAGCTGGGCGAGCTCGTCGCCGTAGTGGCGCAGGAACAGCTCCTCGAGCGACGGCGGGGTGACCGTGACGGACCGCAGCCCGAGGTCGGTGAGCGCGCGCAGCACGGGCTCCACGTGGTCGTTGTCGACGTCGAAACGCGCCCGCGTCCCGTCGGCGCCGGGCTCGACGAGGAGGTCGTGCACGCCGTC
>NZ_JBMVFX010000020.1:0-80768 GCF_049538415.1 Cellulosimicrobium sp. AB352 | reverse complement strand
CAACACCTTTCGACGGCCGACGAGAGCAGCGCCCACGGCGGCGACCGGGACGTCCGACGGCGCGAGGGAGACCCGCTCCGACAGACGCAACGAGGACAGGAAGGGGGACGTGCTCGACTGCGCGTCGAGCGCGTCGCGGACCGCGTCCAGCAGTGGCTGGCCCAGCGCGGACACGCCGCCGCCGAGCACCACGTGGCGCACGTCCACCGTCAGCTCGAGGATCCGCACGGCGGAGGCGACGGCGGACGCGAACTCGTCCTTGATCCGGATCGCGTCCGGGTCGCCCGCGGCCGCGGCCTCGAAGAGCTCGGCAGGGGCCGGCCGACCGTGGCGCGACGGCCAGCGCGCCGACACGGCGGAGCCCGACGCGTAGACCTCCACGCACCCGCGCTGCCCGCACGCGCACTCGGGCCCGCGCGGGTCGATCGGGATGTGCCCGATCTCCCCCGCCGCGCCGCTCACGCCCCGGCGGAGCTCGCCGCCGAGCACGATGCCGGCCGCGAGCCCGGTGCCGAGCGCGAGGAACGCGAGGTCCTCCCCCTCCGCGCCGCGCAGGTGCGAGGCACCGAGTGCGGCCACGTTGAGGTCGTTGTCGACCTGGACCGGGACGCCGCCGAGCTCCGCGGACAGCGCCTCGGCGAGGGCGAAGCGTCCGCCCTCGATACCGAGGTTCACCGCGTGCACGACGGAGCCGTCGGCGGGGTCCACCAGCCCGGGGACCCCGACGCCGACGCCGTCGACGCCCGCGAGGTCACCGCAGGCGCGCCGGACCACCTCGCGGACCGCGCGCGCCGCGCTGGACACGACGCCCTCCGGTCCGCGCACCGTCGGCAGGCGCAGGGTCTCGCGCGCGACCCCGTCGGGGCCGAGGAAGGCCGCGAGCACCTTGGTGCCGCCGATGTCGAGGCCCACCGCGCTGCCCGGGCCCACGGGACCGCGTCGTGACGCGGTCCCGGGGCCGGGGCGTCCGGCCAGGGCTGCGGCCGCCTCGCCGTCGAGCGAGGCAGCCGTGCTCAGGTCGCTCACGTCAGCCCTTCACCGCACCCGAGACGAGGCCACCGGTCATCCTGCCCTGGACGATGACGAAGAAGATGACCACCGGGATCGCCACGATGACCGAGCCGGCCATCAGCGCTCCCCAGTTCGTCGCCATCGTCGCCTGCTGGAACGTGCGCAACCAGACCGGCAGCGTCATGGACTCCGGCCGGGACATGATGATCAGCGCCATGAGGAACTCGTTCCACGCCTGGATGAACGCGAAGACACCGGTGGCGACGAGGCCGGGCGCGAGCAGCGGGAACGTCACCTTCCAGAACGCCTTCGGTCGCGAGCACCCGTCGATCATGGCCGCTTCCTCCAGCTCCGCGGGCACGCCTTGGACGAAGCCTCGCAGGGTCCAGATCGTGAACGGCAGCACCGCGGAGATGTAGACGAACGCCAGCCCGGTGATCGTGTTGAGCATCTGCCAGCCGTCGATGATCCGGAAGATCGAGATCATCATGGCCTCGCCCGGGATCATCTGGATCACGAGGAGCGCGACGATGAACGACTTGCGGCCCTTGAACGAGAAGCGCGTGATCGCGAGCGAGGCGAGGAAGCCCAGGATCATCGAGACGACCAGCGTGATGAGCGTGACGGTGATCGAGTTGACCATCGCGGGCGGCAGCGGCGCACGACGGTCGTCGGTCCACACGTTCACGTAGTTGTTCAGCGTGAAGACGTCGGGGGTCGGGAAGAAGTGCAGGTCCGTCCCACGGATGAGGTTCGTCGGCAGGAACGACGTGTTGATCATCCAGTAGACGGGGAACGCCGACGCGACGAAGACGACGATCGCGATGATCGAGTAGACGACGTTCGCCGCGCGCTTCTTGCTCTGTCCCTCGCGCCGCGTCTTCCGGCCACCGCGGTCGGGGACCGCGGCGCGGGAGACGGGGATCGTCGGGGTGGAGATGGTGCTCACAGTTCTTCCTCCCGGACGGTCCGGCGCACGTAGTAGAACGAGATGCCGAGCATGATGAAGACGAAGATGACGGCGATCGCGCCGGCGACACCGTAGTGCCCCTGGGCCATGCCCATCTGGTAGATGTACACGCCGATCGTGTTCGTCTTCTCACGGTCGCCGCCGATGCCCTGCAGGGCGTAGACCTGCGTGAAGACGCGCAGGTCCCAGATGATCGACAGCACGATCAGCACCGTGTAGATGCTCCGCACGTAGGGGACCATGATGAGCCGGAACCGCTGGAACGGCGTCGCGCCGTCGAGCTGCGCGGCCTCGAGGACCTCGCCCGGCACCTGCGTCAGGCCCGCGTAGAGCGTGAACGCCACGAACGGGATCGCGCCCCACACGATGATGAGCGTCAGGATGAGGAAGAACTGCATCGGGTCGAGGAGCCACGAGTGGCCCATCCAGTTGTCCCCGGTGATCTTCGTGAGGAAGTTGTTGACGACGCCGTACTCGGTGTCGAAGAGCCAGCCCCAGACGATGGTGCCGGCGAGGGGCGGCATCGCCCACGCGAGCAGCAGCCCGATGGACACGAGGAGGCGGAAGCCCTTGTTGAGACGCATCATGAGCAGCGCCACGAGCGTGCCGAACAGCATCGTCAGCGCGACCCAGACGACCATCAGGACGAAGCTGCGGAGCAGGACCGTCCAGAACCCGTCGACGTCGGTGAGGACCTGTACGTAGTTGTCGAAGCCCACCCACTCGGCCGGCACGCCCATGAGCTGGGCGCGCTCGTACTCCTGGAAGGACATGACGAACAGCTGGACCAGCGGGTAGCCGACCATGATGCCCAGCAGGATGAGCGTGGGGACCAGCAGCGACCACGGCAGGACCGGTGGACGCCGCTTCTTGGGGGGCCGCACGGACGCGCGCGGGGGCGCTGTCCGGGGCTCGAGAGTGGTAGAGCTCATTTCCTCACTCCGTCGGATGGTGCGCGGTGGTGCGCAGTGATGACGTGCGGGACGCGTCGTGCGAAGGGTGGGGACCCCGGAGAGATCCCCACCCCTGACGAGCGTCCGGTGCCGTCCCGGGCGGACCCGGGGCGGCACCGGGCCGGCTCAGCTGTTGAGGATCTGCTCGATCTTCGCGTCGAGCTCCTCGGCGACGGTCTTCACGTCGTCGCCGTTGGCGATGCGCGTGAAGGCCGTCTGGAGGACGTTCTGCGCCTCGACGTCAGCCCACTTCGGCGACACCGGCGTGACCTGCGTGTTCATCGCGGCGTCCACACCGGCCTGGGCGATCGGGTTGTCCGTCGGCACCTTCTCGGCGAGCGAGGTCTTGGCCGGGATCAGGCCGTTCTCGGCGAGGATCGTCTGGTACTCGTCGCTCATCATGATGGCGTAGGCCTTGACGGCGAGCTCGGGGTTGTTCGACTTCGACGCGACCGCGAGGTTCGAGCCACCGCCGAAGACCGTCGCGGTGCCGCCGTCCTTGCCGGGCAGCGGGAGCGCGGTGAGGTCGGAGCCGTAGGTCGACTCGCAGCCCGGCGTCTCCGCGTCCTCCGGAGCCTTGATGGACCACTGGATCCACGTCGGGGCGGAGAGGTACGCGACCTTGCCCTCGCAGAACGGCACCTGGAGGTCGGTCTCCTGGCCGTCCTTCGGGGCGTGCGAGGCGTTGGCCATCAGGTCGGCGACCTGCTCCATGCCCTTGAGGCCACCCTCCGAGGAGAAGCCCGCCTCCCAGGTGCCGTCCTCGCCCTGCTCGGCGATGAAGCCGCCGTTCTCCCAGATGAAGGGGAGAGCGTTGTACCAGTCCTGGCCAGGCCAGTAGAGGCCGGACACGTCCGGGGTCGTGAGGGCCTTGGCGCTCGCGACGTACTCGTCGAGCGTGGTCGGCACCGCGGCGCCGCCCGTGACCTGGGGCGAGTAGAACACCACGCGGGAGCCCGCGTAGTACGGCAGCGCGTAGTGCTTGTCCTCCCACGTGCCGGCCTCGACGAAGGCGGGCAGGAGGTCGTCGCCACCGTAGGACTCGAACTCGTCGGCGGTGATCTCGCGGAAGTAGCCCGCGGAGGTGAACGCGGCGGACTGCGTGTTGCCGACCTCGACGACGTCAGGGCTGTCGGAGCCCGAGAGCGAGGTCGTCAGCTTGTCGACGAGGCCCGTCCAGGACTGCTCCTCGATCGTGAGGGTGCTGCCCGGGTTCTCCTCCTCGAACGTCGTCTTGAGGTAGTCGCGGGCCGCGTCGGGGGTGTCGGAGCCCACGAGCCAGACGCGGATGTCGCCGGAGGCGGCCTCGCCGTCGCCGGAGCCGTTGTTCTCGTTCCCGCCGGTGCTGCAGGCGGTCAGCGCGAGCGCCAGGGTGATCGTCGACGCCACGGAGGCGGCGACGAGACGGTTCCTCTTCACTGGGTGCTTCCTCTCGGTGATTCTTGGTGGTGGCGGCGATGCCCCCACCGGAGGTGTGGCAGGAGTCCTGCGTAATCGAGCGTGTGCAGGGGTGCTGCGGTGTTACTGCGTTCCTGGGGGTGCTGCACTGGGGGTCCCAGGAGGTCGTGAGGGGCGGGTCGTGGCCCGAGCCCCGGTCGGGCAGAGCGGGTCAGGCGGAGCGTCGTCGGCTCACGAGACCCCCAGCTGTCCGGAGAGGACGAGGACGGCGGCCCCAGCGAGGACGACGTCTTCGTCGAGCGTGGCCATCCGCACCTGCAGCCCGCTGCCGATGACCGGCATGGTGCGGGAGCGGATGGTCTCGAACGCCGACTCGCGCAGGGGGCCGTCGAGCAGGTCCGCAGGACCGCTCACGAGCACCTCCGCGAGGTTGAGCGCACTGACGACAGGGGCCAGGGCGATGCCCAGCGTCCTGCCCACCGACGCCAGCACGGCGTCGGAAGCCTCGGTGTCGAGCCCGTCCACCGCGCGGCGCAGCGCCGGCACGGACAGGACGGTCTCGAGGCAGCCGCGGCGCCCGCAGGCGCACGGCTCGCCGTCCTCGACCACGGTCACGTGGCCGAGCTCGCCGGCGGCGTCGGCGTGCCCGTGCACGCGCGCGCCGTCGACCATGATGCCGGCGCCCACGCCCTCGCCCACCGTGAGGACGAGCAGGCCGTCCCCGGCCGCTCCCCCGAACGTGAACTCGCCGAGCGCGGCGATGTTGGCGTCGTTGGCGACGTGGACCGCGAGCCCGAGCCGCTCCGTGAGCTGGGCGGCGAGCGGGACGTCGTACCAGCGGCGGTTCGGCGCCTCGATGACGCGGCCCTCGGCGTCGACGACGCCGGGCGACCCGATCCCCACGCCGATGACCGGCTGGGTCGCGGACGCGATGAGGCCGCGGCAGAAGCGCATGAGCAGGTCGACGAGCTCGGTGCCGGTGCGGCCGTCCACCGCGAGGCTCTGCCGGACGACGAAGTCGCCCGTGAGCGTGACGACGGCGCCGCGCAGGACCTCGTCGTCGGTGAGGTCGACGGAGACGATCTGGTACGCGCTCGTGCGCATGCCGACGAGGATCGCGGGCTTGCCCACGCGCTGGCCCGGGCGGACGCCGAGCTCCTCGACCAGGCCCTCGGCGATGAGCACGGAGACGAGGTCGGAGATGGTCACGCGGGTGAGGGACGTGGCGCGCGCGAGGTCGGCGCGCGACGTGGGCCCCTCGTGGAACAGGTGCTGCAGCACGAGCGACCGGTTGTGGGCCCGAGCGTGCTCGGGGAGCACCTTCGAGGTCGGCCTGAGCCCTGTGCTCAGTCGCCTCCTCGGTGCGCCGGTGCCGGTGACTGCCGTTGTCATGTTTGTTAGTAGACTGCCTTTACTAAGTGGCTGTCAACTCTCTCCCGGCTTCGTGACCGAAATGTAGCCGAGGAGGCCGCGACCCGGGACCTTGGTCCCACGGCCCCGCACGTCACGACGTCGCGGCGATCCAGCCCCGCGCTCCGGCGTGCTCGACCGAGCGGGACGCGACCACCACGGCGTCCGCCAGCGCGGCGCGCCACGACGACCCACGTGCCGCCGCCGCGGCGAACGCGCCGTGGACCACGTCGCCCGCACCCAGGGTGTCGACCACGCGGCCCGGCCGCGGGACCGCGACCTCGTACCTCTCCCCCGCGTCGAGCACCTCGACGGGCCGCGGACCGCGGGTCCGCGCGACGAACCGCGGTCCGAGCGCGGCGACGGCGTCGAGCACGTCGCCCGTCGCGACGCCGGGCGGCCGGAAGTCCGCCGACACGACGACGGCGTCGCACAGCCCGATCATCGCGGGCGCGTCGGGCTTCCAGGAGCCCCCGTCCAGCACGACGGCGCACCCGCGCTCCCGCGCGCGGCGCGCGACCCGGAGCGCGAGCCCCGGGTGATGGCCGTCGAGCAGCAGCACGTCCCCGGGGCCGAGCTCGCCCAGCAGGTCCGTCGTGCGACCCGGCGCGACGAGCCGCGCATCGGTGAGGTCGCCGAAGCCGGAGGCGTTGGTGCTCACGACCGCACGCTCGCCGGTCGCGCGCGTGACCAGCACCGTCGAGACCGCGGGCTGGGCCGCCCCGGCGACCCCGGCCGCACCGTCCACCGCGTCGACGAGCGCGACGCCGGAGGACGCGAGCTCGGACCGCACGACCGCGGCGAGGGGCCCGTGGCCCACGGCGGTCACGAGGGTCGGCGGGACGCCGAGCGCGACGGCGGTGGCCGCGGCGTTCGCGGCCGGGCCTCCGAACGTCGCGGCGAGGGACCGCGCGACGACCTTCTCGTCGGGTCCGGGCAGGGCGTCGACGACCTGGACGACGTCGAGGGTCACGAGTCCGCAGCACACGAGCACGCACCCATCCTCGCGCGGGGACCGGCGCGTCCGCACGGCGCCGGGCGACGGTCGGATCACGGACAGTTCACAAGACGGTCACGATGTGGGTGCGGCTGTCCGGTTCGCGCGGTTGGCCCCCTACCCTCGCAGCATGCGGACCACTCGCCCTCTCGCCGTCGTCGCCGCGCTGGTGCTCGGCGGCGCGCTCCTGGCCGGCTGCTCCGCGACGCCGGGCGCCGGCGACGCCGCCCTCGACTCCGGCGCGGGGTCCGAGGCGGCGGTGGTCGACGGCACCGACACCTCGTCCGGCGCCCCGGCCGGGATCACGACCGGCGACGAGGACGCCGTGGTCGAGGCGGACCGCGAGATCGTCACGACCGGCTCGGTGACCGTCGTCGCGAAGGACCCGTCGGCGGCCGCCGAGCAGGTCGCCGAGCTCGCGGAGAGCGCGGGCGGGCGGGTCGAGAGCCGGCGGCAGTCCGAGCCCGAGGGCGACGCGCGGCCCACGGCCGAGCTGACGGTGCGCGTGCCGGCGGCCCAGACGACCGCGACCGTGGACGCGCTCGGTCAGGTCGGCGAGGTGCGCGACCTCGCGATCGAGGCGGTCGACGTGACCGGCACCGCGCGCGACCTCGACGCCCGCGTCGCGGCGCTCACCACGTCGGTCGAGCGCCTGCGGACACTCATGGGCGACGCGGCGACGACCGCGGACCTGCTCGCCGCCGAGCAGGAGCTCACGACGCGCCAGGCGGAGCTCGAGTCGCTCCAGTCGCAGCGCGCCGCGCTCACGGACCGGGTCTCGATGTCCACGCTGCACGTCACCGTCGTGCAGGTGGTGCCGACGGAGCAGCTCGCCCCCGGCGGATTTCTCGGCGGGCTGCAGAACGGCTGGAACGCTCTGCTGACCACGCTCAACGGCCTGGTCGTCGTCCTCGGCGCGCTGCTCCCGTGGCTCGTCGTCGTCGGCCTCGTCCTGCTCGTCGTGCGCTGGGTGCTGCGCCGGGTCCGCCGTCGTGCGCAGGACGGCGGCGCTCCCCCGGCCGACGACGGCGGCACGGGGCCGGACGACGACCCGCAGGCGCCGTCGTCGGGACGGGCTCCGCTCGTCGGGGCGTCCGCCCGTGACTGAGCCCGTCACCCCCGAGGGCACCGGTCGCGTCGCGCGCCTGTGGGCCGACGACGAGGGCACGGCCCGGCTCGCCGGTCACCTCGTGACGCGCGTGTGCACGCACTGGGACACGGTCGGGCCGCAGACGTTCCCCCGGCACGTCAACCCGGAGCCGCGCGTGCAGTGGCGGGCCCACCTCGACGGCGCGGGCGACGACGAGGACCTGTACAGCGACGACCCCGGCGCGCCCCCGCTCCCCCGTGACGACGACGACCGGCTCGAGGTGCGGGGGCGGCGGCTGCGCCTCGAGTGGCTCGACGGCGACGAGGCGGCGGCAGCCTGGGAGCGCCACGGCTGGTGACCGCACAGAGCGCCGATACGGCGACGGCCCGCACCCCGAGAGGGGTGCGGGCCGTCGCCGCAGGGGTGGAGGTGCGGGGAATCGAACCCCGGTCCGGTGACGCCGATCGAGGACTTCTCCGGGCGCAGTCTGCTGTCGTTTTTCTCGGCCCCCGCACTCACGCAGACAAGATGCGGACGGGCTCAGTCACCTGAAAGTCCCCGCAGCCCCGGTGACGAGGACTGCGAGCAGTGGCTCTCTAGATGACGCCAGGATCCGAGTCGAGAGCTAGCTCGGGCTGACGGACTTCGGGGCTCGCTCAGGCGGCGAGGGCGAAGTCGGTGCGCTTGTTATCGGCACCTGTGTTTTGCAGACATCGTTTACGAGATAAGCCTGCATCCTCGGCCCGCTTCTCCTCGAAGCACGACCACCGTCGAAACCGATCACCCCCTGTGCAGTTGTCAAGCACTGCGCGGCGTCCGGGCGGACCCGGACCTCGTGCAGCAGGTCCAGCCTACGCGATCAACGCCGTGCCCCGCACGGATATTCCCGCGCGGCCGGGTACCGGCGACCGTGCGCCGCCGGTACCCGCGTCGCGGCTACTTCTTCCGGCTCAGCGAGTCGACGAGCAGCCCGCCGGCGATCCCGAGGAGGAACACGTCCTTCGCGAGCCCGGTCCCCTGCTCGGTGGGTCGCACCCCGTCCTCGCGCGTCATGCCCGGCGTCTTGAGGTACATGCCGACGAGGCCGGCCGAGAAGACGCCGAGCCCGACGGCGACGAGACCGGTCGGGACGAAGGGCGCCACGAGGGCCGCGCCGAGCGCGATCTCGGCGGTCGACAGGGTCTTGGTGAACTGCTTCGGCTCGACGTCCCCGAGGAACGAGTACGTGCCGGCGGCCATCCCGTGCAGTCCCTGCGCGGTCTCCTCGTCGGCACCGCGCTTGCTCAGGCCGGAGTTGAGGATGTACGCCCCCGCCGCGAGGCGCGGGATGTACTGGCGGAGCTTGACCATGGGGCCTCCTGGTTCGCGGTCGTCGTCTCGCCCTCGACCGTACGTCGAGGGCGACGGCGTCACCAGCGGGTGGGGCCGACGTCGGGCACGGGACCGCGTGCGGGACGCCCCGCGCGGCGTCAGCGCAGCTCGCGCTGCCGCATGGCGCGCTGCGCCTCGCGGTTGTCCTGCTTCTCGCGGAGCGCCTGGCGCTTGTCGTACTCCTTCTTGCCGCGCGCGAGCGCGATCTCGACCTTGGCGCGGCCGTCGAGGAAGTACAGCGCGAGGGGCACGATCGTGTGCCCCTTCTCGCGCGTCTTGGACTCCAACCGCAGGATCTCCTCCTTGTGCAGGAGCAGCTTGCGCTTGCGGCGCGGGGCGTGGTTGTTCCACGTGCCCTCGGTGTACTCGGGGATGTGGACGTTCTCGAGCCAGGCCTCGCCGCGGTCGACCGCGACGTAGCCGTCGACGAGCGACGCCCTGCCCATCCGCAGCGCCTTGACCTCGGTCCCGGACAGGACGATCCCCGCCTCGTACACGTCCTCGATCACGTAGTCGTGGCGTGCCTTGCGGTTGCTGGCGACGACCTTGCGGCCGCTGTCCTTCGCCATCCGTGTCCTACCGTCCTTCTCTGCTGTCGGTGCTGTCGCCCGGGGTGCTCGTCCGGGGCACCGTCCGTGCGCCGGCCCCGAGCCGTGCGGGCGCCCCAGCGTACGGGTGCCCGACGGCGCCCGGTACCGATTATCCCCCGGGTGCGGTCGCGCGGGGGCCGGGGGCGGGTGGGGCGCGACTCCCGGAGCGCGACCCGGCTCGGTCAGCGCAGCACAGACATCGGGTCGATCGTCGACCCGTTGACGTACACCTCGAAGTGCAGGTGGCACGCCCCCGAGAGGCCGGTGTTGCCCGAGTAGCCGATGACGTCACCCTTGTTGACGGTCCGGCCGGACGACACCGCGAAGCGCGTGAGGTGGTTGTAGCTCGTCATGAGGTTCTTGCCGCCCACCGTGCCGTGGTTGACGAGCACCTGGTTGCCGAAACCGTTGCGCCACTGGGCGTGGACGACCGTCCCGGGCCCGGCCGCCATGATCGGCGTGCCGCAGTAGGCGCGCAGGTCCGTCCCCGCGTGCAGGCGGTAGTAGCCGAGGATGGGGTGCAGGCGCATCCCGTAGCTCGAGGTCACGTAGGGCACCGCCGTCGGGTACGACAGGAAGCTCGAGATGCTGCCGCGGTCGCCGCCGGAGGACGAACCGCCACCTCCGCCGCCGCCCCCGCCGGAGGACGACCCGCCACCGCCACCGCCTCCACCACCGCCGCCTCCACCACCGGACTGCTGGCTCTGCTGCTGGCGGCGGGCCTCCTCCTCGGCGGCCTTGCGGTCACGCTCGGCCTGCTCCGCGATGATGCCCTTGATCTCGCTCTGCAGGGACTGCTGCGCGGCCTCGTTCTCGGCGACCTTGGCCTCGGCCGCGGACTTGCGCTCCTCGATCGTCGCCTTCTTGGCCTGCTGGTCGACGATCAGCTGCTCGACCTCGGCCTTGCGGTCGGCCGCGGCCGTACGCGCCGCCTCGGCGGCGACGAGGTTCTCGTCCGCCTGCTGCTTGAGGTCGGTGACCGTCTCGCGCACCGCCTGGAGGCGCGCCTCGCGGTTGCGCGACACCGACTCGGCCTCGAGCAGCTCCTGGAGCGAGCGGGACTGGCTGCGCGCCGCCGTCGAGGAGACCGCGTACTCCGCGATGAACTCCTCGGTGCTCTGCGCACCCGTGACGATGCCGAGGCTCGAGACGTCGCCCTGGCCGCGGTACGCCTGGCGTGCCATCTCGGCGATGCTCGACTTGGCGTCGGCCACCTCGGTCGCGCCGCGCTCGATCTCGGCGCTGATCGCGGCCTCCTGGCCCAGCGCGTCCTCGAGCCGCTGCGCGAGCAGCTCCGCCTCGCGCTGCGTCCGCTCGACCTCGGCCTGGGCCGCGTCGAGTTCGGCCTGCGCGACGGGCAGCCGTGCCTCGATGGCCTGGAGGTCGACGACGGCCTGCGCGAGCGCCGCGTCCGTGTCCTCGAGCTCGGACTGGAGCTGCTCGCGGTTGCCGAGGATCTCGGACTGGCGACGCTCCGCCGCGGCACGGCGGTCGTCGATGTCGTCGGCGGACGCCGAGGCGACACCGCCCACGAGGAGCAGGGTCGTGGCGATCAGAGCCGCTGTCGCGCGGCGGAGGTCCCGGGTCATCTCACACCCTCGTGTGGCGGTTGAGCGTGACGACCGAGGACACGGCCGCCAGCAGGAAAGCGATCCCGACGAGCACGGGTGCGATGCGCAGCACGTCCGCCTCGTCGACGTAGGCCACCCACGTCACGGACTGGGACAGCCAGTCCGTGACGAGGTACTTCACGCCGACCCAGAGCCCGCCGACCGCCAGGACCGCGCCGAGCACGGCGGCGATCGCGCCCTCGAGGAGGAACGGGAGCTGGATGAACAGGTTCGACGCCCCGACGAGCCGCATGATGCCCGTCTCGCGCCGTCGGCTCAGCGCGGAGAGGCGGATCGTCGTGGTGATGAGCAATACGGCCGCGAGCAGCATGACCGCCGCGAGACCGGCCGCGAGCAGGGACGCGCGGTTGAGCGCGAGGAACAGCGAGTCGAAGATGCGGCGCTGGTCCTCGACCACCTCGACGCCCGGCCGCCCCGTCACGACGTCGTTGACGACCTCGTAGTTCTCCGGGTTGGTGAGCTTGAGGCGGAAGGACGCCTGCATGTCGTCCACCGTGAGCTGCGTGCCCAGGTACCCGTCGGGGTAGCGCTCGGTGAACGCCGCGAACGCGTCGTCCTTGGACTCGAAGTAGACCGTCTGGATCTCGTCGCCGAGCTCGGTGTCGAACAGGTCCTCGATCGCCGCGATCTGGTCGGGCGTGGCCTCGCCGGCCGCGCACGTGGGCGACGGCGACCCGGCCGGGCAGAGGAAGACGGACACCTCGACCTTGTCGTACCAGTCGTCCTTGAGCTTGCCGATCTGCGCCTGGAGCAGCAGCGACGACCCGACGAACGTGAGCGAGACGAAGGTGACCAGCACGACGGAGACGGCCATGGAGACGTTGCGCCGCAGGCCCTGGCCGAGCTCCGCGAGGATGAACTGGAGTCGCACGCCGCTCACTCCCCCGCCGTCGCGTCGACGTGGCGACGCGTCGAGCGTCGCCGGGGCAGCGGGGGCCGGCTCGACGCGTCGACCGCGGGCGTCGCGCCGGTCGCCGTCGTCCGGTCCGGCGCCTCGGCCGGGTCCTGCGTCGAGGACGGCGCCGGGTCGGGCGCCGCGGACGGGCGCGCGGTCCGGCGCACGACGGCGGTCGGCGCCGACTCGGGCGCCGGGCCGGTCGTCGGGTCGGGGATGACCTGGCCGCGCGCGCCGTACGAGCCGTGCGCCTGGTCGCGCACGAGCGTGCCGGTGTCGAGCTCGACGACGCGGCGGCGCATCTGGTTGACGATCTCCTCGTCGTGCGTCGCCATGACGACGGTCGTGCCGGTGCGGTTGATGCGGTCGAGCAGGCGCATGATCCCGAGGGACGTCGTGGGGTCGAGGTTCCCGGTCGGCTCGTCGGCGAGCAGGATCGGCGGGCGGTTGACCATGGCGCGCGCGATGGCGACGCGCTGCTGCTCACCGCCGGAGAGCTCGTGCGGGCGACGCTTCTCCTTGCCCGCGAGGCCCACCATCTCGAGCGTCTCGGGCACGGTGATCGCGATGGTGTGACGCGGCTTGCCGATCACCTGGAGCGCGAACGCGACGTTCTCGAACACGGTCTTGTTGGGCAGCAGGCGGAAGTCCTGGAAGACCACCCCGATCTGGCGGCGCAGCTTGGGGACGTTCCAGCTCGACATCGACCCGAGGTCGCGGCCCGCGACGAAGACCTTGCCCTTCGTCGGGCGCTCCTCGCGCAGGACGAGGTGCAGGCACGTCGACTTGCCGGAGCCGGACGCACCGACGAGGAAGACGAACTCGCCGCGCCGGACCTCCAACGACACGTCGTCGACGGCCGGCCTCGCGCCGCGCGCGTAGACCTTGGTGACGTTCTCGAAGCGGATCACAGCGGCACGTTCCTCGGGTCGGGGGTCGATCCGTGGACGAACAGGGTTCGTCGCACGATCCCGAGGGTAGGCATGCGTCTGCGGCCCGGCGGGGCGGACACGCCGCGCCCGGGTGCATCGATCCGTTGCTCGGATCAATCGGCCCGGGGCGGCCGCGGAGGGTCAGGCCTCCTTCTGCACCCCGCGGCGCCAGCGGATCCCGGCCTCGATGAAGTCGTCGATGTCGCCGTCGAACACCGCCGAGGGGTTGCCCACCTCGTGCTCGGTGCGCAGGTCCTTGACCATCTGGTACGGCTGCAGCACGTAGGAGCGCATCTGGTCGCCCCAGCTCGCCTTGATGTCGCCCGCGAGCTCCTTCTTCTTCGCGTTCTCCTCCTCCTGGCGCACGAGCAGCAGGCGGGACTGGAGCACGCGGAGAGCGGCGGCGCGGTTCTGGATCTGCGACTTCTCGTTCTGCATCGAGACGACGATGCCCGTCGGGATGTGCGTCATGCGCACCGCGGAGTCCGTCGTGTTGACCGACTGCCCGCCCGGGCCCGAGGACCGGAACACGTCGACCTTGATCTCCGACTCCGGGATCTCGATCGAGTCCGTCTGCTCGATGAGCGGGATCACCTCGACCGCCGCGAACGACGTCTGGCGGCGGCCCTGGTTGTCGAACGGTGAGATTCGCACGAGGCGGTGGGTGCCCGCCTCGACCGACAGGTGGCCGAACGCGTACGGCGCCTTCACCTCGAACGTCGCGGACTTGAGCCCCGCCTCCTCGGCGTACGACGTGTCGAGGACCGTCGTCGGGTAGCCGTGGCGCTCCGCCCAGCGCAGGTACATGCGCAGCAGCATCTCGGCGAAGTCGGCCGCGTCCACGCCACCGGCGCCCGCGCGGATCGTCACGACGGCCTCGCGCGCGTCGTACTCGCCTGCGAGGAGGGTGCGAACCTCGAGCTGGTCGAGGTCCTTGCGGATGGCGGCGACCTCGTTCTCGGCCTCGACGAGGGTGTCCTCGTCCTCCATCTCCTGGCCCATCTCGACCAGGGTCTCGACGTCGGCGATGCGCTGCCCGAGCTTCTTCACCCGGTCCAGCTCCGACTGCGCGGCGGAGAGCGCCGACGTCACCTTCTGCGCCGCGTCGGGGTCGTCCCACAGGTCGGGCGCCGACGCCTTCTCCGAGAGGTTCGCGATCGTCGCGCGCAGCTCCTCCGGGTCGCTCACGCTCTCGATGGACTCGAGCGTGCTCCGCAGCGCCTTGATCTCGGACGGGAAGTCGATGGTGGCCACGAGGTTCAAGGTTACGCGACCCCGCGCGCGGTCGGCGCCGTCGCGCGAGGTCACCGCGAGGGATCAGCGCGGGGTCTCCTCGCGGGGTCCGCGCGCGGGCCGCCGCGGGCGACGGCGCGGGGGTCGGCGCGGGGGTTCGGCGCCGCCGGGCGAGGGCCGCCCGACGGCGCGTCGCCGTCAGTCCTTCGTGCCGCCCTGCGGGGCGGAGCCGCCCGCGGTCGACGGCGCCGGCTCGGCGGTCGTCGCCTGCTGGCGGCCCTCGTCGCGCGCCTTCGCGAGCATCGCCTCGAGGCGCTGGCGCCGGCGTCGGCGGTCGTCCCGGACGCCCACGATCACGACCACGACGATCGCGAGGAGCAGGAGCTGCGGCCACGGGACCGCCCACGTGGTGACGGTGACCGTGACCGGCTCGAGCGGCGCGTCCACCTGGTCGTCGCCGACGACGGTCGGCGTCACGGTGATCGTCGTGCTGACCGGCCCGAGCGGCCAGACGTCGGCGAACGCGACCTTGCTCCGCAGGGATCCGCCCGGCAGGACCTCCCCGAGCGGCTCCGCCGTCGCCTCGTCCGTCACGGCGCCGAAGAGGGCGGACGTCGCGACCTGGCCCTCGGCGCCGAGGCGCACGTTGCCGTCGTTGGCGACGTCGTAGGAGACGCTGAGGTCGCCCGCGGCGAACGGGTTCCACGACGGCGCGTAGGAGGCCTTGACGTCCTCGACGGCGAGCGCGGGCTGGATCTCGCCGGTGACGCGCGTCGTGACGCGGAACCCGACACGGCTCTCGACGCCGACGCTCGTACCGCCCTCGCCGCCGCCCGTGCTCGTGACCGACGCGGCGATGCCCGCCGGGTGGTCGCCCGGGGTCGCGTTCTCGGGGACCGTGATCGTGTACGGGACGACCACGGTCTCCTTCGGGCCCACCTCGACGCTCTCCTGGACGGTGAACCACGTCCCCGCGTCGGTGGACTCCTGGTCCGAGGAGAGCATGTTGAAGCGCCCGTTGGCGGTGAGGTAGCCGTCCGCGGCCTTGAGCGCGAACGTGGCCGGCACGTCACTGAAGTTCGAGACGGCGATGTGCTCCTCGACCGTCGTGCCCGGGTCGGCGACGAGGTCGACGCCGCGACGCCCGTCGGGACCGTTCGCGTCCGCGGGCTTGGCGCCCCACGTGATGCGTTCCTCGGTGTCGAGGGGCATCACCGTCGGCAGAGCGCTCACGACGTCGGCCTGCGCGCTCGCGGCGCCGGCGTGCGCGCTCGTGGCGGCGGTCGTCGCGGACGCGGCGACGGCGAGCGGGGTCGCGGGCAGGAGGCCGACGGCGAGGGCGGTCGCGGCGAGGACGAGACGACGCCCGCGACCGCGGGACGGGGACCCGGTGCGGGCGGGGTGCGTTGGTGCGGGGATCACGCAGGGGCTTCTCTCCGTACGACGACGGGTCGCCCGCCCGGCACGACCGTGGTCGTGCGGGACGGTGCGACCCGTCGTGTGACTACTCGGTCGGTGCCCGGCCGGAACCGGTCACCGGGACGTCGGGACGGCTCAGTCCTCGAACAGGGACAGCGTGATGGTCGAGTTGTACGCGCCCGGCGCGACGTCCTCGCCCGTGCGCAGCGTGAGGTTGGCGCCGGCGGTCCAGGAACCGGGGTTGACCTCGGTCGAGTCGAACGTCGAGACCAGGAGCTCCTGGTCGACGAGACCCGGGCCGTCCTCGAGGGAGGGCTCGACCGGCTCGCCCTCGGAGACCAGCCCGGTGTCGCCACCGTCGACGAGGGTCGGGGCCCAGCCGAGGTTGTCGGCACCGATCTCGCCCGCGTCGCCCGTGAAGGCCGACGCGCTGCCCAGCACGTACCAGTAGGCGCCCTCGGGCACCTCGGTCCGCGTGTCGGTGACGGTGACCTCCGGCAGCGCACCGTTGAACTCGCGCGTGCCCTCGACCGACGACTCGTCGGCCTCGGTCAGCTCGGTCGAGTTCGAGGCGACGCTGAGAGCGAGGTTGCCCGGCTCCACGTTGGACTCGATCTCCACGGAGACGTCGACGTCGGTGCCGTCCACCGGGTCGGCGGAGGCGGCGGACGCGAGGGCGACCGTGCCGATGAGCATCGCACCGAGGGCACCCCCGGCGACGAGCTTCTTCGTTGCTCGTGCGTTCATGTTGTAGCTCTCCATCGTTGGAGTTGTTGTCGGACCGGATCACCATAGCGGCGAACCTGGGGTTTTGACAGGGCCGAACCAGAAGTGGCCATCCAAAGTTAAGAAAGTGAACAAAGGCGCGCGAGCGCGCTCACGCGACGTTGCGGTATTCCTTTCCCTGGACGTTCTTCGTCGAACAGCAACAGGTGCTCACCACGCTCTGGCACGTGACTCTGCACGCACGATGATGCCATCACTCCACGCCCCGGTCACCCAGCTGATCATCGCGGGTCGCGCCCGCGCGGCAAGGCCGACCGACGCCGTGCGCCCGTCGCCGGTCGACGCGTCGGTCACCACGACCTCGCTCAGACCGGCGAGCGCCGCGGGGTTCCGGGCGAGATAGTCGTCGACGTCCGCGCGGATCCCGGCGTCGGTCAGCGTGAGGACGGCGCCCTCGACCGGCGGCGCGGCGCCGCCGGAGTAGAACGTCTCAGGGGTCGTCGAGTCGGCCGCCGTGAGAGCGAGCGCATCCGCGAGCGCGTAGAGCCGCTTGCGTTCGAGGTGCACCTCCGTGGCGCTCACCACGACCGTCACGAGGAGCAGCGCGAACGCGACGAACGCGCTCGTGAGCAGCAGGATGCGGCCGTCCTCCTCCCGCTCGTCCGAGCCCTGGAGCCGCGCGACGAGCGCCGTCGACCCGCGCACGACCGCGCCGGACCGCCGCTCGGGAGCGCGTCCGGGTGCGCCCCCGGATGTCGGGGTGCCCCGAGGTGCCGCCGTGCTCGGAGGTGTCGAGGTGCCTGCGGGGGTCAGGGCGCCTACGGGTGCCGGCGTGCCGACGGGTACCGGCGTGCCTCCGCGTGTCGTTGCGCCCAGGGGCGACGGGGTGCTCATGGGTGTCGGGGCGCTCATGGGCGACGCGGCGCTCGCGGGCGACGGGGCGCTCACGGCCGCCGCGCCGCGTACGCGTCGACGGACGCGACGTGCCGCGCCTCCACGGGGACCGCGAGGGGGACGACCCCCCGCACGAGCTCGGGCACGAGCGGGAGCGGCACGTCGAGCCGGACGTGCGCCGTCACCTCGCCGCCCGGCTCCAGGCAGACCTGTGACGAGCAGGCGATCGTCAGACCACCCGCGCCCGGGGCGAACCCCTGGTCGCCGAGCGCCAGGGCCACGGCCGCCGAGGCGAGCCGGGCGCCGTCGTCGCTCGACGGTGCCGTGACGAACGCGCGCGCCGCCTCGCGAGAGGCGCCCTCCACGGCGAACGTCGCGGCCTGCACCCGACCCACCGTGAGCACGAGGTAGAGGACCGGCAGGAGGAGGACGAGCGCGACGCAGAGGAACTCGACGACCGCGCTCCCCCGGTCCGAGCGCTGCCCCGTCAGCCTCGCGCGGAGCCGAGCGAGCAGGCGCGTCACGGGGCCTCCTCCAGCGCGTGACCGCGGACGGTGAGTGCTCCGGCCGGGCCGAGCAGCCCGACGACCGGGAGCGGCGCGGTCACCGTGACCTCGACGACGGGCAGACCGTCCACGACGGTCTGGCGCGCGACGACGTCCTGCGCGTACCGCGCCGAGAGCGCGGACACGACGAGGTCGCGCGTGCGGGCCGCGCCGTCGTGCGGGCCACGGTCGGCACGGCCCGCCACGCGGGCGCCCTCCGCCGCGCAGTCCACCAGCGTCGCGCGCACGTGGACGGCGAGCGCGACCTGGACGACCCCGAGGAACAGCACGAGCACGAGGACGGAGACGAGGGTGAACTCGACGACGGCGGAGCCCCGCTCCGGGTCCTCGACGCCGACTCCCGGGCCACCGCGACGCACCACCTCAGGGGGCGCCGACGCTCGAGATGGCGTTGCTGAAGGCCTGCGTCAGCGCCGGCCCGGCGACGGCCCACAGGGCGATCACCAGCCCCGCCGTCATCAAGGTGATGAGCACCCATCCCGGTACGTCACCGCGTTCCGGGTCCTGACCGGTCAGCCGCCCGAGCGCGCCGCGCGCTGCGGCGCGCACGGCCTGGTTCCCTCGACTCCACCCCTGCATGCTTCTCCTTCGTCGTCGTTTCGATCTGTCGTGCCGGACGGTCGTGCCGGACGTCTTGTGGCTGCTGCTCAGAAGCCGAGCCGCAGGGTCGCGAGCGACGGGAAGACGGCGTAGACCACCGTCACGGGAAGGATGAGGAAGACGACGGGGACCATCATCACGACCTCTTTCCTCCCGCCCGCCTCCATGAGCGCGCGGCGTCCCCACTCGCGCACGTCCTGCGCCTGCGCCCGCAGCACGTCGGCGAGCGGGGTCCCCCGTTCGACGGCCACCGCGACCCCCTCCGCGAATCGGGTGAGGCTCGGCAGCCCGGTGCGGTCGGCGAGCTGCTCGAGCGCCCGGGCGAGCGGGGTCCCGGCACGCACGGTCGCGAGGGTCGTGCGCAGCTCGCCGGAGAGCTCGCCGTGCGCGGTGGTCGCGACGCGCTCGAGCGCGGCGACCGGCCCCTCGCCCGCGTTCACCGCGAGCGCGAGGAGCTCGGCGACCGTGGGGAACTCGGCGAGCATGCGCTCCTCCCGACGTCGCACGGCGCGGGTCAGCGCGTGGTCGCACGCGAGCACCCCGCCGGCGCCGCACAGCAGCACGAGGATCACCAGGGCGGCGACGGACGACCCCCGCGTCGCCGCGAGCAGCACGGCGAGCGCCGTCCCGCCGCCGAGCCCGACGACGCCCCACACGAGCTGCCGTGCGCGAAACTGCTCGACGCTGCGTCCGCGGCCGGCACGGTCGAGGCGGCGCCGGACGTCGGACGCCGTCGAGCCGAACCGTTCCAGCGCACGGCCGGCGTCGGCGAGCAGCGGCGCGAGGAGTCGTTCGAGGGTCGGGAAGGGCGATCGCACGGGGTGGTCGCGCAGCAGGACGGACGTGCGGTCGTGGGTGCGCAGGTAGGGCGCGAGCCGCTCGTCGAGGCGGATCGACCGCCCCCGGAGCCCGGCGACCACGAGGAGGACACCGAGCCCGCCGAGCGCGCCGAGCGCGGCACCGGTCCAGGACACGTCGACGGCGCTCATCGCAGCACCCGCTCTTCCTCGGGCAGCCGCCCAATCCGCAGCATGAGCTGGTACGCCGCCGCGGAGCAGGCCGCGCCGGCGGCCAGGACGACCGCCCCCGTCATCGAGTTGTACGCGGCCGCCGTCTCCGGGCGCGTCGCGAGGAAGCCGAGCACGACCCACGGGCCGGCGACCGCGAGCCGTGCCCCGTTCACGGTCCACGACTGGCGGGCCTCGAGCTCACCGCGCGTGCGGGCGTCCTCGCGCAGGAAGGTCGACAGGGTGCGCAGGAGGCGCCCCAGGTCCGTGCCGCCGACGTCCCGCGTGATCCGGAGCGCCTCGACGATGCGGTCGGCGACCGGGTCCGCGAGCCGGTCCTTGAGCAGGTCGAGGCACTCCCCGAACCGGCCGGACGCGCGGTAGTCCCGCGCGAACTGGGTGAAAGGCTCGCGCAGCTCGACCGGACCGCGCTCGCCGAGCTGGCCGACGGCCTCGGGCAGCGACAGCCCCGCGCGCACGCCCGAGGACAGGTGGTCCAGCACCTCGGGCCAGACCTCCCGCAGCCGTGCACGCCGCCGCCGGGCGCGAGACCGCACGAGGAGGGAGGGCGCTCCCGCGGCGATCACGGCGAAGCAGGCCGCGATGGTCCACGAGCGCGCGAGGACCGTCCCGACCACGAGGACGACGAGCCCGACGCCGACGCTCGCGACCACCAGGGCACCGGGTGTCACCGCCGGTGCACCGGCCTGGACGAGCAGGTCCTGCGTGCGCGCCGCCCACCCGTCGGCACGACGCACGCGCGGGGGCCCGGGCGCCCAGAACGACCACCAGACGCAGAACAGCCCCGCGCCGAGGAGGAGGCCCACCGCCACGCCCACGGTCAGCCCACCCTCGTCGGCGCGGCGCCGTCGAGCACGTCGGCACTGGCCGGGCCCGGCCGCAGGACCGCTGCCAGGTCGATGCCCGCGTGTGCGAAGCGCTCGGCACGCGGCGGGAAGCCCCCCGCCCGCACCAGCCGGTCGCCCGAACGCACGAAGATCTCCGCGGCCTCCACGACGCCCTGCTCGACGCGCCCCGTCACACCGAGGATCTCGCGCACGCCGCGGCGCCCGTCGGCGTCGACGCCCAGGTGCACGACGAGATCGATCGCGGACGCGACCGTCGGCACCACGAAGCGGTCCGAGACGTTCTCGCCCGCGAGCAGGGGCAGCGTGCACATCTTGGTGATCGCCTCCCGGGCGGAGTTCGCGTGGATCGTGCACATCCCCGGGACCCCGGCGTTCAACGCGACGAGCAGGTCGAGGCTCTCCGCCTCGCGGACCTCGCCGATGACGATGCGGTCGGGGCGCATGCGCAGCGCCTCCTTGACCAGGCGCCGCAGGGGGATCTCCCCCGTGCCCTCGAGGCTCGGCTGCCGGCACTGGAGCGACACGACGTCGCGCACGGCGAAGCGCAGCTCGAACACCTCCTCGCACGTGACGACGCGCTGCGCGGGCGGGACCGACCCGGCGAGGGCGTTGAGCATCGTCGTCTTGCCCGCCTGCGTGGCTCCCGCGACGAGGATGTTCAGCCCGGCCCGCACGGACGCGTCGAGGAACGCGGCGGCCTGGGGCGGGAGCGCGCCGAGCCGGACCAGGTCGTCCAGGTGCGACGCCCGGACGACGTGCTTGCGGATGTTCACCGCCCACTCGCTGCGCGTGACGTCGGGGATGACGACGTGCAGCCGCTCCCCGCCGGGGAGGCACGCGTCGACGAACGGGCTCGACAGGTCGAGCCGCCGCCCGGACGACCGCAGCATCTGCTCCACGAGGTCGCGCACCTGCTGCGCCGTGAGGATCGTCGTCGTCAGCTCCGACGAGCCGCCGCGCGCCACGAACACCTGGGAGGGCGCGTTGATCCAGATCTCCTCGATCTCGGGGTCGTCGAGGTACGGCTGGAGCGGCCCGAGCCCGGCGACGGCGTCGACGACCGCGCGACCGGCGGCGGCGGGGTCGGCGAGCGGCGCGACGGCCCCGAGCGCGCTGCGCGTCTCGTAGTCCGCGACGACGTCGCGCACGAGCTGGTCGACGGCCGCGCGGTCGCGCGCGGGGTCCACCCCGCGCCGTCGGACGAGCTCGCGCACCTCGCCCTCGAGCACGCCGACGGCGTGCGTGTCCGTAGACATGTCGAGCATTCCCCCTGCTCCGTCGGCCGGCTGCCCCGCCGGTCGTCAACGATCTGCGCCAGAGAGTAGGGCATGGACGCGCCCCCGTGAACCGCCCCTGTGGACGACGTCGCGGGCGCCCCGGAATCCCGCGCCGTCGAGGGAGGACCTCCCTCCCGGCGTCCCACATCGTGGTCGTCGCGACGGCTAGGGTCGGGCCATGACGGACCTCCCGCCCGGCCGCTGGCAGGCCGCCGCGCACGCCACGGGCCTCCTTCGCGCCGACGGCGCGGTCGCGGCGACGATCTTCGCCGAGATGACGGCGCTCGCGCAGCGCACCGGGGCGATCAACCTCGGGCAGGGCTTCCCGGACGTCGACGGCCCGGCCGCGGTGAAGCACGCCGCGGTGCGCGCGATCGAGGACGGCCACAACCAGTACCCGCCGGGCCCGGGCATCCTCGAGCTGCGCAACGCCGTCGCGAGCCACCAGCTCCGCCACTACGGCCTGGACCCGGACCCGGAGACCGAGGTGCTCGTGACCACGGGCGCCACCGAGGCCCTCGCGGCGACGATCCTCGCGCTCGCCGGGCCGGGCGACGACGTCGTGACGCTGGAGCCGTTCTACGACTCCCACGCCGCGTGCATCGCGCTCGCGGGCGCGCGGCACGTCACGGTCCCCCTGCTCCCCGGCCCCGACCGCTTCCGGCTCGACGTGGACGCGCTGCGCGCCGCCGTCACCGACCGGACGCGCCTGATCGTCGTGAACTCGCCGCACAACCCGACGGGCACGGTCCTCGACCTCGACGAGCTCGACGCGATCGCCGCCGTCGCGCGCCGGCACGACGTCGTGGTCGTCACGGACGAGGTGTACGAGCACCTGACGTTCGACGACGCCCGGCACGTGCCGATCGCGACCCTGCCGGGGATGCGGCAGCGGACGATCACCATCTCCTCGGCAGGCAAGACGTTCTCGTTCACGGGGTGGAAGGTGGGGTGGCTGCACGGCCCCGAGCCGCTCGTGACGGCGGTCCGCACGGTGAAGCAGTTCCTCACCTACACGTCGGGCGCGCCGTTCCAGCCCGCGATCGCCGACGCGCTCGCGGACGACGAGACCCCGCGCGCGCTCGCCGACTCGCTCGCCGCACGCCGCGACCTGCTGTGCGAGGGCCTGGTCCGCGCGGGGTTCGACGTCGTCGTGCCGCAGGGCACGTACTTCGTCATCGCCGACGGCGCCGCGCTCGGATTCGAGGACGGCACCGCGCTGTGCCGCGAGCTGCCCGCCCTCGCGGGCGTCGTGGCCGTCCCCGTGAGCGCGTTCTGCACCCCGGGGTCGACGACGGCGCGCGCGCTCGCGTCCCGCGTCCGGTTCACGTTCGTCAAGCGCGAGGACGTCCTGCACGAGGCGGTGCGGCGCCTGGCCGCGCTCGGCGCGTCGCGGCCCTGAGCGAGGTCAGGGGCACACGCCGTCGCGTGGCGCTTCCGTCGCGCCGTCGCCCGGGTCGGTCCCGGCACCGGGGTCCGTCGCGCCCGTGCCGGGGTCGACGGCTCCGGTCCCGGGGTCGGTGGTGCCCGGGTCCGTCCCCGCACCGGGGTCGGTCGCGCCGTCCGCGGGGGCCGTGGCGTCGTCGCGCGGGTCCGTGACGGGCTCGTGGCCGGGCGGGGGCGCGTCGTCGATCAGCCGCTGCCAGATCGCGTCGGCCTCCGCCGTCCACTCGACGCGGTTGCGGTCGCTCGCCGCGTCCACGACCGGGACCTGGGTGAAGACGACCTCGGAAGGCTTGATGGCCCGCAGGCTGAACGCCAGCCCGGCGAGCGCCGTCGGGTCCGCGATCGTGGGGTCCGCGCTGATGGAGCCGAGCACGGCCTCGATGACCCCGTAGAGCTGGGGCGAGTTGGTGATGATGTTCTGCGAGAGCAGCTCGCGCACCGCCGAGTCGATGAACGCCTGCTGCCGGGCGATGCGCGTGAGGTCGGAGCCCATCTCGAGGCCCATCCCCGTGCCATGACGCGCACGCAGGAAGCCGATCGCCTCGTGACCGTCGAGCGTGTGCTCGCCGGCGGGCAGGTCGAGGGTGCCGTACCGGGGATCCTCCTTGATCGGCTCCGGGAAGCACATCGTCACGCCGTCGATCGCGTCGACCACGCCGACGACCCCGGTCATCTTCACCACGACGTGGTTGGTGATGGGCACGCCCGTGAGGCTGTAGACCGACGAGATCGTGCAGCCGGCGGCCGCGTCCATGTCGTCGACGCCGCCCGACCCGATCTGGAACGCCTCGTTGAACATGGTGTTGCGCCGGGGGGAGGACATCGACCCGTCGGGCAGCTTGCACGCGGGCAGGTCGACGAGCGAGTCGCGCGGGATCGACACCACCTCCATGCGCGTGCGGTCGCCGGACACGTGCACGATGAACGTGGTGTCGGACCGCATGCCCTCCTCCTCGCCCGCGAGCGCGGCGTTCTCGGCGTCGCGGTAGTCCGTGCCCATGACGAGGATGTTGAGCGCCTTGCCCGCGAACGGGTCGGAGGGGTCCTTCGGTGGTTCCTCGGTCGGCATGCCGACCACGTACTCGGACACGTCGCTCACGGTGATCTTCGACTTGAGGTCGAGGTACACGGCTCCCGCGCCGACGGCGACGAAGACGAGCGCGCCGGTGAGGACGAGCCCGATCGCCCTCGCGACGCGGTGCGAACGGAGCGCGCGGGCGTGGTGCGGGCCCCCGGTGGGCTTGTCCGTCCCGCCCTCCCGGGAACGCGTCTCCTGCGTCGCGCGGGACCTCGCGCGTGCGGGCGGCGAGGCGGGGGCGGACTTCGGCACGGTCCGAGAGTAGAGGGTCGCGCGCGGAAACGTGCGCCGGACCGGCAGGAGGACGTGTGAAAGGGCGGCGAAGAACGGGTCAGACGGGCGTGTGCCAGCCTCCGCGGCGGAACGCGGGCGTGGCGAGCCCGAGCACGAGGATCGACGCGACGACCGCCCCGAGCATGACGGTGGACATCGCGACGGCGTCGCCGCCGAGGACGCCGACGAGCGGGCTCACGAGCCCGGCGACGCCGGCCTGGAACGCGCCGATGACCGCGGCGGCGGTGCCGGCGATCTCGCCGTGCCGGGTGAGCGCGAGCGCGGAGGCGTTCGCGGGGATGAGGCCCTGCATGGACAGGACGAGGAACAGCGCGGCGACGATCCCGACGATGCCGCCCGCCCCCGTCAGGGCGACCACGAGGAGGCCGACGGCGAACACGCCCTGCACCACGAGCGCCGTCCGGAGCAGCCGCACGGGCGCGACGCGGCGGACGAGCGCGGCGTTCGCCTGCGCCGACAGCACGAGCCCGATGCCGTTCACGGCGAACAGGAGCGCGAACTGCCCGTGGCTGAGCCCGTACCCCTCCTGCAGGACGAAGGGTGAGCCGACGACGTAGCTCATGAGCACGGCCTGCCCGAGACCGGGGAGCACGGCGAGCGCGACGAAGTGCCGGTCGCGCAGGAGGCCCGCGTACCCGCGCAGGACGGTGCGCGCTCCGGCGGGGCGACGACGCTCGAGCGGCAGGGACTCGGGCATGAAGAACAGGACGATCGCGCCGAGCACGACGCCGCCGAGCGCGAGGACCCAGAAGACCGCCCGCCAGGTGGCGTGCGCGCCGATGAACGAGCCGATGGAGGGCGCGAGGAGCGGCGCGAGCCCGATGACGAGCATGAGGCGCGACAGGACGCGCGCGGCCTCGGACCCGGTGAACCGGTCGCGGATGGCGGCGATCGCGACGACGGACGCGGACGCGTTGAAGAACCCCTGGAGCACGCGCAGGCCGACGAGGATGCCGATGTTGGGCGCGAACGCGCACAGGATCGACGTGACGACGTGCAGCGAGAGCCCGACGAGCACGGGCAGACGACGGCCGTAGCGGTCGGAGAGCGGCCCGATGACGAGCTGCCCGACGGCGCCGCCGAGAAGCATGCCGGACAGCGTGAGCTGCGCGAGGGAGTCGGGCGCACCGAGCTCGGCGCCCACCTCGGGCAGGAGCGGGAGGTACATGTCCACCGTGAGCGCGGGCAGCGTGGCGAGCGCGCCGAGGAGCAGGACCCAGCGGGCGGACGATCTCGGTCGGGGCACGGCGGGGTCGACCGAGGAGGGTGGCATGACTCCCATCGTAACGATTCGATCGCGTGCGGACCGGGCTCACGGGCGTGACCCTGCTCTCCCTTGGTACGGCCCCGACCGTCGCGCGCGCAGCCCGGCGGCCCTCCCCGGGCGCCCGCCCGCCGGCCCGGCGCGAGCGTGGGTGGCGTGCGGCACCCTGGAGGCATGTGCGGACGCTATGCCTCCTTCCGGGACGCCCAGGACCTCGCGGACGAGTTCGCGATCGCCGACGTGGCCGACGACGCGCGCCTCCTCCCGCCGTCGTGGAACCTCGCGCCGACAGACCCGGTGCGGATCGTCGTCGAGCGCGCCGCGAAGGACACGGGCGAGGTGCGCCGCTCGCTGCGGCTCGCACGCTGGGGCCTCGTCCCGTCGTGGTCGAAGGACCCCAAGGGCGG
Source organism: Cellulosimicrobium sp. AB352 (assembly GCF_049538415.1). Classification (NCBI taxonomy): domain Bacteria; kingdom Bacillati; phylum Actinomycetota; class Actinomycetes; order Micrococcales; family Promicromonosporaceae; genus Cellulosimicrobium; species Cellulosimicrobium sp. AB352. Next base: position 54,440 of record NZ_JBMVFX010000020.1, on the reverse strand, counting down.
CGCACGGATGATCAACGCGCGCGCGGAGTCGATCCTCGACAAGCCGGCGTTCGCCAAGCCGTTCGGCGTGCGGCGGTGCCTCGTGCCCGCCGACGGCTACTACGAGTGGCGCGTCCTGCCCGACGGCGCGTCCCCCGCCGGGTCCGCGGGCGCGCCGGCGCGCCGGGGCAAGGTCCCCAAGCAGCCGTACTGGATCGCGCCCGGCGACGGGCGCAGCGCCGCGTTCGCGGGGCTCTACGAGTTCTGGCGCGACCGCACCAAGGCGGACGACGACCCGGACCGCTGGCTCGTCTCGACGACCATCATCACGACCGACGCGGCGCCCTACCTCGCCGAGATCCACGACCGCATGCCGCTCGCCCTGCCGTCCGACGCCTGGGACGCGTGGCTCGACCCGGCGGTCGACGCGCGGGGCGCCGCCGACCTCCTCGGGCTCGGCGGCCCGCACGACGACGTCCCCATGGTCGCGCGCGAGATCTCGACCCTCGTCAACTCCGTGACGAACGACGGCCCGGGGCTCCTCGAGGCCGTCTGACCGGGCCCTGTCCCGCCGCGCGGACGTCGGCGACCGCGCGCCGGGCGCAGCCGGTCAGCCGCGGTAGGCCCACTGGAGGCGCACGGGCTCGATCGTCCCGAGACCCTGCACCTCCGTCTCGGGCTGTGCCGTGAGCGCGAACCGCTGGTCGCCGGCGAGCAGGCCCGCCGTCTCGCGGTCGACGAGCACGGTCGTCGGGTCGGCGATGTCGACGAGGCGCGCCGCGAGGTTGACGCTCGGGCCGAACACGTCGCCGAACCGGGACAGCACGCGGCCCCACACGAGGCTCACGCGCACGGGCGGCACGTCGACGTCCTCCTCCCGGCCGCCCGCCGCGGCCAGGCCGAGCGCGACGCGCGCACCGGTCGCGACGTCGTCGGCCACGTAGAGCACCGCGTCGCCGATCGTCTTGACGACGCGACCGCCCGCCGCGGTGATGACGTCGCGCGCGCTCGTCTCGAAGAGCTGCACGAACTCGGCGAGCTCGCTCGAGCCGAGGCCGCGCGTGCGCTGCGTGAAGGACACGATGTCCGCGAACCCGACCGCGCGCGGCAGCGGGAGCTCGTGCTCGTCGACCGCCGTCGCGCGGGCGTCGGAGAACTCGACCGCGAACCTGCCGGCGACGGCCGCGAGCTGGCGCCGCCACGCGTGCAGGAGCTGTTCCTCGAGGACGGGCGCGAGCTCGGGCAGCCGGTCGAGCACGAGCAGGCGCGCGCTCGTGTCGTCGAGGTCGAACCGCCGCGTGAGGTGCTCGACGAGCGCCTCGACCTGCCACAGCACGAGGCGCTCGGTCGTGTGCCCCGTCGAGCGGATGAGCGTCGTGAGCGCGCGCTGGTCGAGCTGCTCCTGCGCGGCGAACGCGAACACGTCCGCGAGCGCCTGCGCGTCGCGCTCGGTGAAGGCGTGCTCCTCGCCCTCGGTGAGCGGAAGGCCGAGCGCCTGCCAGTAGGCGCGGACGCGGTCCTCGTCGACGCCGGCCCGCTCGGCGAGCCGTTCGACGGTCAGGGTGCGGGGTCCGCCGAGGAGCGCCTCGTCGAGCACCGCCTCGGTCGCCTCGGCCTCGGTGGTCGGCGCGCCGTCCTCCGCGGTCGTCGCGGACGGTGCGGGGGCGAGCTCGTTCTCCGGGTCCACTGGCACCCGGCGATCCTATTCCTCGGCCGGGCTCGTCGACGTCGGCGGGCGCACGCGAGATCGGCACGCACGACCGCCGATCCGGCCGCGGACCGCCGATCTCGAGGGGCCGTCCGGGGGCGGGTCAGGCGTGGGCCGGTCAGTCGTGGGGGCGCAGGTGGTGCACGTCGCCGCTGTGGTGGACGGTCGTCGTGCCGTCGTCGAGGCGGACCTCGAGGCCGCCGTCGGGGGCGAGCCCGATCGCGAGCCCGACGACGTCCCCGCCCGCGACGCGCTCGACGCGCACGCGCGTGCCGAGCGTGGCGCTGACCTCGGCGCAGTCGGCGTCGAGCCCGGCGGCGTGCGCGTCGCCCCCGGCGTCCTGCCAGCGCGCGAGAACCTCGCCGAAGGCCTCGTGCAGCGCGACGAGCACGACCTCCCGGTCGGTGGTCGCGGCTCCGGCGAGGGCGAGCGACGTGGCGGTCGGGACGGGCAGCTCGTCGCGCCGCTGTGCGACGTTGAGGCCGACGCCGACGACGACCCCGCCGTCGGGCAGCACCTCGGCGAGGATGCCGGCGACCTTGCGCAGCGGTGCGGGCTCGCCCGCGCCGGGGTCGGGGACGAGGACGTCGTTGGGCCACTTGACGACGGCCTCGACGCCGGCGGTGGCGCGCAGCGCGCGGGCGGTCGCGAGCCCGGCGAGCAGCGGGAGCCAGCTCAGGGCCTCGCGCGGCACGTCGGGCCGCAGCAGGAGGGAGCCGAGCAGGGCGGTGCGGGGCGGCGTCGTCCACGAGCGGCCGAGCCGGCCGCGGCCCCCGGGCTGGTGCTCGGCGACGAGGAGCGCGGGGGCGGGCCACGCCGCCGGGTCGTGCGCGACGGCGGCCGCGAGCTCCGCGTTGGTGGACGCGGACTCGGGCACGACCTCGAGCCGGGCGAGCGGACCGGCGGGCGCCACGAGCAGCTCGCGCAGGAAGTCGGCCCGCAGCGGGGGTCGCTCGTCGCCGGACGGGGTCTCGGGGTCTCGCGCGGTCGCCATGCCCGCCATCCTCGCGCACGGCGCGGGCGCCGCACGAGGCGGGGACCGGCCGACCGGCGACCGGCGGAGTTGTGGGGACCCACCAACACCGGCCCCCGCGGTGCTGGCGGCGGCCGCATCGAGTGGGTGCGATCCTCCAACTAGGCTCGGGTGCGTGACGGACTCTGCGACGACCTCGCCCGCGACGACCGAGAGCGCCGACGCGCCCCGCCTCACCGGGACCGCGGCGAAGCTCGCCGACCTCGACCGCCGTCGCGCGGAGGCGGTCGGGCTGCCCGAGGAGGCGGCGCGGACCAAGCAGCACGCGCGCGGCAAGAAGACGGCCCGCGAGCGCATCGACGCGCTCCTCGACGAGGGGAGCTTCGTCGAGCTCGACGCGTTCGCGAAGCACCGCTCCCACAACTTCGGCCTGGAGAAGAAGCGGCTGGCGGGCGACGGCGTCGTCGTCGGGCACGGCACGATCGACGGCCGCCAGGTGTGCGTGTACTCGCAGGACTTCACGGTGTTCGGCGGGAGCCTCGGCGAGGTCCACGGGCAGAAGATCACCAAGGTGCAGGACCTCGCGCTGCGGACCGGGGTGCCGCTCATCGGCATCTCCGACGGCGGCGGGGCGCGCATCCAGGAGGGCGTCGCGGCGCTCACGCAGTTCGCGGAGATCTTCCGCCGCAACGTCGCGTCGTCGGGCGTGATCCCGCAGATCTCGCTCATCCTCGGCCCGAGCGCGGGCGGCGCGGTGTACTCCCCCGCCCTCACGGACTTCATCGTCATGGCCGACAAGACGTCGAACATGTTCATCACCGGGCCGGACGTGATCCGCGCGGTGACGGGCGAGGACGTGGGCTTCGAGGAGCTCGGCGGCGGCCTGACGCACAACGAGAAGTCCGGTGTCGCGCACTACCTGGGCAGCGACGAGGACGACGCGATCGACTACGTGCGCCACCTCGTGTCGTACCTGCCGCAGAACAACCTCTCGGACGCGCCGTCGTTCCTGCCCGACGACGTCGAGCTCGCGGTCACGGAGGAGGACGAGGTGCTCGACGCGCTCGTCCCGGACTCGGACTCGCAGCCGTACGACATGCGCACGGTGATCGAGCACGTGCTCGACGAGGGCGCGTTCCTCGAGGTGCAGCCGCTGTTCGCCAAGAACGTGCTGGTCGGGTTCGGGCACGTGGAGGGCCAGTCGGTCGGCGTCGTCGCGAACCAGCCGCTCGCCATGGCGGGCACGCTCGACATCGACGCGGCCGAGAAGGCGGCGCGGTTCGTGCGCACGTGCGACGCGTTCAACATCCCCGTGCTCACGCTCGTGGACGTCCCGGGCTTCCTGCCGGGCGTCGACCAGGAGCACCAGGGCATCATCCGCCGCGGCGCGAAGCTCATCTACGCCTACGCGGAGGCCACGGTCCCGCTCGTCACGGTCATCACGCGCAAGGCGTACGGCGGCGCCTACATCGTCATGGGGTCCAAGCAGCTCGGCGCGGACGTCAACCTCGCGTGGCCGACGGCGCAGGTCGCGGTCATGGGTGCGGGCGGCGCGGTGAACATCCTGCAGCGCGCGGCGCTCAAGCGGACGGCCGACGCGGGCGACGACGTCGAGGCGGAGCGCGCGCGCCTCGTCGCGGAGTACGAGGACGCGATCGTCAACCCGTGGGACGCCGCGGAGCGCGGCTACGTGGACGCCGTGATCCGCCCGTCCGAGACGCGCGTGCAGGTGGTGCGCGCGCTGCGGGCCCTGCGGACCAAGCGCGCGAGCCTGCCGCCCAAGAAGCACGGCAACATCCCCCTGTGAGCGCCGCGGACCGCACGCACCCGACGACCCGCCGCGCGAGCGGCCCGAGAGAAGGACGGTCATGAGCCACGAGGACGCCACGCACGGCCCCGCGCCGCTCGGCGCGGTCGACCCGGCACCGATGCACGCCGCGGTCGACGCGCTCGCCGCGGCGCTGCACGAGTACGTCGGCACCGCCGTGGGGGTGCGCGCCGAGTTCGGGGCGTCGGAGGCGGACGAGGACCCGCGCGTCCTCGCGCTCGAGGCGCGCGTCGGCGCGCTCAACGCCCAGCTCTTCGACGTGCTGCACGAGGCGCTCGGCATCCACCCCGACCTCACGTCGTCCGTGTGGGAGCCGACGGAGGGCGAGGAGGCCGACGACGCGGACGCCGCCCCGGCGGACCTGGAGGACGACACGTTCACCCTGGAGTACGTCGTCGTCTCGCACCCCGGCGGCCCGGACCTGGACGACGTCGTCGGGCTGCTGGACTCGTGGGGCCACGAGGCGCACGCGCGCCTCACCGAGGCGGGCTACGACGTCCCCGAGTGGGGCGTCGGCCGCGGCACGGACGAGCCCGAGGACGACGCGTGAGCGAGCAGCAGCCGGTGCCCGGCGCCCCGAGCGTGCGCGTCGTGCGCGGCGCCCCGGACGATCTCGAGGTCGCCGCGCTCGTGGCCGGGCTCGCCGCGGCGGCCGCGGCCGGCGACGTGCCCGACGACGTCGCGCCCGTGGACGAGTGGACCAACCGCGCGCGCGTGCTGCGCGGGACGGGCGACGGCGCGACGGCGAAGAGCTTCGGCGGGCGCGCGGGCCGGCACAACGCCGACTCCTGGCGCTGGAGCCTGCGCTCGTGACGACGGCCGGCCCCTCCCCGCGCGTGCGGCGGCTGCCCGAGCGGGCGGTGCTCGTGGAGCAGGCTCCGACGGCCGACGCCGTCGAGGCCGACCCGACGGCGCTGCCGCCCGTCGTGCCCGTCGCCGCGTGGCGACGCTGGGCCTGGGCGGTCGCCTTCGTGCCGACGGTCGCGCTCCTCGTCTACCAGCGCGCGGGCGCGTCGCGCGGCTGGCCCGTGCCGGAGGCGCTCGTCGTCGTCGCGACCCTCGGCCTGCTCCTGACGGCCGTGCTCGCGCTCGTCCGCTACCAGGACGACCGCGCCGCGGCGCGCCTCGCGCGCGGTCGCGACGCGCTGCTCGCCGCCCCCGTCCGGGCCACGGGCACGCTCACCGTGCCCGCACCGGCCACCGACGACCCGCAGCCCGGTGCGCGCGACGTGCGCGGGACGCTCGTCGTCACGACGGGATCGGGCGTGGCGACGGCACGGCCGGTGCGCGTCGTCGTGCCCGCGGGCACGACGGCCCCGCGCCCGGGCGACCCGGTCGCCGTCTGGCACGCGGCCGACGACGAGGACGCGACCGGCGTGCTGCTCGTCCGCTACCAGCGCGACTGGGCCGACGACCTGCTCGCCGCGCTGCGCGGGGGCGGCCCGGCCGCGGACGACGGGGCAGACGTGGACGGGCCGGACGAGCCCGAAATTCGCACGGAGCGCTCGCCCCGCGCCGAGTAGTCTCGTCCGGGTGAGCGACACCACCACCACCCCCGCCGGCGCCTCCGCCGGGACCCCCGACCGCACCCCCACGCCGATCGACGCCGTCGCCGAGGCGTACGTCACGCGGGTCGCCGAGCTCGACCCGCTGGCCGCCACCTCGATGGGCCTGTCCGGCTACGACCACCTCGTCACCGACCTGTCCCCCGCCGGGCACGAGGCGCGCGCCGAGGCCGACCGCGCGGTGCTGCGCGAGCTCGACGGCCTCGAGCCGGTCGACGACGTCGACCGCGTCACCCTCGCGGCGATGCGCGAGCGCATCGGCCTGCAGCTCGAGCTGCACGAGGCCGGCGAGCCGCTCGCGAGCCTCAACAACATCGCGTCGCCCGTGCAGGAGCTGCGCGACGTCTTCGACATCATGCCGACGGGCACCGTCGAGGCGTGGGAGAACATCGCGGCCCGCCTCAACGGCCTTCCCGGTGCGATCGACGGCTACATGGCGTCGCTCGCGGAGGCGGCGTCGCGCGGCAACGTCGCCGCGATCCGCCAGGTGCGGATCGGCGTGGCGCAGTCGCGCGAGCTCGCCGACCCGCAGGGCTCCTTCTTCACGACCTTCGTCTCGGGCCCCGAGGCCGACGCCGTCCTCGACGACTCCGCCGCGTGCTCGCTCGTGCGCAAGGAGCTCGAGCACGGCGCCGCCGCCGCGCGCGAGGCGTACGGCCGGCTCGCGGACTTCCTCGAGACGACCCTCGCCCCGCAGGCCCGCGCCGAGGACGCCGTCGGCCGCGAGCGCTACGCCCTCTTCTCGCGCACGTTCCTCGGTGCCGAGGTCGACCTCGACGAGACGTACGCGTGGGGTCTGGAGGAGCTCGCGCGCGTCGTCGCGGAGCAGGAGGAGATCGCGCGCCGCATCGCCGGTCCCGGCGCGAGCGTCGAGGACGCGGTCGCGGCGCTGGACGCCGACCCGAGCCGCAAGCTGCTCGGCAAGGACGCCCTCAAGGCCTGGATGCAGGAGACGTCGGACGCCGCGGTCGCCGCGCTGAACGGCGTCCACTTCGACATCCCCGCGCCGGTGCTCGACCTCGAGTGCATGATCGCGCCGACGCAGACCGGCGGGATCTACTACACCCCGCCGAGCGACGACTTCTCCCGCCCGGGCCGCATGTGGTGGTCCGTCCCCGCGGACGTCACCGAGTTCAACACGTGGCGCGAGAAGACGACCGTCTACCACGAGGGCGTCCCCGGCCACCACCTGCAGTGCGGCCAGGCCGTGTACGCGCGCGCGACGCTCAACACGTGGCGCCGCCTCGCGTGCTGGGTCTCGGGCCACGGCGAGGGCTGGGCCCTGTACGCGGAGCGCCTCATGGCGGACCTCGGGTTCCTCGACGACGACGGCGACCGCCTCGGCATGCTCGACGCGCAGCGCATGCGTGCCGCGCGCGTCGTGCTCGACATCGGCGTGCACCTCGGGCTCCCCGCGCCGCAGGAGTGGGGCGGCGGCACGTGGGACGCCGACAAGGCGCTCGCGTTCCTGCGCGCCAACGTCAACATGCCCGACTCGTTCGTGCGGTTCGAGCTCGACCGCTACCTCGGCTGGCCGGGGCAGGCGCCGTCGTACAAGGTCGGGCAGCGCCTGTGGGAGGCCACGCGCGACGACGCGCGCGCCGCGGCGCAGTCGCGCGGCGAGCAGTTCGACGCGAAGGCGTTCCACGAGCGTGCGCTCAACCTCGGCTCGGTGGGCCTCGACGTGCTGCGCGACGCGCTCTCGTCGTGACCCCCGCGCCCGACCGGCCCGGGACGGCGGCGCGCCGTCCCGGGCCGGCCGGCGTCCGGGCGTCCTGACCCGTGGGCGCCGTCCTCACCGGCTTCGCCGTCATCGCCGTCGTCGTGGCCGCCGGGTACGTCACCGCGCGCCTGGGCATCGGGGGCCCCGACGCGCGGACGGCGCTCAACCGTGTCGGGTTCTTCGTCGCGAGCCCGGCGCTGCTGTTCACCGTCCTCGCCCGGGCCGACGTCGGCGCGCTGTTCCAGGCGCCCCTCGCGGTGGCCGCGACGTCCGCCGTCGTCACGGCCGGCGTGTTCGTCGTCGTCGACCGGCTCTGGCTGCGGCTGCCCGCCCCCGAGGCGACGGTCGGCGCCGTCGGCTCCGGCTACGTGAACGCGAACAACATCGGCCTGCCCGTCGCGGTCTACGTGCTGGGCGACGCGACGGCCGTCGTGCCGGTGATCCTGCTCCAGCTCCTCGTGCTCGCGCCCGTCACGCTGCTCGTGCTCGACGTGACGACGAGCGGACGGGCGTCGTGGCGGCTCGTCCTCGCCCAGCCCGTGCGCAACCCGATCATCCTCGGGTCGCTCGCGGGCGCCGTCGTCTCCGTGAGCGGCTGGACGCCGCCGGTCGCGGTCATGGCCCCGCTCGACATCCTCGGCGGGGCCGCGATCCCCATGATCCTGCTCGCGTTCGGCATGTCGCTGCACGGCACGCGCCCGCTGCGGCGCGGAGAGCCGCGCGCGGCCGTGGGCGTCGCGAGCGCCGCCAAGCTCGTCGTCATGCCGGTGGTCGCGTTCGTCGTCGCCCGGCTCGTGCTCGGGCTCGACGACGCGGCCGTCGCCTCGGCGGTGACGCTCGCCGCGCTGCCCACCGCGCAGAACGTCTACAACTACGCGGCGCGGTTCGGGCGCGGCGAGATCCTCGCGCGCGACACGATCCTCGTCACGACGGTCGGCTCGCCCGTCGTGCTCCTCGTCGCCGCGCTGCTCCTCGCGTAGCCGGGGCGGCGAGCCGCGCCGGGTAGTCTGCGCGGGTGCTCCGACTGCTCCTCGCCTCCCGCTCCCCCGCCCGCCTCGCGACGCTCCGCGCGGCCGGCGTCGACCCGCTCGTGCGCGTGTCCGGGGTCGACGAGGACGCCGTGCTGCGCGACGCCGCCGCGGAGCGCGGCGGGCTCGCGCCCGTCGACGCCGTGCTCGTGCTCGCGCGCGCCAAGGCGGAGGAGGTCGTGCGCACGCTCGACCCGGCCGCCGCAGGGACGCCGGAGGACGACGCCGCGCTGCTCGTCGGGTGCGACTCGATGCTCGAGCTCGACGGCGACGTGCTCGGCAAGCCCGCCGACGCGGACGACGCGCGTGCCCGCTGGCGCGCCATGCGCGGCCGTGCCGGCGTCCTGCACACCGGGCACTGGCTCGTGGACCTGCGCCCGGCCGACGCCGGGGGGACGGGCGCCGCCGTCGGCGCGACGAGCTCGACCGTCGTGCACTTCGCCGACCTCGCCGACGACGAGATCGACGCGTACGTCGCCACCGGCGAGCCGCTCCACGTGGCCGGCGCCTTCACGGTCGACGGCCTCGGCGGCCCGTACGTCGAGCGGATCGAGGGCGACCACCACGGCGTCGTCGGGATCAGCCTGCCGCTCGTGCGGTCGCTCCTGCGCGAGGTCGGCGTGGCCTGGCACGCGCTGCGCGCCTGACGCGCTGCGCGGCGCCCGTTGTCGAGGCCGGACAACGCCGCGCACCTCACGGAGCCCAGGGACGGGCCGCTATGGAGGTTTCCGACAACCGCCCTCGGCGCGGCTTGGTTTGTTCTCCAATCTTGTCCGGTACCACGCGCAGGAGCGTGAACCGCGCCGTGCGCACGCGTTACCGTGAGCCGTGCCCGCGAACCCCACCCGCCCCCTGAGCAAGGTCCTCGTCGCCAACCGTGGCGAGATCGCCGTCCGGATCGTCCGCGCGTGCGCCGACGCCGGCATCGCGTCCGTCGCGGTCTACGCCGACCCCGACCGCCAGGCCCTGCACGTGCACCTCGCCGACGAGGCGTTCGCGCTCGGCGGCACGCGCGCGGCCGAGACCTACCTCGACATCGCGAAGCTCCTCGACGTCGCCCGCCGCTCCGGCGCCGACGCCGTGCACCCCGGGTACGGCTTCCTCGCCGAGAACGCCGAGTTCGCGCAGGCCGTGCTCGACGCCGGGCTCGTCTGGATCGGCCCGCCGCCCGCCGCGATCGACGCGCTCGGCGACAAGGTCAGCGCCCGCCACATCGCGCACCGTGCGGGCGCCCCCCTCGTGCCCGGCACGCCCGACCCGGTCGCCGACGCGAGCGAGGTCCACGCGTTCGCGGCCGAGCACGGGCTGCCCATCGCGATCAAGGCGGCGTTCGGCGGCGGCGGCCGCGGCCTCAAGGTCGCACGCACCACCGACGAGATCGACGAGCTCTACGAGTCCGCCGTCCGCGAGGCGACCGCGGCGTTCGGGCGCGGCGAGTGCTTCGTCGAGCGGTACCTCGACACCCCCCGGCACGTCGAGACCCAGTGCCTGGCCGACGAGCACGGCACGGTCGTCGTCGTGTCCACGCGCGACTGCTCGCTCCAGCGTCGCCACCAGAAGCTCGTCGAGGAGGCGCCCGCGCCGTTCCTCAGCGCCGCGCAGGAGGCCGAGCTGTACAAGGCGTCCGAGGCCATCCTCCGGGAGGCCGGGTACGTGGGCGCCGGGACGTGCGAGTTCCTCGTCGGCGCCGACGGCACCATCTCCTTCCTCGAGGTCAACACCCGCCTGCAGGTCGAGCACCCCGTCTCCGAGGAGGTCACCGGCATCGACCTCGTGCGCGAGCAGCTGCGCATCGCCGCCGGGGAGCCGCTCGGGTACACCTCCACGCAGGTGCGCGGCCACTCGATCGAGTTCCGCATCAACGGCGAGGACCCGGCGGCCAACTTCCTCCCCGCCCCGGGGCGCATCACGCGCCTGCGCTTCCCGTCCGGACCGGGCGTGCGCGTCGACTCCGGCGTCGTCGAGGGCGACACCATCTCCGGCGCGTTCGACTCGATGATCGCCAAGCTCGTCGTCACCGGCGCCACGCGCGAGCAGGCCGTCCAGCGCGCCCGCCGCGCCCTGCGCGAGCTCGAGGTCGAGGGCATCCCGACCGTCGTCCCGTTCCACCGGGCCGTGCTCGACGCCGAGGCGTTCGTCCCCACCGACGACGAGCCGTTCCGCGTGCACACCCGGTGGATCGAGACCGAGTTCGCCGACCGGCTCGCCACGCTCGCGCCCGCTCCCGCGGCGCCCGCGGACGAGGACGACGAGCCGCTCGCGACCGAGCGCGTCGTGGTGGAGGTCGGCGGCAAGCGGCTCGAGGTCGTGCTGCCCGCCGGGCTCGGCATGGCCGCCGGGCGTGCCCGCACCGCGAACGCCGCCCGCCGCCCCGCGCGTCGCAGCGCCGCGAAGTCCAACGGCGGCGGCTCGGGCACGACGCTCGCCTCGCCCATGCAGGGCACCATCGTCAAGGTCGCCGTGGCCGACGGCACCCAGGTCGCCGAGGGCGACCTCGTCGTCGTGCTCGAGGCGATGAAGATGGAGCAACCCCTCCTCGCCCACCGCGCCGGCACCGTCCGTTCGCTCTCGGCGACCGCGGGCGCGAGCGTCAGCTCGGGCACCGCCATCTGCGAGATCGTCGACTGACCAGCGCGTCCTGCCCCCGGCGACCGACCGGGGTCGGCACGAGCGTCCCGAGATCGGCACCTCCGACCGAGCTCGGCACCCGAGGTCGAGGTCGGTAGCACCGACTGCCGATCCCGACCGCGGGTGCCGAGCTCGCCGTCTGCCTGCCGTCAGCCGGGCTGGGCGGCGGCGCGCATCGCCCGCCGTCCCGAGGGCAGCGCGACGGCGACGGTCACGACGACGAACATGAGGACGCCGGAGACCACGAGCAGCGACTCGACGGAGAAGCGGTCCGCGAGCGGGCCGAACACGACCATGCCGAGCGGCATCGAGACGGCCATGACGATGCCGACGAACCCGAACACCCGGCCCTGGCGCTCCGGCTCGACGGTCTCCTGGAGCACGGTCATCGACGTCGTGGAGAAGGGCGGCACGGAGAGCCCGAGCAGGAACATGAAGGCGAAGAACACCCACATGTTCGTCGAGACGCCCATCGCGACCGACAGCAGGCCGAAGACGAACGTCGAGCCGACGATCATCGCGATCCGGTTCTTGAGGCCGCCCCACGTCGCGAGCAGCACGCCCCCGAGGAGCATCCCGACGGAGAACGCGACCTCGTTGACGGTGAGCTTCCAGACCTCCTCGCCGAAGGTGCGCGCGACCATGAGCGGCGTGAGGTACGACGGCGCGACGATGAGCAGGAACACGACGGCGTAGAGGCCCAGCACCCACCGGACGAACGGGTGCGACCCGAGGTAGCGGAACCCTTCGACGAGGTCGTCGAAGTACCCCGCACGCTCGCCCGCGGCGGCGCGCGCGAGGGTCGGGACGGGCACGAGCAGGAGGAGCCCGATCCCGACCACGGCGGTGACGACGTCGACGAAGAACACGGCGACCAGGGACAGGCTCGCGTACAGGGCGGCGGCGACCGCGGGCGCGAGGAGCATCATCGCGGATTGGATCGACTGGTTGATGCCGTTGACCCGCAGGAGCCTGCTCGTGGGCACGATCTGCGGGAGCAGCGCGGCGACGGCCGGGGTCTGGACGCCGGCGCCCGTCGAGCGGACTGCGAGCGCGGCGTAGATGAGCCAGAGGTCGTCGGCCCCGCCGAGCATGAGGAGCGCGAGCGCCAGCGTCGTCACGGCGATCGTGGCGTCGGCGGCGATGACGAGCACCTTGCGGTTCACCCGGTCCGCCCACACGCCGCCGAAGATCGAGACGACGGCCTGCGGCAGGAACCCGAACAGCGAGCTCAGCGCGAGCACCGAGCCGGACTTGGTCTCGATCGTCAGGTGCCACATGACGGCGTACTGGACGAGCATCGAGCCGAACAGGGACACCGTCTGCCCCGACAGGAACACCGCCGTGTCCCGGCGCCACCGGGGCCGGGCGAGCGCGTCGTCCTCGACGGGACGGTCGACAGCGTCCGCGGGCGCGGCGTCGGTGTTCTCGTACGGCGTATGGCTCACCCGGACATCGTGCCGGGCGCCACCCACACGGTCCACGGAATTCGCCGACGGCGCACCGCCGCGCGCGGCGGGGCACGGCACCGGGCTGGCAGCATGGGGCTCGTGACGATCCCGACCGCCCCCCGCGACCCCGACGAGCCGCCGACCCGGCTCCCCCGCCACCTCCAGCCCGGCGACGGCTGGGTCGAGTGCGCGTGCGGACGCCGGCACTGGGGGCTGTTCGGGGCGGCCGGGCTGCTGCTCGCCCGGCGCGACGGCGCCGGGCGGCCGACCGACGTCGTGCTCCAGCACCGGGCCCCGTGGTCCGACCAGGGCGGGACGTGGGGCGTGCCGGGGGGCGCCGTCGGGCCGGACGAGACCGCCGCGCAGGGAGCCCTGCGCGAGGCGGAGGAGGAGGCGGGGATCGACCCCGCGGCCGTGCGCGTCGTGGGCGAGCGCGTGCTCGACCACGGCCCGTGGCGGTACACGACGGTCCTCGCGGAGGTCGTGGACGGCACACCGGTCGAGCCGCGTGCGACCGACGCCGAGAGCATCGAGGTCCGGTGGGTCCCGGTCGACGACGTCGCGGGCCTCGACCTCCTCCCGGCCTTCGCGGACGCCTGGCCGGGGCTGCGTGCCCTGCTGGAGGGCCCGCCCGAGGATTGAGGGCCCGGGCGCCGTCCCGAGCACCGACCCCGCCCGCCCGGACACCGGCCGCCCTGTGCCGCGCGGGCCCGGGGCGGTAGCGTCACACCTCGTGAACCCCGCGCCGGCCCCCGTCGTCCCGCGCGACCGCGCCGACCTCGCCCTCCTGCTCCTCGTCGTCACCGTCACGGCGACGGTGGTCGAGCTCGTGCGGTCGAGCGGCCCGCTGCTCGACCACGCGTTCTCCGCGGGGGTCGTCACCGTGGCCCTGACGGCCCTCGCGACGTACGCGGCGCCGGGGCTGCTCGTCGCGATGATCGCCGCGCGGCTCGAGCTCACCGGCCGCGTCGTGCTGCTCGCCGTCTCCGCGCTCGTCGTGGCGCGGCTCGTGCTCCAGGGGCTCGGCACGGCGATCGCCTCGGGCGCGGACCTCGGGCTCGTCCGGTACGGCGTGGGCCTGGCGACCGTCGCGCTCGGGATCGGCGTGCTCGTCCTCGTGGCGGGGTTCGCGAGCGGCGTCCGCGCGGGCGCTGCCGACGGCCTCGCACGGGGCCGCCTCGTGGCCCTGGGCGTCGTGCTCGGCGCCCTCCTCGCCGCGGCGCTGAGCGCGGTCCTGGGCACGTGGGACGCCTACTGGCGGGCCGACGTCGGCGCGTGGGTCGTGACGGTCGTCGTCACGGGGGCGGCGCTCGCCTGCGCGTGGGTGCTGCGCGGGCGCGACGCCCTGCCGGGGTCGCGCGGGCTGTGGGTGCTCGGCCCGTTCGTCGCGCTCGCCGTGCAGGTGCTGGTCAACCCGGCGTTCGCGGCGGCGCAGACGGGGGTCGCGCTCCCGTTCGCGGTCGCCGGGCTCGCCGTCGCCGCGCTGCTCACGGCCTGGGCCGTCCCGCGCCCCGCGCGGTCCGGTCCCGGTGCGGTGTGGCTCCCGCCCGCGGTGCTCGTGGTGGGCGTCGCCGTCGTCCTGCTCGCCGTCCCCCGCCTCGACGGGCCGGGCGCGTGGGGCTGGGTGCTGCTCGCCCTGCTCGTGCTGCTGGTCCCGGTCGCGGGGCGCTCGCTCGCCCTCGCGCTGACCCGCCCGGCCCTGCCGCTCACGTGGCTCCGGCTCGCCGGCGCCGCGAGCGCCGCGGGTCTCGGCGTCGCCGTCCCGCTGCTGGGCTACCAGCTCGAGTACGACGTGCCGCTGCCGTTCCCCCACACCCTGCTGCCCGTCGCGGCCGCGCTCGCGGTGGCCGTCCCCGCCGTGGTCGAGGGAGGGCGTGCGCACCGCGCCGCGCCGACCCGGGACGACGAGCGGCCCGCCCGTCGGGAGCGCGGGCCGTTCGCGCTCGCCCTCGGGGGCGCGGTCGCGCTGCTCGCGCTCGTCGGCGTCACCCAGGTCCACGTGCCGACGACGACGTCCGCCGTCGCCGACTACCCGGTGGGCGACCTCCGGCTGCTGGACTGGAACCTGCACTACGGCGTGAGCGCCGACCCGTCGGTCCGGCTCGACGAGATGGCGGCGACGATCACGGAGTCAGGGGCCGACGTCGTGACGCTCCAGGAGGTGTCCCGCGGCTGGGTGCTCGGCGGCGGTGCCGACATGGCGACGTACCTCGCGCGCGCGACCGGCATGCGGGTCGTCTTCGCGCCCGCGGCCGACCGCCAGTTCGGCAACGCGATCCTCTGGGACCCGCTGCGGGGCGACCTCACCGACGTCGTGCGCCACGCCCTCCCCTACGGCGCCGGTCCCCAGGAGCGCTCGGCCGTCTCCGCGACGGTCGACGCCGCAGGCGTCCCGGTGCGCGTCACGTCGGTGCACGTGCAGCACCGCGAGGAGAACACCCCGACCCGGCTCGACCAGCTCGACGCGCTCCTCGCCGCGGAGCCGGTCGGGGACGCGTACGTCCTGGCGGGCGACCTCAACGCGGAGCCCGGCTGGGACGAGATCGCCCTCCTCGAGGACGCCGGTCTCGAGAGCGGGCAGGACGTCGCGGGCGACCCCGCGGCGCTCACGTCCCCCGCCGTGGCCCCGGCGCACCGCATCGACTGGGTTCTCGGCTCCCCCGCGGTGACGTTCCGGTCGGTCGAGGTCCTCGACGTCACGACGTCCGACCACCGCCCGCTGCTCGCCGAGCTCCGCGTGCAGGACTGAGACCCGTCCCGGCCACCTCGGCCCGGGATCCCGGCGCCCGCGGCCCGACCCGGGCGCGGGGCGGCGGGTTAGGGTCGACGGGTGCGCATCGAGCTGACCGTGACCGAGGCCGTCGAGATCGCCCGCGCGACGGGCGGCCTGCCGCCGTACGTGCGGTCGGTCGCGAGCGAGGGCGACGACGTGCGGGTCGTCGTCGACCTGCGCGAGGTGCCCGACCCGCCGTCGGCCCTCCGGCTCGCGGCCCGGCTCGTCCCGGTCGTCCGCGCGACACTGCGCGTGGAGTCCGTCGTCGCGGGCACCGCGGTGCTCGCGGTCGAGGCGAGCGCCGCCGGTCTGCCCGCCCACAAGCTTCTCGGCTTCGTCGAGGCGCCGCTGCAGGGCGCGCTGCGCTCGCACGGTCTGCCGCCCGAGGCCGTGCGCGTGCTGCCCGAGGCGCGCGTCGCGGTCGACGTGCAGGCGCTCCTGGGCGGCGTGCTCGAGCACACGTTCCCCGGCTTCCAGCTCACCGAGCTCGCGTGGTCGGACGGGAGCCTGCGTCTCGACGGACGGCTCTGACGTGCCGGACGCTCGTCCCCCGGCGCCCGTCCTCGTCCTGCTCGGTCCCGCGGCGACCGGCAAGTCGACGCTCGGCGCGCTCGTCGCGCAGCGGCTCCGGGTGCCGTTCGTCGACCTCGACACCGTGGCCGACCGCTACTACCCGGAGGTCGGCTGGAGCGTCGAGCGGCTCGTCGAGCGCGTCGGCGTCGTGGGCCGCGTGGCGGCCGAGCGCGAGTGGGAGCCGGCCCGCGCGCACGCGACGGAGCGCGCGGTCGCGGAGCACCCGGGCTCGGTGCTGGCGCTCGGCGCGGGGCACGCGTCGTACACCGACCCCGCGCAGCTCGCCCGCGTCCGCGCCGCGCTCGCGTCCGTCCCGCACGTCGTCCTCGTGCTGCCGAGCACCGACCGCGAGCACGCGCTCGGCGTGCTGCGTGCCCGTTCCCTCGCCGCCAAGGGCACCGACTGGCGACCCGCGGGGCACGACTTCCTCGCCGAGTGGTTCGACGACCCGGGGACGCGGAGCCTCGCGCACCGCACGCTCGTCACGGGTACCGAGGACCCCGCCGCGAGCGCCCGCCGGCTGGCCGCCGCGCTCGGCTGAGGCGCCGCGCCCGCCGGGACCGCCTGCGGGTGCTCAGTCCTCCCGGTGGTGCAGCATGCGCGCCACCTCGGCGATCGAGCCGCTGAGCGACGGGTAGACGGTGAAGGCCGACGCGACGTCGTCGACCGTGAGGCGGTGCGAGACCGCGAGCGTGATGGGGAACACGAGCTCGCTCGCGCGCGGCGCGACGACCACGCCGCCCAGCACGACCCCCGCCTCCGGGTGGGCGAACAGCTTGACGAAGCCGTCGCGCATGCCGAGCATCTTGGCGCGCGGGTTGCGCGCGAGCGGCAGGACGGTCGTGACGTACTTGCTGCTCTGCGCCTTGAGCTGCTCCTCGCTGTACCCCACGGTCGCGATCTCGGGCGCGGTGAAGATGTTCGCCGCGACGGTGCGCAGCTTGATCGGCACGACGGCGTCGCCGAGCGCGTGCGACATGGCGACGCGGCCCTGCATCGCCGCGACGGATGCGAGGGGCAGCACGCCGGTGCAGTCGCCCGCGGCGTAGATCCCCCGCACCGACGTGCGCGACACCTTGTCGACCTCGACGTGCCCGCTGGGCGTGAGCCGGACCCCGGCCTCCTCGAGGCCGATGCCGCTCGTCGAGGGGATCGCGCCGACGGCGATGAGCACGTGCGAGCCCTCGACGACGCGGCCGTCGGAGAGCGTGACGCGCACGCCGTCCTCGGTGCGCTCGGCGGACTCGGCGCGCGAGCGGGACATGACCGTCATGCCGCGCGAGCGGAACACGCCCTCGAGCAGCTCGGCGGCGTCGGCGTCCTCGCCGGGGAGCACGCGGTCGCGGCTCGACACGAGCACGACGTCCGAGCCCAGCGCGTTGTACGCGCCCGCGAACTCGGCGCCGGTGACGCCCGACCCCACGACGACGAGCCGCTCCGGGAGCTCGGAGAGGTTGTAGAGCTGCGTCCACGTGAGGATGCGCTCGCCGTCGGGCTGCGCGGTCGGGAGCACGCGCGGCGTCGCACCGAGCGCGAGCAGGATGACGTCCGCGTCGAGCACGAGCGGGCCGTCGGTGCCGTCGGGCGCGTCGACCACGACGCGCTCGGGGCCGTCGAGCCGGCCCTCGCCGATGACGACGCGCACACCCTCGCGCTCGAGCCGCGCGTGGATGTCGGCGGACTGCGCCGCCGCGAGCGCCATGACGCGCGTGTTGACGGCCTCGAGGTCGACGATGTGCCGCCGCATCGCGGGGTGCTGCGCCTTGGCCGTGTCGACGGGGAGGCGGATGCCGAGCTCGGCGGCGCGCTCGGCGATCGTCATCCAGTCGGCGGTGGCGATGAGCGTCTTCGAGGGGACGACGTCCGTCAGGACGGCCGCGCCGCCGAGCCCGTGGCGCTCGACGACGGTGACGTCGGCGCCGAGGCGACGGGCGACGAGGGCGGCCTCGTAGCCGCCGGGCCCACCCCCCACGACGACGATGCGGGTGCTGTCCGGGGCGGTCGAGGAGTCCATGCTCACGTGCGTCACGCCGGACATTCTGTCAGGCCGTCGCGTCCCTCGGTGTCAGCATGCGAGACGTCGCGGCAGGTCCGGCGCGCCGCACGGGACGGCGGTGCTCGTCAGGTCGCGGGCCCGGGGACGGACTAGCCTTGCGACCATGACGACGACGCCTCCGAGCACACCCCCGCTCGACGATCCCGCGACCGACCCCTTCCTCGTGGCCCGGGCCGCGGCCGACCACATCGCGCAGGCCACCGGGGTCGAGGGCCACGACATGGCCCTCGTGCTCGGGTCGGGCTGGGGCGGCGCCGCGGAGCTGCTCGGGGAGGTCGTCGCGGAGGTCCCGACGCACGAGATCCCCGGCTTCTCCGCACCCGCGGTCGCGGGGCACCTCTCGGTGACGCGGTCCATCCGCGTCGAGCGCGCCGACGGCTCGGTGCGGCACGCCCTCGTGCTCGGCTCGCGCACGCACCTGTACGAGGGCAAGGGGGTGCGCGCCGTCGTGCACGGCGTGCGCACGGCCGCCGCGACGGGCGCGGAGACGCTCATCCTCACGAACGGCTGCGGCGGGCTCAACCAGGAGTGGGGCGCGGGCACGCCCGTCCTCCTCTCCGACCACATCAACCTCACGGCCCGCAGCCCGCTGGAGGGGCCGACGTTCGTCGACCTGACCGACGTGTACTCGCCGCGCCTGCGCGAGCTCGCGCACCGCGTCGACCCGACGCTGCCCGAGGGCGTGTACGCCCAGTTCCCCGGGCCGCACTACGAGACGCCCGCCGAGGTGCGGATGGCCGGGGTCCTCGGCGCCGACCTCGTCGGCATGTCCACGACGCTCGAGGCCATCGCGGCCCGGCACTGCGGCCTGGAGGTGCTCGGCGTCTCGCTCGTGACGAACCTCGCCGCCGGGATCAGCCCGACGCCGCTCTCCCACGCCGAGGTCATCGAGGCCGGCCAGGCCGCGGGACCCCGGATCAGCGCCCTCCTGGCCGACATCGCGAAGCTGGTGTGACATGACGGACCGCACTGCGGGGCACCGGGCCGACCCGGCCGACGACCCGACCTTCGACCCGGGGACCGACCACGCGGCGTTCCTCGCGCGCGTCACGGCGTGGATCGACGACGACGTCGACGCGGGCGACCAGGACGAGCTGCGCCGTCTGCTCGAGCTCGTCGACTCCCCCGACCCGCGCAAGCACGACGTGCGCGTGCGCGCGCTCGCCGACCTGCAGGACCGGTTCTCCGGCCCGCTCGAGTTCGGCACGGCGGGCCTGCGCGGGCGCATGGAGGCGGGGCCGCACCGCATGAACCGCGCGGTCGTGATCCGCGCGGCCGCGGGCCTGGGCGCCTACCTGCTCGACACCCTGGGCCCGGCGGGCGCGGGCGGCGCGGCGCGACCGCGCGTCGTCGTCGGGTTCGACGCGCGGCACCGCTCCCGCACGTTCGCGGTGGACAGCGCGGCCGTGCTCACGGCGGCGGGCCTCGACGTGCTCGTCCTGCCGTCGGCCCTGCCGACGCCCGTCCTCGCCTTCGCGGTGCGCCACCTCGGCGCCGACGCGGGCGTCATGGTGACCGCGAGCCACAACCCGCCCGCCGACAACGGGTACAAGGTCTACCTGGGCGGCCGCGTCGTCACCGACTCCGGCCAGGGCGCCCAGATCGTCCCGCCGTACGACGCGCACATCGCCGCCGCGATCGCGGCCGTCGGGCCGGCGCGGTCCGTCCCGCGCGCGTCGTCCGGCTGGACCGTGCTGGACCGCGAGGTCGTCGTCGCCTACGAGCGGTCGGTCCTCGCGCTGTCCGACGGCGCACGGCGCGACCTCAAGGTCGTCACCACGGCGCTGCACGGTGTGGGCGGCGAGACGGTCGCGCACGTCCTGCGCGACGCGGGCTTCACGACGGTCGTGCCGGTCGAGGAGCAGCTCGACCCGAACCCCGACTTCCCGTCCGTCGCTTTCCCCAACCCCGAGGAGCCGGGCGCGATGGACCTCGCGCTCGCCGTCGCGCAGGACGCGGCGGCCGACGTCGTGCTCGCCAACGACCCCGACGCCGACCGGTGCGCCGTCGCGGTGCTCGACCCGCGCGTCGGGACCTACCAGGGCGCGGAGACGGCCCGGTCGAACGGCTGGCGCATGCTGCACGGCGACGAGGTCGGCGCGCTCCTGGGCGACGACGTCGCGCGCCGCGTCGCCGCGTCGGGCGCCCCGGGGGGCGTGCTCGCCTGCTCGATCGTGTCGTCGCGGCTGCTGGGCAAGATCGCGGCCGCGCACGGGCTCGGCTTCGCGACGACGCTCACCGGGTTCAAATGGATCTCGCGCGTCGACGGCCTCGTGTTCGGCTACGAGGAGGCGCTCGGCTACTGCGTCGACCCGGCCCACGTCCGGGACAAGGACGGCATCAGCGCGGCGCTGCTCGTCGCGCAGCTCGCGAACCGCCTCAAGGCCGAGGGACGCTCGATCGTCGACGCGCTCGACGACCTGGCGCGCGCCCACGGCCTGCACGTGAGCGACCAGCTCTCCGCCCGGTTCGAGGACCTCGACCGCATCGGCGAGACGATGGCCCACCTGCGGGCCGCTCCCCCGCGCACCCTCGCGGGGGCCGGCGTCTCCGACGTCACCGACCTCTCCGCGGGCCTGGACGGGCTCCCGCCGACGGACGGCGTGCGGATCCTCACCGCGGACGGCACGCGCGTCATCGTGCGCCCGAGCGGCACCGAGCCGAAGGTCAAGTGCTACCTGGAGGTCGTGGTCCCGGTCGCCCCGGACGCCTCGCACGACGACCTCACCGCGGCCCGCGCCTTCGCCCGCGACCGCATCGACCGCGTCAAGGCCGACATGACGCGCGCGCTCGGCCTCTGAGCCACCACGAGCCGGGGTCCCCGGTCGCCGGAACGTTCCGGTGACCGGGGACCCCGGCTCGTCACACCTGCGCGACGACGGTCACCGCCGCCGTCACGACGCTCAGTAGGCCGCGTCCCCGGCAGAGGGGGCGTCCGCGCCGCCGAACCCCGCGAGGACGGCGGCGGTACCGGACAGCCCGAGGCGCGTGGCGCCGTGCTCGATCATCGCGAGCGCGTCGGCGAGCGTGCGGACGCCGCCGGACGCCTTGACGCCCAGGCGACCGCCGACGGTCTCGGCCATGATCGAGACGGCGTGCGTCGACGCGCCTCCGGCCGGGTGGAACCCGGTCGAGGTCTTGACGAAGTCCGCGCCCGCCGCCTCGGACGCGCGGCACGCCTCGACGATCTCGTGGTCCGTGAGCGCGGCGGACTCGATGATGACCTTGAGGACCCTGTCCACAGGGACGGCGGCGCGGACGGCCGCGACGTCGTCGCGTACCGCGTCCCACGCGCCGGCCTTGGCCGCGCCGACGTCGATGACCATGTCGACCTCGTCGGCGCCGTCGCGGACGGACCGGGCGGCCTCGAACGCCTTGACGTCGCTGTGGTGCTTGCCCGACGGGAAGCCGCACACCGTCGCGACGAGCAGCCCGCGCTCGCGCGTGGTCGCCGGGTCCAGGGGCAGCATCGACGGGGAGACGCACACGGAGTAGACGCCCAGGCGGACGCCCTCCTCGACGAGCGCCGCGACGTCCGCGGGGGTGGCCTCGGGCTTGAGCAGCGTGTGGTCGACGAAGCGGGCCAGGCCCGCCGCGTCCAGGGGCTGCGTGCCGGTCGTGTCGCTCACAGCTGCGCTCCTTCGATCTGCTGGTAGCCGGGGAGGATCACGTCGTCGACGAGCGCACGACGCTCGTCGTGGTGCACGAACGCGCTCCACGCGGCGGTCATCGTGACGTCCGCGAGGTCGTCGATGGTCCAGCCCGCGTGCTCGACGAGGAGCGCCATCTCCTGGGTCATCGTCGTGCGCGACATGAGCCGGTTGTCGGTGTTGAGCGTGACCGCGAAGTCGAGCTCCTTGAGGCGCGTGATCGGGTGGTCGGCGATCGACGTCGCCGCCCCGGTCTGCACGTTCGACGACGGGCACAGCTCGAGCGGGATCTGGTGGTCGCGCACCCAGTGCGCGAGGAGGCCGAGCGCGGCCGTCCCGGGCTCGCCCTCGGCGCTGTGCGGGAACTCCGGGTCGAACGCGATGTCCTCGACGATGCGCACGCCGTGGCCGATGCGGCTCGCCTGGCCGAGGTGCACGGCCTCGGCGATCGACTGCGGGCCCGCCGCCTCGCCCGCGTGGATCGTCACGGGGAAGTTCTGCTCGGCCAGGTAGCGCCAGATCTCGACGTGGCGCGAGGGCGGGAAGCCGTCCTCCGCGCCCGCGATGTCGAACCCGACGACGCCGTTCCCGCGGTTCGCGACCGCGAGCTCCGCGATCTCGGACCAGCGGTCGGCGTGCCGCATCGCGGTGACGAGCTGCCCGACGCGGATGGTCCGCCCCTCCGCGGCCGCCTCGGCGACGCCCTGCTCGATGCCGGACTGCACGGCGTCGACCGTCTCCTGGAGGGTGAGGCCGCGCTGGAGGTGCTGCTCGGGCGCCCAGCGCTGCTCGGCGTACACGACGCCGTCGCGCGCGAGGTCGAGCACGGCCTCGCGCGCCACGCGGGCGAGGGCGTCGCGCGTCTGCATGACGGCGATCGTGTGGTCGAACGTCTCGAGGTAGCGCGCGAGCGACCCGGAGTCCGCGGACTCCGCGAACCAGGCGCCGAGCGCCTCGGCGTCGTCCGCGGGGAGCTGGTGCCCCACGTCGGCGGCGAGCTCGAGGATCGTGGCGGGGCGGAGCCCGCCGTCAAGATGGTCGTGCAGCACGACCTTGGGCAGCGCGCGGATGACGTCGACCGTCAGCGGGGCGTTCTCGGTGGTCATGCGCTCACGGTACCGGCCGGTACGCCCCGCCTCGCGCCGAGCGCACCGGCCGGGTGCGGACGGTCAGGCGTAGTCGTCGTCGCTGCCGGGCACGGCGGACGCCTGCTCGACGACGTCGGCCTCGGCGGCCTCGCCCTCCAGGTCGGGGCGCGGGGTGCGCGGCTGGTACTCGTCGACCTCGTGCACGGGGTCCTCGACCCCGGGGTCGTCGTCCTCGACCTCTTCCACCAGGCTGACGGCGTCCTCGCCGTGCTCGTCCAGACCGGCGTCCCGCCATGCGTCGTTCCCGGGCACGGTGCTCATCGCGACTCCTCCTCGACGATCGGCGTGCTCACCACGGTCGTGGCGGCTGCGCCCATCCTGCCGCCGGGCGCACGGCCTCGCCAGCGCGGCCGTCGGGCAGGAGCGCCCAGCACACGTGCGGCCAGCCCCCGAGCGCGCGGCGCACGGCGGGCACCCGGGCACCGTCGAGGAGCGCGCCCGCCGCGACGGTGCGGAGCGTGCCCGACGACGGCTCGTAGACCCGGCACCGTCCCGCCACGGCGTCGGCGTCGGTGAGGAGCACGACGTGGCGCGGGACGGCGGTCGCGAGCCCGAGCGCGAGGTCTCCCCCGGTGAAGAGCGGCACCGGCACGCCGCGCGCCGCCGCCGCGAGCGCGGCGCCCACGACGCGCTCCGCGCCCGGGCCCGCGACGACCCGGTCCACGAACCGCACGTCCGCGTGACGTGCGGTCCGGGCGGCGCCCCAGGGCGGCGTCCCGAGCGCCGTGGGCCACGGCAGCGGCCCGAGCGCGCGCCGGTTCGTGCGGCGCTTGAGCGCGTGCTGGAGCGCCCGGAACCGCGCGGCGCCACCCCGGGCACGGACGTCCACCGGGTCGTGCCGCGCGGCCTCCCCCGGGCGCAGCCCGGTGGCGAGCCACAGGGCGAGCACCGGGTCGCCCGCCGCGGCGAGGAGGCCCAGCACGGCCGAGCCGCACGTCGTCCCGTCCGTCTGGCGCGCGGGCGCGCCCGCGATCTCGAGCGGCCTGACAGCGGGTCCCTCGCCAGGTCCGTCGAGCCGGCGCAGCGGGTCGACGACGGCACGCCGGTCCGCGGGCCGCAGCCCGTCGAGGGTCGTCGCGAGCGCGCGCACGCGGTGCTCGGGGTGCCCCGCGCGGCGCGCGAGGTCGAGCACGTGGGAGGTCGCGGCGTCGGGCGCGTAGGCGCCGGACGGCGGGGACGGCGGCAGGGTGCGCGCCGGGAGGAGGCGCGCGAGGTCGGTCGCCCGCAGCGCCCCCGGCCCGCGCCTCACGCGGCACCGCCGAGGACCCGGCCGAACGCCCAGGCCGCGCCCACGAGGGCGAGCACGACGACGAGGCCGCCGACGCGCACGAGGAACGACCACGAGTGGAGCCGCCCGTCACGCGGGAGCCCGCCGGTCGGCGGGCGCAGCACCGCGGGGACGAGCGCGAGCACGGCCACCGCGACCGCCGCGCACACCGTGACCACGGAGCCGGAGCGCAGCCCGGCGGCGGCGAGCACGAGCGCACCGACCACGACCCCGAGCACCGTGCGCTGCCACGCGAGCGCCGTGCGCTCGGGCTGCAGCCCCTCGTCCTGCGGCGGCACGGCGCCGGGCTCCCCCGACGGCACGCTCACCCTCCGGTCGCCGCCCCGACGGCGTAGCCCGCGAGCAGCAGTGCCAGCACGACGACGCCGACGACGAGCACCGGCAGGCCGCTCGGCGCCGGGAGGCGCCACCGCAGCCGCAGGGCCCGCTCGTTACGGCGCCACGACACGAGCGCGTAGCCCGCGAACCCGGCGCCGGCGAGGCACGCGACGCCCGCGACGACGTCGAGCAGGCCCGCCATGCCCGCGAACGTCGCGAACGACGTCAGCGCGACGCCGCCCGCGACCAGGCCCAGCCCGGTGCGCACCCACGCGAGGGCCGTGCGCTCGTTGGCGAGGCTGAACCGCGCGTCGGGCTCGGTCCCCACGCCGTAGACCGACCGCGGCCGACGCGTGTCGGCCGGCTCGGGCGGGGCCTGCTCGTCGCCCGTCACGCTCAGTCGACGCGGTCCAGGACGACCGAGCCGCGCTCGACCACGGTGCCGGGCTCCGCGACGGACCACGCGCCGTCGAGGGCCTGCACCGCGCGCTCGAAGCGCTCCGGGGTGTCGGTGTGCAGGGTCATGAGGTGCTGGCCCTTGCGGACGGTGTCGCCGGGCTTGGCGAAGAGCTCGACGCCCGCGCCCGCCTGCACCGGGTCCTCCTTGCGGGCCCGGCCCGCCCCGAGGCGCCACGCGGCGACCCCGACGGCGTACGCGTCGAGCCGTTCGAGCACCCCGTCGCGGTCGGCCACGACGTGCTCGCGCTCGCGCGCGACGGGCAGCGGGGCGCGCGAGTCGCCGCCCTGCTCCGCGATCATCTCGCGCCACTTGTCGAGCGCGCGCCCGCCCAGGAGCGCGTGGCGCACGTCGTCCTCGTCCTGCGGGCGGCCCGCCCCGGCGAGCATCTCGAGCGCGAGCGCGACCGTGAGGTCGACGACGTCCTGCGGCCCCTCGCCCTTCATCACCTCGACGGACTCGCGCACCTCGAGCGCGTTGCCCGCGGTGAGGCCGAGCGGGGTCGACATGTCGGTGAGCAGCGCGACCGTGCGCACGCCGGCGTCGGTCCCGAGGTCGACCATCGTGCGCGCGAGCTCGCGCGCCGAGCCGAGCTCCTTCA
This sequence comes from Cellulosimicrobium sp. AB352, assembly GCF_049538415.1. Classification (NCBI taxonomy): domain Bacteria; kingdom Bacillati; phylum Actinomycetota; class Actinomycetes; order Micrococcales; family Promicromonosporaceae; genus Cellulosimicrobium; species Cellulosimicrobium sp. AB352. Next base: position 28,693 of record NZ_JBMVFX010000020.1, on the reverse strand, counting down.
TGAACGCGCCCGAGCCGACCTTGACGTCGAGCACGAGCGCGCCCGTGCCCTCCGCGATCTTCTTGCTCATGATCGAGCTCGCGATGAGCGGGATCGACTCGACCGTCCCCGTGACGTCGCGCAGCGCGTACAGGAGGCGGTCGGCGGGCGCGAGGCCCGAGCCCGCCTGGCAGATCACGGCGCCGACGTGCTCGAGCGCGTTCATCATCTGCGCGTTGGTCAGCGCCGCGCGCCACCCCGGGATCGCCTCGAGCTTGTCGAGCGTGCCGCCCGTGTGGCCCAGGCCGCGGCCGGAGAGCTGCGGCACCGCGACGCCGTACACCGCGACGAGCGGCGCGAGGGGCAGCGTGATCTTGTCGCCGACTCCCCCGGTCGAGTGCTTGTCCGCCGTCGGGCGCGAGAGCCCCGAGAAGTCCATGCGCTCGCCCGACGCGATCATCGCCTGCGTCCAGCGGCCGATCTCGGCGCGGTCCATGCCGTTGAGGTAGATCGCCATCGCGAGGGCGGCCATCTGCTCCTCGGCCACGACGCCGCGCGTGTACGCGTCGATCACCCAGTCGATCTGCTCGGGCGCGAGCCGCGCCCCGTCGCGCTTGGTCCGGATGACGTCGACCGCGTCGAACGCCTCCGGGGCCGGCCCCTCGGTGGCGCGGTCCTCGCCGTCGTCCTCGATGCCGTCCTGCGTGGCCACGTCGTCGCTGGTCACGAGCGCTCCTCCAGATCCTCGGGCCCGAAGGCGTCGGGCAGCACGTCCCTCATCGTCTTGATACCACGCACCGTCTCGACCAGCAGGTCGGGCCCTCCGTGCTCCCACAGGAGCTGGCGGCACCGGCCGCACGGCATGAGCGGCGCGCCGTGGCGGTCGACGCACGCGAACGCCACGAGGCGGCCGCCGCCCGAGCCGACGAGCGAGCTCACGAGCGAGCACTCCGCGCACAGCGTCACGCCGTAGGCGGCGTTCTCCACGTTGCAGCCGACGACGACGCGGCCGTCGTCCACGAGCGCGGCCGCACCCACGGGGAAGCCCGAGTACGGCGCGTAGGCGCGGGTCATGATGTCGCGCGCCGCGGTGCGCAGCGCGTCCCAGTCGACGGCCGGCCCGGCGGCGGACCCGTCCGGGTCCGTCCCCCCGCCCGGCCGGGTACCGCCGTCGTGCACGTCCGTCATGCCGTCCTCACTTGACGTAGGGGATGCCCTCGGCGGCCGGCGGGCGCACGCGCCCGACGAGGCCGGCGACGGCGAAGATCGTCACGACGTACGGCGTCATGAGCATGATCTGGCTCGGGATCGGCGTCCCGACGATGCCGAGCACCGTCTGGAGGTTGTCCGAGAACCCGAACAGGAGCGCCGCGACGAGCGCGCCGACCGGGTTCCAGCGCCCGAGGATCATCGCGGCGAGCGCGATGAAGCCCTTGCCGCCCGTCATCTCCTTGCCGAAGGCGAGCCCCGCGGCGACGGTGAAGAACGCGCCGCCGAGGCCGGCGACCGCGCCGCCGAGGATCGTGTTGCGCACGCGCGTCGCGTTGACCTTGATGCCGACGGTGTCGGCGGCCTTCGGGTGCTCGCCGACCGCGCGCAGGCGCAGGCCCCAGCGGCTGCGGAACAGGAAGACCTGCAGCAGGATCACGACCACGTACATGAGGTACACGAGGAGGGTCTGGCGGAACAGCACCGGCCCGACGACCGGGATCTGCGACAGCACCGGGATCTCGATGACGGGCAGCGGGTTGCGCGAGTTCCACGTCGCCGGGTCCGCGCTGAGGACCGTCGAGTAGAGGTAGCTCGTCACGCCGACGACCAGCACGTTGAGCACGACGCCGACGATGATCTGGTTCACCCAGTACTTCACGGAGAAGATCACGAGCAGCACGCCCACGAGCGCGCCCGCGATCGGCGCGGCGATGAGGCCGGCGTACGCCGACGACGTGAGCGAGGCGACGACCGCGGCGAGGAAGGCCCCCGCGAGGAGCTGGCCCTCGATCGCGATGTTGATGATGCCGACGCGCTCGCACAGCACGCCGGAGAGCGCGCCGAACACGAGCGGGACCGCGAGGAAGAGCGAGCCCTGGAGCAGGCCCGTCAGCGGGATCGCCGACTTCCCGGCCCCGGCCCAGGAGAGGAACGCGAAGACGACCGCGACGCCGTACACGATCGGCAGCCACACGCCGACCTTGCGCCGGTCGCGCGCGGCCCAGAACGACAGGCCCGCGAGCAGCAGCGCGAGGATCGACAGGAACAGCGCCGCCCCGGTGGAGCTCACCGTGATCGGCTCGATCTGGAAGAAGTCCTTCGCCGTCGAGAGGCGGAACGTCGTCTGCTGGCCGCCCGCGGGGAGCAGCGCGAAGAAGACGAGGGCCAGCAGCCCGATGACCCCGTACGCGACCGGGGCCTTCCAGCTGATGGGCGGCAGCGGCTTGGCCGCGCGCTCCGGCGCGGCGGCCGGTGCCGGGGTGGTGGTCGCGGTGCTCATGCTCCGGCCTCCTGGGTGGTCGTCGTGGTCGGGACGGCCTTCGCGCGGCGGCGGGCTGCCTGCCGTTCGGCGCGCGTCGGGCCGCCCGGGGTCGGGAGGCGGAAGATCGCCCGCACGAGCGGCGGCGCGGCGATGAAGAGCACGATCAGCGACTGCACGACGAGGACGATGTCGATCGGCGTGCCCGTGCGGGCCTGCATGACGAACCCGCCCGCGCGCAGCGCGCCGAACAGCAGGCCGGCGAGCACCGTCCCGAGCGGACGGGACCGCCCGAGCAGCGCCACCGTGATCGCGTCGAACCCGAAGCTCGCCGCGACGCCCGCGGTGAGCACGTGCTCCGTGCCGAGCACCTGCGCGCTGCCCGCGAGACCCGCGAGCGCGCCCGCGATGGCCATGACCCACACCGTCGTCCACGGGACCGACATGCCCGCGGTCCGGGCCGCGTGCGGGTTCTCGCCGACGGCGCGGAAGCGGAAGCCGAGCGTCGAGCGCTCCATGAGCCACCACACGCCGACCGCGACGAGCAGCGCGAGGACGAACCCCGCGTGGAGGCGGAAGCCCTCGCCCAGCAGCAGCGGGAACTGCGCGTTCCCCGGGATGCGCGGGCTGATCGGGTTGGAGCTGCCCGGCGCCTGGAACGGCTTCGTCGTGAGCAGGTACGCGACGAGGTAGATCGCGATGTTGTTGAGCATGATCGTGACGATCACCTCGTGGGCGCCCGTGCGGGCCTTGAGCACGCCCGCGATGCTCGCCCACAGCGCCCCGCCGAGCGCGGCGCCCAGCACGGCGAGCAGGAGGTGCAGCCCCGGCGGGAGCGCGAACGTCCAGCCGACGAACCCGGCGAAGATGCCGCCGACGATGATCTGGCCCTGCGCACCGATGTTGAACAGGCCCGCGCGGAAGCCGATGCCGAGCCCGAGGCCCGCGAGGATGAGCGGCGTCGCGACCGTCATCGTCTCGGTGAGGGGGCGCAGCGCCCGCGAGACGTCGGGCGCGTCGACGTTAAGGACCGCGCCCTGGAAGAGCGCGGCGTACGCGCCGAACACCGCGTCCCAGACGGCCTGGAAGAAGTCCGACGGGCGCGCGAAGAAGTAGGACGCCGCCTCCTGGACCGCGGGGTCGGCGGCCGCGATGAGGACGCCGCCCAGGACCAGCGCGGCGACGATCGCGAGGAGCGAGACGAGCCAGCTGCTCTCGAGCATCTCGCGCAGGACGCCCTGCCCGGCCGGCGCCTCCGGCTTCTGGGGGTCGCTCGGCGGTGCGGCCGTCGGCGGGAGCGCCGACGCGTCGTCGGGCGTGGCCTGCTGGGTCACTGGATCTCCTCCTCGCGGGCGGCGGCCGCGTCCTGCGCGGCGCCCGACGGCGCGTCCTCGGCGACGGCGTCCGCCTCGCCGAGGGTCGTGTGGTGCTCGGCGGCCTGCACGACGGCCTCCTCGAGCGGGACCCCGGCCATCATGAGGCCGAGGACGTCGCGGTCGGTGTCGCCGGGCACGACCCCGACGACGCGGCCGCGGTACATCACGGCGATCCGGTCGGCCAGCGCGAGCACCTCGTCGAGCTCGGTCGAGACGATGATCACGGGCGTGCCGTTGTCGCGCTCCTGCACGATGCGCCGGTGCACGAACTCGATCGAGCCGACGTCGAGGCCGCGCGTCGGCTGCGACGCGATGAACAGGCGCAGCGGGCGCGACATCTCGCGCGCGAGGACGACCTTCTGCTGGTTGCCGCCGGAGAGCGTGCCCGCCGGGGTCTCGACCGACTGGGTGCGCACGTCGAACTCGCCGATGCGCTGCTCCGCGTTCGCGCGGATCGTGCCGCGCGCGAGCGCGCCGCCGCGCGAGTAGGGCGCGGACGTCACGAGGTCGAGCACGAGGTTCTCCTCGACGGAGAACGTCCCAATGATCCCGTCGGTGCTGCGGTCCTCGGGCACGTAGCCCACGCCCGCCTCGAGCACCTGGGACACGCTGCGCCCCACGAGCTCCTTGCCGTCGAGCAGGATCGAGCCCGCGACCGGCTTGCGCAGCCCGACGATCGTCTCCGTGAGCTCGGTCTGGCCGTTGCCCTGGACCCCGGCGACGACGAGGATCTCGCCGCGCGCGACCTCCAGGCTCACGCGGTCGACGACGGCCGTGCCGGCGTCGTCCATGACCGTCAGCTCGTCGACGTGGAACGTGGTGTCCCCGTTCTCCGCAGGCGCCTTGTCGACCCCGAGGGAGACGGAGCGCCCGACCATGAGGGACGCGAGCTCGGTCTCGCTCGCGCTCGGGTCGGCGGTGCCGACGACCTTGCCGCGGCGGATGACCGTGATGCGGTCGGCGACGGCGCGCACCTCGCGCAGCTTGTGCGTGATGAAGACGATCGACGTCCCCGCCGCCTTGAGCTCGCGCATGATCGCGATGAGCTCGTCCGTCTCCTGCGGCGTGAGGACGGCGGTCGGCTCGTCGAGGATGAGCACGCGCGCGTCGCGCGACAGGGCCTTGATGATCTCGACGCGCTGCTGCACGCCGACGGGGATGTCCTCGACCATCGCGTCCGGGTTCACCTCGAACCCGAACCGGTCCGAGATCTCCTGGACGAGGCGGCGCGCGCGCCGCGCGTCGATGAGACCCGCGCCCTTCACGGGCTCGTGCCCCAGCGCGACGTTCTCGGCGACCGTGAACACCGGGACCAGCATGAAGTGCTGGTGCACCATGCCGATGCCGGCGGCCATCGCGTCGCCCGGGCCCGCGAACTGCACGGGCACGTCGTCGACGAGGATCTGCCCGTCGTCCGGGTCGTACAGCCCGTACAGCACGTTCATGAGCGTGCTCTTGCCCGCCCCGTTCTCCCCGAGCAGGGCATGGATCTCGCCGGGCTCGATGACCAGGTCGATGTGGTCGTTGGCGACCAGGGACCCGAAGACCTTCGTGATCCCTCGCAGCTCCAGCTTCACCGGTCTGCCTCTCCTCGTGCTTCGCAGTCGTACCGCGGTGTCGACCTCGATCCCGTCGAGGTACTCCATCGAACCGCACCCGCGGGAGCGCGGCGCGTCGTCGCGGCCCCGACGACACCGTCGTCGTCATGACGGTGGCCCGGGCGCTGGGCCCGGGCCACCGGTGCCGGTCGCCCGTGGGCGGCCGGCGGGTTCAGCGTCGCGTCACGGCGCGTTCGGCGACTCGACGACGAGGTCGCCCGCGATGATCTGCTCCTGGTACTGGGCGATCTGGTCCTGCAGCTCGGCCGGGACCGCGTCCTCGAAGTCGTGGAACGGCGCCAGGCCGACGCCCTCGTTCTCGAGCGTGCCGACGTACGGCTCGCTCGTGAAGTTGCCGTCCGCCGACTCGCTCACGGTGTCGAAGACCGCCGGGCCGATCTGCTTCATCACGGACGTGAGGATGATGCTCCCGTAGTCCGTCGTGAGGAAGCCGTCCGAGTCGACCCAGATGATCTTCGCGCCACCGCTCTCGGCCGCCGCGGCGGCACCGAGGCCCACCGGGCCGGCCACGGGCATGATGATGTCCGCGCCCTGGTCGATGAAGCCCTGCGTGACGTTCTGGCCGTTCGCCTGGTTGTCGAAGTCGCCGGTGAACGTGCCGGTCTGCGCTTCCTTGTCCCAGCCGAGGACCTTGACGTCGGTGCCGTTGTCCTCGTTGTACTTCGCGACGCCGTCGGCGTAGCCGTCCATGAAGATGGCGACCGACGGGATCTGGATGCCGCCGAACGTGGCGACCGTGCCCGTCTCGGTCATGCCCGCCGCGAGGTACCCGGCGAGGAACGCCGCCTCCGCGGTGTTGAACAGGATCGGCTTCGCGTTGTCGATCTCGACCGACTCCGGCGGGTCGTCCGCCGTGGCGCCCGGGTTGCTGAACGCCGAGTCGATGAGGGCGAAGTGCACGTCCGTGTTCGCCTCGGCAGCCGACTGGATCGGGTCCTCGAGGAGGAAGCCGACGCCGATGATGAGGTTGCAGCCCTGCTGGACGAGGCTGTCGATGTTGGGGCCGTAGTCGGTGTCCGCCTGGGACTCGACCTCGTGCGTCGTGATGCCGAGCTCCGTCTTGGCCTTCTCGAGGCCCTCGTAGCCCGACTGGTTGAAGGACTGGTCGTCGAACCCGCCGGCGTCGGAGACCATGCACGCGGAGAAGTCGGAGTTGCCGCCCGCGGTGCTGTCGCCGCCGCCGCTCGTCTCGTCGTCCTCGGGCGCGGCGCCGCACGCGGCCAGCGCGAGCGCGGCGACCGCCGCGAGGGCGGTGACCTGAGTCGCTCTCTTCACCTGATAGCTCCTGTCGTTCTCGTAGCAGTGCCGCGCAGGGAAGGACCCCTGGGCCCTCCCGAGCACCGTTGCACGGGAGGACCGGTCCGTCGGCCTCTATAGGACCGAAGACTAATCAGCCCGAGGGGTCCAGCACGTTACTTGCCGGTAACGCGGGCGCTTCGTTATGCAAGCGTCACTTTGCGTCTGAGGCGTGACACACCCCTGTCCACGGGTCGGGACCGGTTCACCCGTCCTGGCCCGCGGCGACGCGCGCGAGGAGCCGCATGCCCAGGCCGATCGCGCGCTCGTCCACCTGGAGGTCGCCCTGGTGGATGTCGTAGCTGCGCCCGCCCGGCGTCCGCGTGCCGAGGCGGGCCATCGCCCCGGGCACCTTCGTCAGGTACCAGGCGAAGTCCTCGCCGCCGAGCGACTGCTCGGTGAGCACCACGCTGTCCGGGCCCAGGACGTCGCGCGCGGCGGCCTCGAGCAGGCCGGTGCAGCGCTCGTCGTTCTCGACGGGCGGGACGCCCCGCGTGTGGTGCACGGTCACCTCGACCTCGTACGGCGCGACGACCTGCTCCACCGCGTCGTGCAGCACCTGCCCCGCGAACTCCCACGCGCGCACGTCGAGGCAGCGCAGGGTGCCGCGGACCGTGCCGGTGCTCGGGATGGCGTTGTGCGCGGAGCCCGCGTGGACGGCCCCCCACGTGAGGTTGACGCCCGAGCGCGGGTCCAGCCGACGGCCGAGCACCGCGGGGACCTGCGTGATGACCTGGCCCAGCGCGTACACCACGTCGCCGGTCAGGTGCGGTCGCGACGTGTGGCCGCCCGGGGAGGCGATCGTCACGGAGACCTCGTCGGACGCTGACGTGATCGGGCCGATCCGCGTGCCGATGCGACCCACGTCGACCTTCGGGTCGCAGTGCACGGCGTAGATCTCGTCGACGCCGTCCATCGCCCCGGCCGCGAGGACGTCGAGCGACCCGCCCGGCTGGACCTCCTCGGCGGGCTGGAGCACGAGCCGCACGCCGCGGCGCAGCTCGCCCTGCGCGTGGAGGTCCGCGAGCACGAGCCCGGCACCGAGCACGACGGCCGTGTGCACGTCGTGGCCGCACGCGTGCGCGACGCCCGGCACGGTCGACGCCCACGGGAGGCCGCAGCGGTCCTGGAGCGGCAGCGCGTCGATGTCCGCACGCAGGGCGACGCGGCCCTCCGGGGCGGCCGCGCCGTCGGGCACGCCCGCGGCGGTCGTGCCCGGCTCCGGGCCGACGTCACACACGAGCCCCGTGCCCGGCAGGAGCCGCGGCTCGAGGCCCGCGGCGCGCAGGCGGTCGGCGAGCAGTGCCGTGGTGCGCGTCTCGGCGCGCGAGACCTCGGGGTGGGCGTGGATGTCGCGGCGGATCGCCACGACCTCGTCCACGTGGCGCGCGACGGCGGCCCCGATGCGGGCGGCGAGGGTCACGTCGGCGCTCACAGGAGCTCGTCCATCCCGAGCTCGCGCACCGTGTCGACCATCGACTTCACCTGCTGCGCGCGCGCCCGCGTCGTGACGAGGAGTGCGTCGGGGGTGTCGACCACGACGACGTCGTCGAGACCGAGGACCGTCACGACGCGGTCGCTCGCGGGCACGACGACCGAGCCCGCGCTCTCGCGTCGCACGACGCGCCCCGTGTCGCCGAGCACCTTGGAGCCCGCCCCGTCGACGGACGGGAGGAGGGCGGCGAGGGAGTTGAAGTCGCCCACGTCGTCCCAACCGAACGTGCCGGGGACGACGGCGACGCCCCCGACCGCGGCGACCGGCTCGGCCACCGCGTGGTCGATCGCGATCCGCTCGAGCGCCGGCCACCGCTCCGCGAGCACGCGGTCGCGGTCGGGGCCGTCCCACGCGGCCGCGATCGCGCGCAGGCCGTCGTGCAGCTCGGGGCGCTGGTCCGCGAGGTGCCCGAGGAGCACGGACGAGCGCACGATGAACATGCCGGCGTTCCACCGGTACTCCCCGGACGCGAGGTAGCGCTGCGCGGTCGCGGCGTCCGGCTTCTCCGTGAAGCCGCGCACGTGCTGCGCGGTCGGCGCCCCCGCGACGCCGAGCGGGGCGCCGCTGTGCACGTACCCGAACGCCGTCGACGGCCGCGACGCCGCGATGCCGATCGTCACGACGTACCCGGCGCGCGCCGCCTCCACCGCCTCGCGCACCGAGGACTCGAAGGCGGCACGACCCGTGATCACCTGGTCCGCGGCGAACGACCCGACGACGACGTCGCCGTGCCGCGCCTCGAGCACCGCCGCGGCGAGCCCGATGGCCGCCATCGAGTCCCGGGGCGACGGCTCCGCGAGCACGTTCTCGGCCGGCAGGCCCGGGAGCTGCGTGCGCGCCGCCGCGACGTGCCGGTCGCCCGTGACGAGCACGACGCCCTGCTCCCCCGCGAGCGGCACGAGCCGGTCGACCGTCGCCTGGAGCAGGGAGCGCCCCGAGCCGGTGAGGTCGAGCAGGAACTTCGGGGAGCCCGCCCGCGAGAGCGGCCACAGCCGGGTGCCGGCGCCTCCCGCGGGGACGACGGCGAAGAAGCCGGGGATCGGCGACCCGGACGGGCCGGAGGAGTCGTGCGGCGAAGAGGCCATGAGGGCCAGCATAGTGAGGGCCGCAGTTCCCCCGCGGGCTGTGGGATCAGTCACAAACCCATGCCAGCGGGCCGATCCGCCGCCCCCGGCGGTCCGCATCATGACGTCGATGTCACTATGGTGGAAGCCCTGAGACCGATGCCGACGACGGTCCCGGGGTCCGGACTGAGGGAGTTCCGGACCACGGCCGGAACGTGACATCTCCCCCTGATCTCGCCACAGGAGGCCCCCAAAGTGCCCAGTGCACCAGCCGGCACGCTCTACCGCGGCCGCGAAGGCATGTGGTCGTGGGTCGCGCACCGCGTGACCGGCGTGCTCATCTTCTTCTTCCTGCTCGTGCACGTGCTCGACACGGCGCTCGTGCGGGTCTCGCCCGAGGCGTACAACGCCGTCATCGGGACGTACCAGACGCCGATCATGGGCATCGGTGAGGCGGGCCTGGTCGCGGCCATCGTCTTCCACGCCTTCAACGGCATCCGCATCATCCTGGTCGACTTCTGGTCCAAGGGCCCGCGGTACCAGCGCACGATGCTCTGGGTCGTCGTCGGCCTGTTCGTCGTGACGATGGCCGGGTTCCTGCCGCGCCACCTGATGAACGTCTTCGGAGGGGGGCACTGATGGCCGCCGCACCCACGGTCGAGGTCGCGAGCCCGCGCGACCCGTACAAGCGCCGCAAGGCCACGCGCAGCAACTACGAGCTGTACAGCTGGATCTTCATGCGCGCCTCCGGCGTCGTGCTGATCGTCCTCATCTTCGGGCACCTGTTCGTCAACCTCATGGTCGGCGAGGGCGTGCACGCGATCGACTTCGGCTTCGTCGCCGGCAAGTGGGCCTCGCCGTTCTGGCAGATCTGGGACCTGCTCATGCTGTGGCTCGCCATGTTCCACGGCACCAACGGCGTCCGCACGATCATCAACGACTACGCCGAGCGTGACGGCACTCGCCTCGTCCTCAAGCTCGCGCTGTACCTCGCCTTCACGATCGTCACGGTCCTCGGCACGCTCGTGATCTTCACGTTCGAGCCCTGCCCCGCGAACGCCCCGGCCGAGCTGCTCGCGTCGTTCTGCACGGCCTGAGCACCGCACCACCGCACGCCCCCGTCTTCCTCTCGCTCCACCCGGCTCTCTCCCAGGAGGCATCGACCCCGATGCAAACCCATCAGTACGACGTCGTCATCGTCGGCGCAGGCGGCGCCGGGATGCGCGCGGCGCTGGAGTCGTCCGGCAAGGTCCGGACGGCCGTCATCTCCAAGCTCTACCCCACGCGCTCGCACACGGGCGCCGCGCAGGGCGGCATGTGCGCCGCGCTCGCGAACGTGGAGGAGGACAACTGGGAGTGGCACACGTTCGACACGGTCAAGGGCGGCGACTACCTCGTCGACCAGGACGCCGCGGAGATCATGGCCAAGGAGGCCATCGACGCCGTCCTCGACCTCGAGCGCATGGGCCTGCCGTTCAACCGCACGCCCGAGGGCCGCATCGACCAGCGCCGGTTCGGTGGGCACACCCGCAACCACGGCGAGGCCGCGGTGCGCCGCTCGTGCTACGCCGCGGACCGCACCGGTCACATGATCCTCCAGACGCTCTACCAGCAGTGCGTCAAGCAGGACGTCGAGTTCTTCAACGAGTTCTACGTCCTCGACCTCATCACCGACCACGACCTCTCCGCGGGCGAGATCCCCGACGACGAGACGGTCACCGCGACCGGCGTCGTCGCCTACGACCTCGCGTCCGGCGAGATCCACGTCTTCCAGGCGAAGGCGATCATCTTCGCCACCGGTGGCGCGGGCAAGATCTTCAAGACGACGTCCAACGCGCACACGCTCACGGGCGACGGCATGGCCCTGGCCTACCGCCGCGGCCTGCCGCTCGAGGACATGGAGTTCTTCCAGTTCCACCCGACCGGCCTCGCGGGCCTCGGCATCCTCCTGTCGGAGGCCGCCCGCGGCGAGGGCGGCATCCTGCGCAACGCGGACGGCGAGCGCTTCATGGAGCGCTACGCCCCCACCATCAAGGACCTCGCGCCGCGCGACATCGTCGCCCGGTCCATGGCGAACGAGGTCCGCGAGGGCCGCGGCGCCGGGCCGAACAAGGACTACGTCCTGCTCGACCTCACGCACCTCGAGCCGGCGCACATCGACGCCAAGCTCCCCGACATCACCGAGTTCGCCCGGACCTACCTCGGGATCGAGCCGTACACCGAGCCCGTGCCCGTGTACCCCACGGCGCACTACGCGATGGGCGGCATCCCGACGAACGTCGACGCCGAGGTGCTGCGCGACAGCCACAACGTCGTCAAGGGCCTCTACGCCGCCGGTGAGGTCGCGTGCGTCAGCGTGCACGGCTCCAACCGTCTCGGCACCAACTCGCTGCTCGACATCAACGTCTTCGGCAAGCGCGCCGGCCGCACGGCCGCCGCCTACGCCGCGACCGCGTCGTACAGCGAGCTCCCGGAGAACCCCGCCGCGGCCGTCGTCGCGCAGCTCGAGGAGATGCGCAACCGTCCCGACGGCGAGCGCGTCGCCGACGTCCGCAAGGCGCTCCAGGAGACGATGGACGCCAACGCCCAGGTGTTCCGCACGGGCGAGTCGCTCAACCAGGCCCTCGCGGACATCCGCGACCTGCAGAAGCGCTACAAGAACGTGTCCGTGCAGGACAAGGGCCGCCTCTTCAACACCGACCTCCTCGAGGCGATCGAGCTCGGGTTCCTCCTCGACATCGCCGAGGTCACCGTGGTCGCGGCGATCAACCGCAAGGAGTCCCGCGGCGGCCACTACCGCGAGGACTTCCCGGACCGCGACGACGCCAACTACATGCTGCACACGATGGCCTACCGCCGTCCGACGTCCGCCAGCGACGTCGCCGACGGGCACGTCGCGGGCTACTTCGACCACGTCGAGCAGTTCGACGGCTACAAGGTCGCCCTGGGCTCCAAGCCCGTCACCCAGACCCGGTACGAGCCCATGGAGCGGAAGTACTGATGACTGCCACACTCGAGAGCCCGGCCGCCGAGCCCAAGGCCGGGGAGATCCCCTCGTTCGAGGTCACGCTCCGCGTCCGCCGCTACTCCCCCGAGTCGGAGCACGGCGAGGAGGCGTACTGGGACGAGTTCACCGTCCAGGCGCACGGCACCGACCGCGTGCTCGACGCCCTGCACAAGATCAAGTGGGAGCACGACGGCTCCCTGACGTTCCGCCGCTCGTGCGCGCACGGCGTGTGCGGCTCGGACGCGATGCGCATCAACGGCCGCAACCGGCTCGCGTGCAAGACGCTCCTCAAGGACGTCAACCCCGACAAGCCGATCACGGTCGAGCCCATCAAGGGCCTGCCCGTGGTCAAGGACCTCGTCGTGGACATGGAGCCGTTCTTCGCGTCCTACCGCGAGATCATGCCGTTCCTCATCACGTCCGGGAACGAGCCGAGCAAGGAGCGCCTCCAGTCCGCCGCGCAGCGCGAGCGCTTCGACGACACGACCAAGTGCATCCTGTGCGCCGCGTGCACGTCGTCCTGCCCGGTGTTCTGGACCGACGGCCAGTACTTCGGCCCCGCCGCCATCGTCAACGCGCACCGCTTCATCTTCGACAGCCGCGACGAGGGCGCCACGCAGCGCCTGGAGATCCTCAACGACAAGGAGGGCGTGTGGCGCTGCCGCACGACCTTCAACTGCACCGAGGCCTGCCCGCGCGGCATCGAGGTCACGAAGGCGATCCAGGAGGTCAAGCGCGCGATGATCACCCGCGCGTTCTGACACCCCCGCACCGCCACGAAGGGCGCCGACCGGACGGTCGGCGCCCTTCGTCGTCCCCGGGTGACGTCGCGGCCTCCTCGACGAGCGCCTCCGTGACCGACCGGCACGACCGTGATCGGCAGTCTCGACCGAGATCGGCATCTGCGGCGGAGATCGGCAGCCGCACATGCCGATCTCGGCAGCGCGTGCCGATCTCGACCCGCCGCCCGAGCGCGGCGGTCACGTCCCGCGCGGCAGGCGGCCCCGGCGGATTCCGCGGACCAGGGGGCTCCACGGGCGGTGCGACCCGTGACCGGCGCGGAGGTGCTCCTCGGTCGACGGGACGACGGCGTCGCGCGTGCCCTCGACGGCGTCGCGCCTGTCCTCGACATCGTCGCGCCTGTTCTCGACGGCGTGGCGGGGCGCCCGGAGGTGGCGGCCGTCGGCCGGGTTGTCGCCGTCGAGCACGGGCAGCTCGGGACGGCCGTCGCGCGCGTGCCGGGCGCCGTCGGGCACCGGGTCGGGCGGGCGCGGCGGGTTCGCCATCCACGCGCACACGGCCAGGAGGATGCGCGCGGTGAAGTTGACGAGGAGCAGCAGCGTCACGAGGACGGCGAACGACGCCAGGAGGGCGTTCCGCGTGGCGCTGCTCTCGACGAACGACGACCCGAGGTAGCGGAGCACGCCGAACCCGACGGCGGCGGTGAGCGATCCGACGAGGAGGTCGCGGCGTCGGACCCGCACCCCGGCGAGGAGCCGCACGACGACGACCACGACGAGCGCGTCGAGCAGGACGCTCACGACGAGGCCCGCACCGGTGACGAGGACGGCGGGCCCGCCGGAGAGCCCGATCGCCTCGAGGATCTGGTTGCCGAGGGACGTGACGGCGATGCCGGCGACGGCGGAGACGAGGAGGAACAGCGCGAGCAGGAAGAACCCGAGGAGGGCGCGCGCCCGGGCGAGCACGGGGCTCTGGCCGACGTCGCTCACGCCGAACATGGTCCGCACGGCGCCACGCAGGTGGTACATGAACGACACGACGGAGAAGAGCAGCACCACGCCCGCGACGACGCTCGTGACGCTGAGCCCGGAGTCGAGCAGGAGCTGGTCAGGCCGGATCTCGCCGGGCTCGCCGTCGAGGGCGATGAGCCCGGGGACGAGCTCGTTGATCTCGCCGAAGACGACGTCCATGAGCTCCTCGCGGCCGCCCAGGACCCGCATGAAGACGGTGTAGCCGATCGTCAGCGCGGCGAACAGCGAGAACAGCGCGGAGTACGCGATGCCGCCGCACAGGAGCGCGCCGCGCGCGTACAGGTAGCGGTAGGTCGCGCGGCCGGGCCGGCTGTCCTTCCAGCGCTCGACGAGCGCGTCCACCCGCGCGCGCGTGCGCGTGACGACGCGCGGGGCGGCAGGGCGGGGCGACGTCACGCCCCGAACCCTACGAGGCGGTCGCTCCCGCGGCATCCGCGCCGAGGGGGAACACCTGCTCCGGGCGCCAGACGCCGTCGTCCCCGTGCTCGTAGAGCGAGAAGCCGGCGACGTCGAACTGCGCGTCGTAGGTCGCCATCTGGTCGAACGCCGCGTCGAGCGCGGCCTCGGGCACCTCGTGCGCGACGGTCACGTGCGGGTGGTAGTTGAACCGCAGGTCCTGGGCGAGCGGGCCGGTGCGGATCGCGCTCTCGAGGTGCTCGCACTCCGCGATGCCCTCGACCACCTGGACGAACACCACGGGCGAGACGGGACGGAACGTCGCGCTCCCCCGCAGGTGGAGGCGGAACGGCGCCGCCGTCGACGCGACCTCGGTCAGGTGCGCGCGCGCCGTGTCGAGCGCGGTGCGGTCCAGGACCGTCGGGCCGAGGAGCGTCACGTGCGGCGGGATCGACCGCGCGAGCGGGTCGCCGAACCGTGCGCGCGCGTCCTGGAGCTGCGTCGCGAACGGCTCGGGCACCTCGATCGCGATGCCGATCCGCACCTGGTGGGGCTCGCGCTCCGGGAGGTTCACGCGGTCGTCCCGCCCACGGGCAGCAGGCCGACGCGGTCGTAGATGCGGGCGAGCGTGCCGGCCGCGATCTCGCGGGCCTTCTGCGCGCCGCGCGCGAGCACCGCGTCGAGCTCGGCCGGGTCCGCCAGGTAGGTGTTCGCGCGCTCCTGGAACGGCACGAGGAAGTCGACGACGACGTCCGCCAGGTCCACCTTGAGGCGCCCGTAGCCCTGGCCGTCGTACTCGGCGGCGATCGCCTCGACGTCCCGCCCCGTGAGCGCCGAGTAGATGGTCAGCAGGTTCGACACGCCGGGCTTGGCGACCGGGTCGTAGCGGATCTCCGTGCCGGAGTCGGTCGCAGCCGACCGGATCCGCTTGGCGGCGACCTTCGGGTCGTCGAGCAGCCAGATGACGCCCTTGCCGTTCGACGAGGACTTGCTCATCTTCGCCGTCGGCTCCTGGAGGTCGTAGATCTTCGCGACCGACCGGACGATGTGGGCCTCCGGCACGACGGCGGTCCCGTCGCCGAAGCGGGCGTTGAGCCGCTCCGCGAGGTCACGGGTGAGCTCGAGGTGCTGGCGCTGGTCCTCGCCGACCGGCACGAGCGCCGCGTCGTAGAGCAGGATGTCGGCCGCCATGAGCACGGGGTACGTGAACAGCCCGACGGTCGTTCCGTCGGCGCCCTGCTTCGCGGACTTGTCCTTGAACTGGGTCATGCGGCCCGCCTCGCCGAAGCCCGTCTGGCACGACAGCACCCACGACAGCTCGGCGTGCTGCGGCACGTGCGACTGGACGAACAGCGCCGAGCGGTCCGGGTCCACGCCGCCGGCGAGGTACTGGGCGGCCGTGCGGCGGGTGCGCTCGCGGAGCCGCTCCGGGTCCGGGTTGACCGTCAGCGCGTGGAGGTCGACGACGCAGTACAGGGCGTCGTACGCGTCCTGGAGGGAGACCCACTGGCGCAGCGCACCGATGTAGTTCCCGAGCTGCAGCGAGTCCTCGGTGGGCTGCATGCCCGAGAGGATCCGTGGCCGGGTGCCCGTCGGGCTCCCGGGCTCCTGCGTGGTCTCCGGGACCGGTGCCGGACCGATGTGCGTCGCCTCGATGGACATTGCCCCATTCTGACAGGTGCTCGGGCGCCGGAACGAATCGCCGTCGTACCGCGGTCGGACGACGGGGTCAGGTGGCCTCGTCGTCGAACGGGGCGGGCCCCGTCGGCGCGACGGGAGCGGCCGGGCGGGGCGGGGAGACGCGCTCGGGCAGGGGGTCGTCGTCCAGGAGTGCCTCGCGGACGATCCGGCGCGGGTCGTACTGGCGCGGGTCGAGCTTGGCCCAGTCGACGTCCGACAGCTCCTCGCCGAGCTCCGCGTCCACGCGCGACTTCGCGTCGCGCAGGTAGCCCCGCGCCGACCGCACGAACGCCCCGAGCTGCTCCGCGTAGCGCGGCAGGCGCTCGGGACCGATGACGACGACCGCCACGATGAGGAGCACGACGAACTCGGCTCCGTTGATCCCGAACACGCCGACAGACTACTCGCTCGTGGCCTCGTCGAGGACGACGCGCACGTCGCGCTCCTGGTCGCCGGTCCGCACGCGCAGGGTCACCGCGTCCCCCGGCGCCTTCGCCCGGATCGCGACGATGAGCTCGTCCGACTCGGTGACGGGCCGGCCGTCGATGGACAGGATCACGTCTCCCGGCCGGATCCCGGCGGCGTCCGCCGGGCCGTCGGGCGTCACGGCGGGCGTCCCGGACTGCGCGTCGGTCGAGACCTGCACGCCCTCGCCCTGGTAGCGCTGGTCGAGGAGCACGCCGATCACGGGGTACGTCGCGACGCCGTCGGCGATGAGCTGCTCGGCGGTCCGGCGGGCCTGGTTCGACGGGATGGCGAACCCGAGCCCGATGCTGCCCGTGGCCTCGCCGCTCCCCGGCGGCTGCGCGATGGCCGAGTTGATGCCCACCACCTGGCCCCGGCCGTCGACGAGCGGGCCGCCGGAGTTGCCGGGGTTGATCGCGGCGTCCGTCTGGATCGCGTTGATGAACGCCGTCTCCGCCGCGGCACCCGCCTGGACCGGGCGGTTGAGCGCGCTGATGATCCCCGTGGTCACGGTCCCGTTGAGCCCGAGCGGCGCACCGATGGCCACCACCGGGTCCCCGACGACCACCTCGTCGGAGTCACCGAGAGCGAGCGGCGTGAGGCCCGAGTCCTCGACCTTGACGACCGCGAGGTCGTAGTCGACCGTGCGCCCGACGAGCTCGGCCGGGCTCTCGTGCCCGTCGGAGAAGAGCACGACGATGTCGCCGCCGTCGGCGGCCGACGCGACGACGTGGTTGTTCGTGAGGATGAAGCCGTCCTCCCGCAGCACGAAGCCCGATCCGGTCGCGACGCCGTCGGCCCCGCGGACCTGGAGCGAGACGACGCTGGGCAGCACGGTCGCCGCGATGTCCGCCACCGAGCCGTCGGGGCGGTCCGCGCCGGGCTCGACGCTCGCGGGCGGCAGCGCCGAGACGGACGAGCCGGAGGGCTGCGGGTCGGCGAGGCGGTCGGCCGCGACGCCGCCGACGGCGCCCGCGACGAGCGCGAGCACCGCGACGCCCGCGACGGCGGCCGGGCGCAGGCCGCGTCGCGGGGCGGTGCCGACCGCTCCGCGGGGCACGCCCACGAGGGTCGGGTCGACGGACCCGCCCGGGCGCGTCGGCGCCTCGGGCTGGCCGAACGCGCTCAGCCGCTCCCAGGGGTCCGTGGGCCCCGCGCTCGAGGGTTGCGCAGGCGCGGGCACCGCGGGCGGCGGCGGGACCGGTCCCGGACCGTACGCGGGCACGGCGTGGCCCGACGCAGCTCCCTCGGTGGGCCGTGGCGCCTCGGCGGACGGCGGGACGGGCACGCTGCGGTAGGCCGACGGCGGCGCGAACGGGTTCGGCGCGGCGTCGCGCGGACCGGGCTGCTCCGGTCCGGTCTGGGGGTCGGTCATGAGGTGCCGAGCGCTCCTGTCATGGTCGTCCAGCCCCGGGAGATGCGCGCCGGGACCCCGGCATCGTAGTCACGGGCCGGGAACGCCGCCACGAGGGCGGCGACCGTCTCCTGCTCGGTGTCGGCGACGACGTCGATCACCGTGTCGCCCGACTGCCACACGACGTGCCACGGCTCCTGCGACAGCACGTGCACGCGGCGACCGTCGACGTCCCACGTCTCGCCGCCCGCGAGCGCCGACGTGTCCAGCAGGCCGGTCTGCTCGCGCACGACCGCCTCCCCGCCCGGCGCCTCGAGGTCGATCTCCAGCACGCCGCGCCGCGCGTCGTCCCGCACGTCGGCCACGCGGAAGCCCTCGGGGAGCGGCGTCGGGCAGGTCCAGCCCTGCGCGGCGAGCGCCGCGAGGGCGGACGCGCCGCCGTCGGCGACCGTCCCCCCGCCCGACCCGCCGTCCAGGCCGTCGGTCCGTGCGCCGCCGACGACGAGCGCTCCCGTGGCCCGGGGGGCGGCCTGCGCGAGCACGGTGAGCGGGTCGCTGCGGTGCAGGTCCGGCGTGACGAGCGGGCTCTCCCCCAGCGCGAAGAGGCCCACCGCCGCGACGCCGACGCCGCTGACGACGAGGCCGACGACCCGCCGCCGGAGCGAGACGCGGCGCACCTCGCCGCTCCACGCGCCGCGCGGGAGCGTCGCGGTCTCTGCCCAGGGGTCGCTCGGCGCGGGCGCCGCGCGCAGCGGGTCGCCGTCCGTCGGCGGGATCTGGGCGGACAGCGCGAGCAGGCGTGCGGCGAGGTCCGGCGCCGGCTCCACCGGCCCGGCCGTGCTCAGCGCGCGCCGGGCCGCCCGGGCCGCGGAGAGCTCTGCCGCGCACCGCGGGCAGCAGGCCACGTGCTCCAGGGCGCGCTCCGCCTCCGCGGGCGACAGCTGCCCGTCGACGAGCGCGGAGAGCCGCGAGCCGAGATGGGTCACGCCGCCCCCCGGGCGCCAACGGCCGTCGGTGCGTCGTCCGACGCCGGACGCTCCGCGGGGTCGCGGTGCGGCAGTGCGGCGCGCAGCTGGGAGCGCGCGCGGTGGATCCGCGAGCGGACCGTGCCGAGCTTGATGCCGAGCGTGACGGCGATCTCCTCGTAGGAGAGGCCCTCGATGTCGCACAGCACGACGGCGGCCCGGTACTCCGGCGAGAGCGCGTCGAGCGCGCGCTGCACGTCGTGGTCGAGGTTCGCGTGCTCGAACCCGCGCTCCGGCTGGGCCTCGGCGCGCGCCGGGTAGTGCCCGTCGTCGTCGCCCATGGCCTCCATCCGGATGCGCTGCTTGCGCCGGACCTGGTCGAGGAAGAGGTTCGTCGTGATCCGGTGGAGCCAGCCCTCGAACGTGCCCGGGGTGTAGCTCGACAGCGAGCGGAACACCCGGACGAACGTCTCCTGCGTGAGGTCCTCCGCGTCCTGGCGGTTGCCGGTGAGGCGGTAGGCGAGCCGGTAGACCCGCGCCGAGTGCTCGCGCACGATCGCGTCCCACGACGGCGGCACCCACGTGCCCGCGTCCTGCTGGCCGTGCGTGCTGGTCCTCGGTCGTGCGTCGTCCACGTGGTCCATCGTCCCAGAAGAACGTCCCGCCCCCGGCGCGTGTTCCCCGGCTCACGCGGGACGTGCGCGCGACGTCCACGGCCCGTGCACACGCGCGCGGCGCGGGAACGGGCCGGCGTGGGAGGGGGCGGGTACGATCCGAGACAGTGCCGGCCCGGCCCCCGGGGCCGGACGACGGACCACCAGGAGGACCTGATCACCAGCGACGTCGGCACCCACCGCAGCGCCAAGGCGGCGAGCTGGGTGTACAGCGAGGAGTTCGTCTCCGAGGACGAGGTCCTCCTGCGGGCGCGCGACCGCGCGGCCGAGCTCGGCTGCCCCGCGGTCCTCCCGGGCGTCGGGGCCGTGCTCCAGGTCCTGGCCGCGTCCCTCGCGGCCCGCGCGGTCGTCGAGATCGGCACCGGCACGGGCGTCGCCTCGATCTGGCTCCTGCGCGGTATGCCCGCCGACGGCGTGCTGACGACGATCGACGTCGAGGTCGAGCACCAGCGCGCGGCGAAGGCGGCGTTCGCGGAGGAGGGCGTGCCCGCGTCCCGCACGCGCACGATCCCGGGCCGCGCGAGCGACGTGCTCCCCCGCCTCACCGACGGCGCGTACGACCTCGTCCTCGTCGGGGCCGACAAGCACAGCTACCCCGAGTACGTCGAGCAGGGGCTGCGCCTCCTGCGGCCGGGAGGCGTGCTGGCGGTCGACGGCGCGCTGTCGCACGACCGCGTCGCCGACCCCGCGCGGCGCGACGAGGTGACGACGATCGTGCGCGAGGTCGGCCGGTCGCTCCGGTCCGACGAGCGCGTGCTGCCGGCACTGCTGCCCAGCGGCGACGGCCTTCTGCTCGCCGTCCGCCGCTGACCGGCCAGGTCAGAGCCGGTCGAGCGCCTCGAGCAGCAGCCGGGCGCCGAAGCCCGTCGCCCCGGCCACGACCTCGTGCCGGTCGGCCGTCGCGCGCGCCGGTCCCGCGACGTCGAGGTGGGCCCAGGGCACGTCGCCCACGAACTCCCGGAGGAACAGGGCGGCCGTGATGGCCCCGCCGCCGGGGCTCTCGACCGGGACGTGCCGCAGGTCGGCGACGTCGGAGCGCAGGGCACCCGCGTAGTCCTCGACGAGCGGCATGCGCCACACCCGCTCGCCCGTCGTGCGGGCGGCGTCCTCGAGCGCGTCGGCGACAGCGTCGTCGGTCGCGAACAACGCGCCGTGACCACGACCCAGGCCCACGCTGGCCGCGCCGGTGAGCGTCGCGACGTCGACGAGCACGTCCGGGGCGAGCTCCTGCACGGCGTACCCGACGGCGTCGGCGAGGACGAGGCGGCCCTCGGCGTCCGTGTTCGCGACCTCGACCGTGCGCCCCGACCACGTGCGCAGCACGTCACCGGGACGGTACGACGCCGCGCCGACGTGGTTCTCCGCGAGCGGCAGCACGGCGGTGACGCGCCGGTCCGACCGCGCGCGGACGGCCCCGAGCACGACGGCGAGCGCGACGGCGGCGCCCGCCATGTCGGTCTTCATGGGCACCATCGCCTCGCGCGGCTTGATGGACAGGCCGCCCGTGTCGTAGGTGATGCCCTTGCCGACGACGACCACGTGCCGCGGCGCGGAGCGGTCCGTCGCCGGGGTCACGCCGTGGTCCGCGGGGTCGTACGTGACGGTGACGAGCCGGGGCCCGCGCGCCGAGCCGGCGCCCACGGCGAGGAGGGCGCCGAAGCCCTCCTCGGCGAGCTCGGCGGGGCCGCGGACGGTGGTGTCGAGGCCGAGCGCGTCGGCCAGCCCGAGCGCGCGGTCGGCGAACCAGGCCGGGTCCTTGACGTCGGACGGCGTGTTCGCGAGGTCGCGCACGAGCCACGTCGCGGAGGCCGCGCGGGTCGCCGCCTCGATCGGTGCCGCCACGTCGGGACGGTCGGGCGGCGTGAGCAGCACGAGCTGCGCGGCGGCGTCCTGCGCGCCGGCGGGCGCGTCGCCGCGGCGCGGCTGGGCGTACGCGGCGAGCAGGTAGCCCTCGACGTAGGCGCGGACCTCGGCCGCCCCGGCGTCCGCGGTCACGGCGCTCACGACCCGCTCGAGGCCGCGGGACGCACGGGCCAGCGCGGCCCCGGCGCGGCGCAGGTCCGTCGCGGTGCCGGCGCCCACGCCGAGCAGCAGGAGGCGGGGCGGCAGGCCCGCCCACGGCAGCCGGGTCGTGGACCCGACGTGCGCGCGCGGCAGGTCCACGCGCACGACCTCGCCGGCCGCGCCGCGGAAGCCCGGGCCACCCGCGCGCTCGGCCAGCTCGGCGAGGTCGACCCCGTACCGCAGGGTCGCGTCGACCGTGCCGGCGCGCGGCTGCAGCCCGTCCTCCGCCTCGCGCGGCGGCGCGACGGCGACCACGACCGCGTCGGCCTGTGCCTCGTCGACGAGCGGGGCGTCGCTCAGCGCGCCCCGTGCACCGACCACCTCCGGCAGCGCGCGCGGGATCTCCGAGGTTCCGGAGACCCGGCGCTCACGTGCGGGCAATCAGCCCACCACGGCCTGGAGCGCCTCACCCAGCTCGCTGGCCTCGGTCGCGTTGAGCTCGACCACCAGACGCCCGCCACCCTCGAGCGGGACCCGCATGACGATGCCTCGCCCTTCCTTGGTGACCTCCAGCGGTCCGTCACCCGTCCGCGGCTTCATCGCAGCCATCGATGGCACTCCATTTCCGTTTGTCCCGAGTCCACCCCGCACGCGCGAGGAGGGGCGTCCGACCTCGGACGACGCCCGGGGGACAGTCTAGTTCACGCGTGCCGACATCCCGGGCGTCCCGGTCACGGCGGCCAGCCCGACGGCGGGACCAGCCGCCACAGCGACCAGACCCACCACACCTGGCCCACGACGCACGCGACGGTCACCGCCGCGAGCCACGCCCGCGACCGCGTCCACCCGACCGTCACCGCGCCGAGCGGGAACGCGAGCAGGAGGAAGCGCACGAGCGACGTGCCCGGCTGGACCGTCGCCACGAGGTACGCCAGGTACGCCCCGGACCACGCGTGCATCTCCGGGCCGAGACGCGCCGCCACCGGGTTGAGCACGAGCGCGGCGGCCACCACGAGGACGAGCGCGAGGAGCCACGGGCCGGCGTCGCCCGTGAGCCACCGCGAGACGTCCACCCACGGCACGAACGGCACGACCTCCGCGCCCCCGCGCCAGGCCTCCTGGGTGCGGAAGTACCCCTGGTGCACGCCCGTCACCGCGCCGCACAGCCAGGGCCACACGAGCCCGCTCCCGAGGGCGACGACCAGCAGCCCGCCCAGCCGGGCGGCGTCGGGCCCGCGCAGGTCCCCCCGGCGCCACCGCACGAACCCGTGCCACAGCACGACCGCCGCCATCGGCAGCGCGACCGCGCGGCAGAAGCCGAGGAGCACGACGAGGAGCGCCGCCCCGGCGTAGCGGCGCCGCGCGAGCAGGAGCAGCGCACCGGCCACGAGGAGCAGGGCGAGCGACTCGGTGTAGGCGACCTGGAGGACCGGGCTGGAGGGGAAGACGCTGACGAGCAGCACCGTCGCGAGCGGGAGGCCCGGGCGGCGCTCGACGGCGGCCGCCCCGGCCGTCGCGACGAGCCGATGGACGACGAGCGCCGCGCCCGCCCCGCACGCGAGCGCGACGGTCGGTGCGAGCACCTCCCAGCCGAGCCCGGTGACCGCGTCGAGCGCGCGGACGAGCGCGGGGAAGAGCGGGAAGAAGGCCCACACGTTCTGCTGCACGGCGCCGTCGGGGCCCACGGGGAGCGTGTCCGGGTAGCCGGAGACGTAGATCTGCTCGTACCAGCTCGCGTCCCACATCCGGCCGACGTAGGCGAGGTACGAGGGCGCGGCGTCGGTCCACAGGTTCTGCTCCTGGGACCGCGCGGCGACGAGCAGGACGCCGGCGCTCACCGCCCGGGCCAGGGCGTAGACCACGAGCACCTGCACCCACCACCGCCAGGTGGCGGGCCGCAGCAGCCGCGCCCGCGCCGCGGGGAGGGCGGCCGTGCGCGGCGTCGTCACGCCAGGCCCCGCAGGGCCGCTGCCGGGGCCGTCTCGTCGCGGGCGGCGGAGACCAGGTCGAGGACGCGGCGCGTCGCCGCGACGTCGTGCGCGCGGAAGACGCGCGCGCCGAGCCACGCGGCGACGGCCGTCGCCGCGAGCGTGCCCTCGAGGCGCTCGTCGGCCGGGAGGTCGAGCGTCTCCCCCACGAAGTCCTTGCGCGACAGGGCCATGAGGAGCGGGAAGCCGAGCCCCGCGAGCACCTCGGTGCGGCGGAGCAGGTGCAGGGAGTGCCACGTGTTCTTGCCGAAGTCGTGGGTCGGGTCGACGAGCACCGACGCGCGCGGGACGCCGCACGACACCGCCCGCTCGGCCGCGGCCCGCAGCGTCGTCACGACGTCCTGCACGACGCCGTCGCGCGGGTCGGCCGCTCCGGGGCGGGCCGGGTAGTCGACGCGGACGGGGTCCGTGCGCGGCCGCGCTCCCCCGGTGTGCGAGCACACCACCCCGATCCCGTGCTGCCCGGCCACCTCGACGAGCCGCGGGTCGTGCCCGGCCCACGTGTCGTTGACGAGGTCCGCGCCCGCGAGCGCCGCCTCGTGCGCGACGTCGGCCCGCCACGTGTCCACGCTGACGAGGAGCTCCGGGAACTCCGACCGCACGCGGGCGACGAACGGGACGACGCGGCGGATCTCCTCCGCCGGGGTGACCTCCGGGCCGACCCCGGCGCGCACGCCGCCCACGTCGAGGATCTCGGCGCCCTCGCGGACCGCGCGCTCGACGGCGGCGAGCGCCTGGCGGTCGTCGAGCTGGCGCGCGCCGGCGTAGAACGAGTCGTCGGTGCGGTTGACGATGGCCATCACGGCGGGCCGGTCGAGCTCGCGCCCGCGCAGCACGAGCGACGTGCCGCGCGGCGGCACCCCGAGCGGCGGCAGCGGGACGGGCGCGCCCTCGGACGGGCGCGCCCCCGGCTCGCCCCCGCCGGAGCCGGGCGCGCCGGGACCTGCGGTCATCGTGCCGCGCCCGTCAGCTCGCGTCGCCGGCCTGCGCCCGGGCGAGCTCCTCGGTCGCCTCGCGCTCTTCCGCGCGCAGCTCGGCGCCGCGGTCGCACACGTACTCGACGGCCTCGGCCGGGTCGTCGCACAGGTGGATGAGGTCGAGGTCGTGCTCGCTGATCATGCCGCGCCCCACGACGGCGGTCCGCGCCCAGTCGAGCAGGCCGGTCCAGTAGTCCGTCCCGACGAGCGCGACGGGGAACTCGGTGATCTTGTGCGTCTGGACGAGCGTGAGCGCCTCGAACAGCTCGTCGAACGTGCCGAACCCGCCCGGCAGCACCACGAAGCCCTGCGCGTACTTGACGAACATCGTCTTGCGGGCGAAGAAGTAGCGGAAGTTCACGCCGAGGTTGACGTAGCGGTTCATGCCCTGCTCGAACGGCAGCTCGATCCCGAGCCCGATCGACAGGCCGCCCGCCTCCGACGCCCCCTTGTTGGCTGCTTCCATGATGCCGGGGCCGCCGCCCGTGATGACCGCGAAGCCCTCGTCGACCAGGAGGCGACCGACGTCCTCGGCGAGCGCGTAGTCCGGGTGGTCCGGCTTGGTCCGCGCCGAGCCGAACACGGAGACGGCCGGGCCGACCTCCGCGAGCGCGCCGAAACCCTCGACGAACTCGCTCTGGATCCGCATCACGCGCCACGGGTCGGAGTGCACCCAGTCCGCGCTCCCCCGCGAGTCGAGGAGGCGCTGGTCCGTCGTCTGGCCCGGGATCTGGTCCCCGCGCAGCAGCACCGGACCCTTGCGGTACCCGCTGCCCGTCTGGGGCACGCCGTCGTCGGAACCTGGCTGGTCACGCACCGTGTCGCTCATGGTCACGAGCCTATGCCGCAGGGGCGGCCGTCAGCCACGCACGGAGCGCGTCGCGGCACAGCGCGAGCTGCCCGACGGGGCACCGCTCGTCGTCCTTGTGCGCGAGCAGCGGGTCCCCGGGGCCGAAGTTCACCGCCGGGACGCCGAGCTCGGCGAAGCGCGCGACGTCGGTCCAGCCGTACTTCGGGGCCGGCGCCCCGCCGGTCACGCCGAGGACGGCCGCCGCGAAGTCCGCCGCGAGCGGGTCGTCGAGGCCGGGCCGCGCGCCCGGCGCCGCGTCGGTGAGCGTGACCGCGAACCCGGTGAAGAGGTCGCGGACGTGCTGCTCGGCCTCGGCCACGCTGCGGGAGGGGGCGAACCGGAAGTTCACCGTGACGACGCACTCGTCGGGCACGACGTTGCCCGCGATGCCCCCCGTGATGCCGACGGCGTTCATGCCCTCCCGGTACACGAGGCCGTCGACCTCGATCTCCTGGGGGACGTACGCGGCCAGGCGGTCCAGCACCTCGTGCGCGGCGTGGATCGCGTTCGTCCCCGTCCAGGAGCGCGCGGAGTGGGCCGCGACGCCCGGCACGCGCACCTCGGCGCGCAGCGTCCCGTTGCACCCGCCCTCGAGGCCGGCGGACGTGGGCTCCCCGAGCACCGCGAAGTCCGCCTCCAGCAGGTCCGGGCGGTTGCGCGCGAGGCGCCCGAGCCCGTTGAGGTCCGCCGCGACCTCCTCGTTGTCGTAGAAGACCCACGTGACGTCCTGCGCCGGGGCGTCGAGCTCCGCGGCGAGCGCGAGCGCGACGGCGACGCCGCCCTTCATGTCGACCGTGCCGCGGCCCCAGACCTCGGCGTGCGCGCCCTCGCCGACGACGCGCGTCGGCAGGTTCGGCGGGACCGTGAGCGGCACCGTGTCGAGGTGGCCCGCGACGACGACGCGCCGCTCCCGGCCGAGCGCCGTGCGCGCGACGACCGTGTCGCCGTCGCGGACGACCTCCAGGTGCGCGACCGTGCTCAGCGCGGCCTCGACCGCGTCCGCGAGCGCGCGCTCGTCCCCGCTCACGGACGGCACGTCGCACACCGCGCGGAACAGGGCGACGAGGTCGCCGCGGAGGTCGAGCACGGGTCCGGTACCAGGGGTGGGAGACGTCACGCCAGCACCCTACCGGTGCCGGATAGGGTGGGCGCATGACTTCTGCGACCCCCGCGCCCGCCCCCTCGGCGGGCGCGTCCGAGCCGCGTACGGCGTGGGGCTACGGCCTGGCGACCGTCACCGACGACGGCACGACCCTCGACGTCTGGTACCCCGCGCCGGAGCTCGGCGCCGCCCCGGCGGACGCCGCCGTCCCCGCGTCCCTCGACGCGCTCGCCGAGCGCGACGAGCTGCGCGGCGTGGACGTCGTCGTGGTGCGGACCGAGATCGACCTCGACGCCGCCCCCGCCGACACCGCCGACGCCTACCTGCGCCTGCACCTGCTCTCCCACCGTCTCGTCGTGCCGCACGGCCTGAACCTCGACGGCCTCTTCGGCGTGCTGACGAACGTCGTGTGGACGAACCACGGCCCGTGCGCCGTCGACGGCTTCGAGGAGACGCGCCTGCGCCTGCGCGCGACCGGCCAGCCCGTGACCGTGCTCGGCGTCGACAAGTTCCCCCGCATGGTGGACTACGTCGTCCCGTCGGGCGTCCGCATCGCCGACGCGGACCGCGTGCGCCTCGGGGCCCACCTCGCGGCCGGCACGACCGTGATGCACGAGGGCTTCGTGAACTTCAACGCGGGCACGCTCGGCACGTCGATGGTCGAGGGTCGCATCTCGGCGGGCGTCGTCGTGGGCGACGGCTCCGACGTGGGCGGCGGCGCGTCGATCATGGGCACGCTGTCCGGCGGCGGCCGCGAGGTCATCTCGGTCGGGCAGCGTTCCCTGCTCGGCGCCAACGCGGGCCTCGGCATCCCGCTCGGCGACGACTGCGTCGTGGAGTCCGGCCTGTACGTCACCGCCGGGACCAAGGTGACGGTCGTCGGGCAGAAGGACGCCTCGGGCGAGCCGCTCGTCGTCAAGGCGCGCGACCTCGCCGGCCGGTCCGGCATCCTCTTCCGGCGCAACTCGCTGACCGGCGGGGTCGAGGCGGTCTCGCGGACCGGCGCGGGCGTCGAGCTCAACGCCGCGCTGCACGCGAACTGACCGGCCCCTGCCGAGCACGCCCCGCCTCGACGATGACGACGACGCAGCCCCCGCGCTCCCCGAACGCCCCGGCGCCGGGGCGCGTCCGCTCGCGCCGACGCCCCCTGCGCACCGCGGTCACCCTCGTCACGGTGGCCGCGGTGGGGGTCGGCGCGGTCGTGGTCGCGCTCAACCGGCTCGACGACGCGACGCCCGTCGCGGAGCGCTGCGCCGCGACCGCCGACGGCCGCACGTGGTACCTCTCCGTGACGCAGGCCGACAACGCGGCGCTGATCACCGGGGCCACCGTGCGGCGCGGGCTGCCCGCCCGCGCCGCGACGATCGGGCTCGCGACCGCGCTGCAGGAGTCGCGGCTCGTCAACATCGACTACGGCGACCGCGACTCCGTCGGCCTGTTCCAGCAGCGCCCCTCGCAGGGGTGGGGCACCGTCGCGGAGATCATGGACCCGGTCTACTCGACCAACACGTTCTACGACGCGCTGGAGACCGTCGAGGGGTACGAGGGCATGGAGGTCACCGTCGCCGCGCAGACCGTCCAGCGGTCCGCGTTCCCCGACGCGTACGCGCAGCACGAGCCCCGCTCGCGCGCGTGGGCCTCCGCGCTGACCGGCTGGTCGCCCGCGTCGCTCACGTGCGACCTCGCGGCGGTCCCGGCGGAGGAGGTCCCGGCCGACGGCGACCCGGCCGAGCCGTTCCGGGAGCGCGTCGCGCGCGACCTCGGGGACGCCGTCCGCCTCGCCCCGTCGGACGGCGGGGACGGGGGCCTGGTCGTGGTCGACGCGTCCGCGCTCCCCGGCGCCGCGGAGGACGGCGGCGTCGAGCGGTCGGCGTGGGCCGTCGCCCAGTGGGCCGTGGCGACGGCGGACGCCACGAACGTCGTCGCCGTCGAGGTCGGCGACCGCCGCTGGTCGCGCGACGGCGCGACGTGGACGACCCCCGACCCGGCCGACCTCGCCCCGCTCGACCCGGGCACCCTGCGCGTCCACGTCGCCGTCCCCGACGCGTCCTGACCGACCGCCGTCGGCCCGCGCCGGCGCGGTGTCGCGGACGGTGCCTCGCCGAGACGGGAGAAGTGGCCCTCGCGCACCCCGCGGCGGGGCCCGTCTCGCGACTCGTC
>NZ_JBMVFX010000019.1:0-81178 GCF_049538415.1 Cellulosimicrobium sp. AB352 | reverse complement strand
CGGACTGGACGGTGCGGCCGGCCCGGATGATCGTCACGGTGTCGCACAGCTTCTCGACCTCCGCGAGGATGTGGCTCGAGAGCAGCACCGACCGGCCCTCCGCCGTGACCTCGCGCACGCACTGCGTGAACACCGACTCCATGAGGGGGTCGAGGCCCGACGTCGGCTCGTCGAGCACGAGCAGCTCGACGTCGGACGCGAACGCCGCGACGAGCGCGACCTTCTGCCGGTTCCCCTTGGAGTAGGTGCGCGCCTTCTTCGACGGGTCGAGCTCGAACCGTTCGAGCAGGAGCGCCTTGCGGCGCGGGTCGACGCGCCCGCGCAGCCGGGTGAGCAGGTCGATCGCCTCGCCGCCGGTGAGGTTCGGCCACAGGCTCACGTCGCCCGGCACGTACGCGAGGCGGCGGTGCAGGTCGACGGCGTCGCGCCACGGGTCCCCGCCGAGCAGCCGGGTGGTCCCCGAGTCGGCGCGCAGCAGCCCGAGCAGCACCCGGATCGTGGTCGACTTGCCGGCGCCGTTGGGCCCGAGGAACCCGGCGACCTCGCCCGTGCGGACGGTCAGGTCGAGGCCGTCGAGCGCCTGCACGTGGCCGAACGCCTTGCGCAGGTCGTGCACCTCGACGGCGGGGGTCGTGCTCGTCATCGCGTCTCCTCCTGGTGGGTGGTGTGCCGGACGTACGCGTCGAGCAGCGTCGGCTCGACGAAGAGCCCCTCGGTGAAGACCTCGAGCGCGGGCAGCATCACGCGCTCGACGTACTCGCGGAGGTCGGTCTCGGGGTCGCGCGGCTCGGTCCGCTCGCGCAGCGCGCCGTCGACGAGGAGCGAGCCGAGGGAGAGCGAGACGAGGTACCGCGCGCGGGCGGGCTCGTCGCGGCTCGGGCGGATCACCCCGGCGGCGACGCCGTCCTCCATGTACTCGAGCGTGACCTGCGTGAGGTGCTCGACGAACGACCGTGCGAGGTCGCCGCCCGCCTGGAGGCTGCGCAGCGTGTACTCGAACACGGGCGCGTAGTCCTCGATCCCGGCGAGCTGCGTGAACAGCGCCATGGGCCCGGCCGCCGGGTCCTGCGGCGAGATCGCGTCGGTCTTCGCGGCGCGGACGGCGTCGAACACGTACGCGTCGCAGGCCCGGCGCAGCCCGTCCTTGGAGCCGAAGTGGTGCACGACGAGCGCCGCGCTCACGCCCGCGTCCGCCGCGACGGTGCGCAGCGGCGCGCCGAACCCGTCGCGCGCGAACCGCGAGATCGCGGCGTCCCGGATGCGGGCACGGGTCGTGAGGTCGTCGGTGCCCGACGGCGCGGGCGTGGCCCGACCGGTCCTCGGAGGCTGCTCTGAACGCATGTTCAATAGACTAAACACGCGTTCAACGCCTGTCCAGGGGTCCAGGGTGCTCCCAGGGTGGGTGGATGTGGCGAAGATCCGGGACTCCGGGGCTCTCCACCCCTGCCGTTCCGGGCCGGACACCCGTAGGCTGGGGGGAGCCGTCGGCGGCACCGCCGGCGCCACGTCCCGGCGCGTCGGACCGTCGGGACGTCGAGAGGCCCGTCGCACCTGTGCGACGGGCCTTTTCGGTGTGCGCTCGTACGACGACGACGAAGGGCCCGCCGCGAGTGCGGCGGGCCCTTCGGTCTGCGGAGGATGGGGGATTCGAACCCCCGAGGGCTGTTAACCCAACACGCTTTCCAAGCGTGCGCCATAGGCCACTAGGCGAATCCTCCTGGCGACGGTCAGCGACGCACAGATGTGCACCGACAGCAGCGCAACGAGGATACCGGACGGCGGCGCCCCGACCGAATCGCCTCGGGGGAGCCTGCGATCAGGCGCGCGGCGGGGCGCGCGGTGGAGCGGGTTTCGAGCGCGGCGCCGACCTGGGCTAGGCTGGGTGCAGACCCCTCGTGCGGCATCATCTCGCCGAACTCCCCCAGGGCCGGAAGGCAGCAAGGGTAGGTGAGCTCTGGTGGGTGTGCGAGGGGTCCTTTGTGTCCCCGGACCGCCCGCTCCGCCGTCGGGCCGAGTCGCCTCCACCCTGCGGCATTCGCCCCTTTTAACCCGGTCGAGACGCTTCCGTTCCCGGCATGCGATCACTTTCCGGTCCACATCGTGGACTTTCGCGGTCGGAGATTGGCGTGCGGGCCGTCGTCGTGCCCATGATGTCGGCATGACCCGTCAGCACGTCGTGACCACGACCCCGCGCGCAGCAGCCTGCGCCGGCTCGTCGTGCTGTCGCCGCGTGCGCACCGGGCGAATGTGCGGCTGCTGACGCCGTCGTGACCCGCAGGGAGACCTGCGCCGCACCCGCCGCGTCGTCCTCGACGACGACCGGCCCCCGCTCGCCGCGTGGCTGATGGCCCGCCGGAAGCACCCCGAACCCCACCGCCTCGCAGGGACCCCCTGCACCCCCGGCCGTGCCGGTCGCCACCCGTGACCGCGCCGCCGTCATCGGAAGGAACCCCCATGTCGTTCTCCACCACCCGCAAGCGCCTGACCTGGACCGCGATCGCCGCGACGGCCGCCCTGACCCTCACCGCGTGCGGTGGCGGCGACTCCTCGGGCGGCGCCTCCGGCGAGAGCGGCGACGAGGGCCCGATCCGCGTCGGCGTCGTCGGCGCGTCCGACGACAAGTGGGCCGTCTTCCAGGAGCAGGCCGAGGCCGAGGGCATCGACGTCGAGCTCGTCGACCTCCAGGACTACACGCAGGCGAACCCCGCGCTGTCCCAGGGCGAGCTCGACGTGAACCAGTTCCAGCACCTGCAGTTCCTCGCGGGCTACAACGTGGACGCGAACGACGACCTGCAGCCCATCGGCGCGACCGCCGTCTACCCGCTAGGCCTGTACTCGACGAAGCACACGTCGCTCGAGCAGATCCCCGACGGCGGCCAGGTCGCCGTGCCCAACGACCCGACGAACCTCGCCCGCGCGCTCCTCGTGCTGCAGGAGGCCGGCCTCGTCGAGCTCAAGGACGGCGGGAGCTCCATCTCCACCGAGGCCGACGTGCTGCCCAGCTCGAAGGTGACCGTCACGCCCGTCGACGCCGCGCAGACGCCGATCCAGCTCCAGTCGGTCGACGCGTCGATCATCAACAACGACTTCGTCGAGGACGCGGGCCTCTCGCCCGACGAGGCCCTCTTCCAGGACGACCCCGACTCCGACGCCGCCAAGCCCTACATCAACGTGTGGGTCGCGCGCGCCGAGGACAAGGACGACGAGACGCTGCTCAAGCTCGCCGAGCTCTCGCACTCGCCGGAGGTCGTCGAGGCCGAGAAGAAGGCGTCGGGCGGCACGGCCGTCATCAAGGAGAACTCCCCGGCGGAGCTCCAGGAGATCCTCGCGGGCATCGAGGACGACATCCGCGGCTGACCCGGCGCGTCCCGGGCGACGGGAGGGCGGGCGCGCACGACGCGCCCGCCCTCGCGCGCCGTCGTGCCGGGGAGAGACGATGGCAGGCGGACGGCTCGCCCGACGGCGGGCGCCCGACCGCGCCAGGCGGCCGGCCCTGCGGCCCGGCCTCCGACGAGAGGATTCCGACGTGACCGACGTCCCCCGCGACCCGGGTGGTGACGAGCAGCCCGCGATCGAGCTGCGCCACGTGAGCAAGACCTTCGGCGAGGGCGACGGTGCCGTGCACGCGGTCGACGACGTCTCGCTGTCCATCCGCCGCGGCGAGATCTTCGGCGTCATCGGCTACTCCGGCGCCGGGAAGTCGACGCTCGTGCGGCTCGTCAACGCGCTGGAGACGGTGACGAGCGGCGAGGTCGTCGTCGACGGGCAGGTCATCACGGGCCTGTCCGAGCGCCGCGTGCGCGAGGTGCGCTCGCGCATCGGGATGGTGTTCCAGCAGTTCAACCTGCTGTCGTCCCGCACCGTCGCGGGGAACGTGGCCTACCCGCTCAAGGTGGCGGGCTGGTCGCGCGAGAAGCGCGCGGCGCGCGTCGCCGAGCTCCTCGCGTTCGTCGGGCTCGCCGACAAGGCGAAGGCGTACCCGCGCCAGCTCTCGGGCGGGCAGAAGCAGCGCGTCGGGATCGCCCGCGCGCTCGCGGCGCAGCCCACGATCCTCCTCGCCGACGAGGCGACCTCCGCGCTCGACCCCGAGACGACGCGCGAGGTCCTCGCGCTCCTGCGGCGCGTCAACGCCGAGCTCGGCATCACCATCGTCGTCATCACGCACGAGATGGAGGTCGTGCGCTCGACGTGCCACCGCGTCGCCGTGATGGAGCACGGGCGGGTCGTCGAGACGGGCGACGTGTACGACGTCTTCTCCGCGCCCCGCGCCGACGCCGCGCAGCGGTTCGTCGGCACCGCCCTGCACGACCGGCCGTCGCGCGAGACGCTCGCCCGCCTGCGCGAGCGCCACCCGGGCCGCCTCGTGACGGTCGGCGTCCGCGAGGGCGCGAGCACCGGGACGGACCTGTTCCGCCTGCTGCGCGAGCACGACGTCGACGGGTCCGTCGTCTACGGCGGCATCTCCGAGGTGGGCGAGCGGCCGTTCGGGTCGCTCACGGTCGAGCTCGACGCGCCCGAGGACCGCATCGCACCGTTCCTCCTCGCGCTGGGCGAGCGCGCCGACGTCGTCGACCTCGGGACGGCGGAGCACCCGCTCGACGACCCGCGCGTCGCGCGCCTCGCCGCGGCTCCGGCCGACGAGGACGCCCCCGACCCCGACGACGACCCGGGCGACCCGTACGGTCTCGCCCGCGACACCCTCTTCCGCCACGGCAACCTCGGAGGCCGCTGATGAACCGCGACTGGTCCCAGCTGTGGCCGATCCTCGTCGAGTCGTTCGGCCAGACGCTCCAGATGGTGTCCGTCGCCCTGCTCACGGGCGGCGTCGCGGGCCTCGCGCTCGGCATCGCGCTCTACGTGACGCGGCGCGGCAACCTGCTCGCCAACCGCTGGGTGTTCGGCGTGCTCAACGTGCTCGTCAACATCGTGCGGCCGATCCCGTTCATCATCTTCGTCACGCTGCTCGGGCCGGTGACGCTCCAGGTGGTCGGGACGACGCTCGGCACGGAAGCGTTCATCTTCCCGCTGTCGGTGATGACGGCGTTCGGCACGAGCCGCATCGTCGAGCAGAACCTCGTGGGCATCGACCCGGGCGTGATCGAGGCGGCGCGCGCCATGGGCGCGTCGTCGTGGCGCATCATCACGACGGTGCTCGTGCCCGAGGCGCTCGCGCCGCTCATCCTCGGCTACACGTTCCTCTTCATCGCGGTGCTCGACATGTCGGCGATCGCCGGGATCATCGGCGGCGGCGGGCTGGGGAACTTCGCGATCGTCTACGGCTACCAGCGCTACAACTGGGGCGTCGTGGTCGTGACGGTGCTCGTCATCATCGCGATCGTGCAGGTCGCGCAGCTGCTGGGCAACTGGCTCGCGCGCAAGGCGCTGCACCGCTGACGCGGCCGGGCCGGGACCGGCGGGACCGACGGCGGAGCGACCTCGTGCGTGTGGGTCGCGACGTCTAGAGTGACCGGGGTGAGCACCGCCCTGTACCGCCGCTACCGGCCCGAAACCTTCGCCGAGGTGATCGGTCAGGACCACGTGACCGCACCGCTCATGCAGGCGTTGCGCAGCGGTCGGGTGAATCACGCCTATCTCTTCTCCGGGCCCCGAGGGTGCGGCAAGACGACGAGCGCGCGCATCCTCGCGCGCACGCTCAACTGCGAGCGGAACACCCCCGAGAGCCCGCTGGACACGCCGTGCGGGCAGTGCCCGTCGTGCGTCGAGCTGGCGCGCGGCGGCCCCGGCAGCCTCGACGTGGTCGAGATCGACGCGGCGTCGCACAACGGCGTGGACGACGCGCGCGAGCTGCGCGAGCGCGCCGCGTTCGCCCCCGCGCGCGACCGGTACAAGATCTTCATCCTCGACGAGGCGCACATGGTGACGCCGCAGGGCTTCAACGCGCTGCTCAAGCTCGTCGAGGAGCCGCCGGAGCACGTGAAGTTCGTCTTCGCGACGACGGAGCCGGACAAGGTCATCGGCACCATCCGCTCGCGCACGCACCACTACCCCTTCCGCCTCGTCCCGCCGGACGTGCTCGGCCCCTACCTCGAGGAGCTGTGCGCGGCCGAGGGCGTGTCGATCGGCAGCGGCGTGGTCCCGCTCGTCACGCGCGCGGGCGGCGGCTCGGTCCGTGACTCGCTGTCCGTCATGGACCAGCTCATCGCGGGTGCCGAGGACGGCGCCGTCGAGTACGAGCGCGCGGTCGCGCTCCTCGGCTTCACGCACGCGACCCTGCTCGACGACGTCGTGGACGCGCTCGCCGCGCGCGACGGCGCGAGCATCTTCCGGGTCGTGGACCACGTCATCGCGACGGGGCACGAGCCGCGGCGCTTCGTCGAGGACGTGCTGGAGCGCCTGCGCGACCTCATCGTCATCGCGGTGTCGGGCGACGAGGCGCAGGCCGTCCTGCGCGACCAGCCCGCCGACCAGCTCGAGCGCATGCGCACGCAGGCGCAGCACCTCGGGGTGGCCGAGCTGTCCCGGGCCGCCGACCTCGTCAACGCCGCGCTCACCGAGATGACGGGCGCGACGTCGCCCCGCCTGCACCTCGAGCTCCTCATGGCCCGCCTGCTCCTGCCCGGAGCGGACGACGGCGCGGCCGGGTTCGCGGCGCGCCTCGACCGGCTCGAGCGTGGGGGCCTGGGCAACGTCGTGGTCCCCCCGGCCGCGGGGACGCCCGCCCCGGGCGACGGCGCCACGGCCACCGCGACGGCCCCGGCTGCTGCTCCGGCCGGCGCGCCCTCCTCGGGCCTCACCGGTGCCGCTGCCGTCCGCGCGGCGCTCCGGCCCGCGCGACCGGGTCAGCCCGCCGCGGCACCCGCAGCCGCGCCTGCCGCGCAGGACCCGACGCCGGTCGGGCGCGTCGCGGCTCCCGCCGCGCCGGAGCAGGACCGGCCGTCAGGCGACGCCTCCGCGTCGCCTGCCGTCGCATCGCCCGCCGCCGCGTCGCCCGATTCCGCATCACCCAGTGCCGCGTCGCGCGCGGCCGACGGTGCGGGGTCGTCGGCGGTCGACAGCGCCGGGTCGGCCGTCGGGTCGTCCGCTCCCACGCACTCGTCCGCGCCGCGCGAGGAGACCGCGCCTGCCGAGGCGTCCGCCCCCGAGCGGACCGGTCCCGCGTCCGGTGCGGCGAGCGCCCCGCCCCGTACCGCGCCCGACGCGGCGTCGGGCGCCGTGCCCGGCACGACGTCCGTCGCGGAGTCCGAGGCCTCGGACGACCGCGCCCGCGCGACCGCTGCCTCTGCTGCCTCGGCGGACGCTCCCTCCCGCGCCCCCGAGGCACCGCACCCCGAGGCACCGCACCACGAGGCCTCGCGCCACGAGACGTCCCGCGAGGAGGCGCCGCACGAGGAGACCCCGCGGCCGTCGACGCCGCGCGAGGCGGCTCCCCGGCAGGAGGCGGCTGCGTCGTCTGCTCTGGCGGCGGGTGGCGCGAGCCCTGCCCTGACGACGGAGGAGCTGCGGCGGCGCTGGCCGGAGGTCCTCGAGAACCTGCGTGCGAGCCCCGTGACGTGGTCGCTGGTGAGCGCCAACGCGCAGGTCGCGGAGCTCGGCGCCGACGTGCTCTACCTCGCCTTCCCGTCGCCCGGGCTGGCCCGGACGTTCTCGTCGTCCCGGCACACGAGCGCGGTCCAGGACGTCGTCTACCAGACGCTCGGGCTCCAGGTCCGCGTCGAGCCGCGCCTCGACGAGGGTGGCCAGGCGGGCGGCGGCTCGGCACCGTCGTCCGGCCCTGCACCGGTGTCGCCCGTGCCGTCCGCCGGCCCCGCGCCGTCGGGCGCTGCGTCGCCCGTCGCCACGTCGTCCGGCCCGGCGGCGAGCGCCCCGACGGCAGCGGCTCCCGCCGCGTCCGGCCCCGCGGGGTCCGCCTCGGCGGGCGCCGGGGCTGCCGCCCTCCACGGCTCGGGCGGCGCGCAGGCAGGAGTGCCGGTCGCGACCGTCGCGGCGCCGGGCGCGCCCGGCGCCGCCCGCTCCGCGAGCGCCTCCCGCCCGGCGGACGAGGCCGCGGCGGCGCACGAGACCCCGCGCGCCGCCGTCGCGCTCCAGGAGCGACCGAGCACCGAGGCCGCACCCGCCGCGCCGTCGGCCGGCTCGACCGTTGTCGACGCCGCCGACGAGGCCTGGCTCGCGGGGGCGTCGGTCCCGGCGTCCGCGCCGGCGCCCGCACCGCGCGCGGACAGCGCGGACGAGGCGTGGCTCGCGGGGCTGCCCGCGGAGCCGCCCGCCGACCTCGACGACGGCCCCGAGCCGGAGCCCGTGCTCGAACCGGCCCCGCCGACCACCCCGACCTCCACGCAGGCCCCCGCCCGCACCGCGCCGTCCGCCGCCCCCGCGCCGACGGCGCCGGGACGGCCGCCCGCCGCGTCGCCCGCGGCCTCGCCGCAGGGGGCGCCCGCCCGCCCGGCGGCCCCCGCCGCACCGGCGTCCGCAGCCACGTCGGCCGCACCGTTGCGGGGCGTCTCCGCCGCGCGCGCGGCGATCGCGGCGGCCCGCGTCCCGCGGCCCGCCGAGGAGCCCGTGCGACGGGGCGAACCGTCCTCGGCCGACCCGATGGACGACCTCCCGTCCGCGGACGACCCCGACATCGTCTCGACGGGCCTCGTCGGGACCGCGCTCGTGGTGAGCCTGCTCGACGGCAAGATCATCGAGGAGATCCACGACCAGGGCTGACGCTCCCCGAGACAGGAGCCTGGTGGCCGGGGGAGGTCCTCGACCCGGCGACGATCGGCGGCCGCGACGGCGGCGGGCCCGGTCCGCCGTGTGGGCCGCGCCCCGTAGGCTGGGGGCGTGTACGAAGGCGCTGTCCAGGACCTGATCGACGAGCTCGGCCGACTCCCCGGCGTCGGGCCCAAGAGCGCGCAGCGCATCGCGTTCCACCTGCTCGCCGCCGACGCGGTGGACGTGCGCCGGCTCGCCGACGCGCTCACCGAGGTGAAGGCGCGCGTCCGCTTCTGCGAGACGTGCGGCAACGTCGCGGAGTCGGAGCAGTGCCGCATCTGTGCGGACCCGCGCCGCTCGCCCGAGGTGATCTGCGTCGTCGAGGAGCCCAAGGACGTCGTCGCGATCGAGCGCACGCGCGAGTTCCGCGGCCGGTACCACGTGCTCGGCGGCGCCATCAACCCGATCGAGAACGTCGGGCCGGGCGACCTGCGGATCGCGGAGCTCATGAGCCGGCTCGCGGACGGTCAGGTGACCGAGGTGATCCTCGCGACCGACCCGAACGTCGAGGGCGAGGCCACCGCGACCTACCTCGCGCGCATGCTCGGCCCCATGGGCCTGCGCGTGACCCGCCTCGCGTCGGGGCTCCCGGTCGGTGGAGACTTGGAGTACGCGGACGAGGTGACGCTCGGCCGGGCGTTCGAGGGCCGCCGCCTCGTCGGCGGCTGACGGGAGGTGACGAGCATGGGGGAGATCCACAACGACCCCGACCTGCGGGAGATCGCCGAGGGCATGGCGGAGCAGGCCCGCGCCTACCTCACCACGACGACGCAGGTCGCGTCCGGCGCGGCCCCCGGCGCCGTGCTGCCGCTCCTGCTCCTCGCGCTGTCCGACGCGCTCGCCGCGGGCGCCCGCCTGGGGGCCGTGGGCGACGTCGTGCCGGTCGAGCGCTTCGAGCCCGACGCCGGCCGCGACACGGACGTCGACCCGCTGCGGACGGCGCTCGCGCGGCTCTTCGACGGGTTCGACGACTACGCCGAGATCACCGACCCGCTCGTCGGCGCCGAGGTCGGCGCGGCGTCGCTCTCGGGCGACCTGGCGTGCGTGGCCGAGTGCCTCGCGAAGGGCCTGCAGCACTACGACGGCGGCCGCGAGCTCGAGGGCCTGTGGTGGTGGCAGTTCTCCTACGTCTCCCTGTGGGGGGAGCGCGCCGCGAGCGCGCTGCGCGTCCTGCAGCTCGCGCTCGCGCACCTGCGTCTCGACGTCGAGGACGACGTCGCGACCGAGGCGGAGTACGACGCCCTCCAGTCCTGAGCCGTCGGTCCCGGCGCCGCGGGCGTCCCGCGGTCAGCCGGCGTCGGCCGCCCGGCCGTAGTGGTCCGCCAGCCCGGCGAGGTACGGCTCCCACGGCACGGTGGCGGCGTCGCGCCCCTCGCGCACGGCGACGAGCCGGTCGAGGTAGTACTCCCACCCGGGCCCCACGTTCCGCGCGTCGTCGCCGGGGCCGAGGAGCTGGCGGAAGGTCAGCGTCGTGACGCCGTCCTGCTCGGTGAGCTCGAAGGACAGGTGCCACGTCTGGTCGCCCGAGGACGTCACCCCGGCGAAGCGGTGCGGCGGCTCGCACCGGGTGATGCGGTACTCCTCGGGATCGGGGTCGTCGCTCTCGGCCGTCATGAAGAACTCGACGCGGCCGGTCGCGGGGTCGCCCTCCCAGTAGCCGATCCACCGCGCGAGCCGGCCGGGCTCCGTGAGGCTCGCCCACACGTCGTCGGCCGGCGCGCGGAACGTCCGCGTGACGACGAGCTCGTCGCCCGCGGGGCCGCGCTCCACCGTCCCGCCGGGTGTCGGCAGACCGGGTGCTGGCGGGACGGGCGCTGCCGATGGGGTCGTCGGGTCGCTCATGCGCTCTCCTCGTGCCGGGTCGTGCCGCGCTCGGCACGACGTTCTCGGGTCGTGCGGCGGACCTCGAGGTCGAGGCCGTCGAGCGCCCGCGCCGGGACGGGCGGGGCGGGTCTGGTGAGCGCCGCGACGAACGCGGCGAGGGGGTCGAGCGCGGCGGGCCGCAGCGAGTAGACGCGACGGCGTCCCGCGACGACGGCCTCCACGAGCCCCGCCTCGCGCAGCACGCGCAGGTGGCGGCTCACGGCCGGGCGGGAGACGTCGTCGCGCACGCGCGCGAGGTCGCCCGCGCTGAGCGACCCCGCCCGCAGCGCGCGGAGCAGGTCGCGGCGCACGTCGTCGGCGACGGCCTCGAATACGTCCATCCGTCAAGCGTAACCGCACGGTTACGCATAGGGAAGGGTCGTGGCGTCCTCCGTGCCGCGAACCGGACGTGGACCCGGCCCGGGCGCGCCCCGTGGGCGTGGTACCACTGGGGGGTGCTTCCCGCCCTCTCCCTCCCGGTCTCCGGCGGGCTCGAGATCGACGGCGTGACCGTCCTCCTGCTCGTCCTCGCCGCGCTCACGGCGGGGTGGATCGACGCCGTCGTGGGCGGGGGCGGGCTCGTCCAGCTCCCGGCGCTCCTCCTGGTCCCGGGCATCAGCCCCGTCCAGGCGCTCGCGACGAACAAGCTCGCGAGCATCATGGGGACGTCGGTGAGCGCCGCGACGTACTACCGG
This sequence comes from Cellulosimicrobium sp. AB352, assembly GCF_049538415.1. Lineage (NCBI taxonomy): Bacteria > Bacillati > Actinomycetota > Actinomycetes > Micrococcales > Promicromonosporaceae > Cellulosimicrobium > Cellulosimicrobium sp. AB352. The sequence continues at coordinate 69,902 of NZ_JBMVFX010000019.1, read as the reverse complement.
CGCGTCGGGCCGGACCTGCGCACCGCGGGGCCCATGGCGCTCGCGGCGCTCGTGGGCGCCGTCGGGGGAGCGGCGCTCGCGTCGCGCATCCCGGCCGACCTGTTCAAGCCGATCATCCTCGTGGTGCTCGTCGGCGTCGCGGCCTACACGATCGCGAAGCCGAAGCTCGGGCACACGACGAACCTGCGCTGGGAGGGCAACGGCCACCGCTGGGCCGCGGCCGGGATCGGCCTCGTCATCGGCACCTACGACGGCCTGCTCGGCCCGGGCACGGGGACGTTCTTCGTCATCGCGCTCGTGAGCATCCTCGGGTACGCGTTCCTGCCGGCGTCGGCGCTCGCGAAGATCGCGAACTTCGCCACGAACGCCGGCGCGCTGATCTTCTTCGTGCCGTACGGCGCGGTGCTGTGGGGGCTGGGCCTCGTCATGGGCGCGGCCAACCTGCTCGGGGCGTACGTGGGCGCCCGGATGGCGGTCGCCAAGGGCAGCGCGTTCGTGCGCGTGGTGTTCGTGGTCGTCGTCGGCGCGCTCATCGTCAAGCTCGGGTACGACGTCGTCCACGACCTCACGGCCTGAGATCTCGGCGCATCGCGGCCGGTGTCATCCGTGGTGTCAACGTATTGTCATCAAGGGGTTGCGGTGACACCACGAGTGGTGCCATGATGGCGTCATGGACCTCACCCCGTACGTCGACGACCTCCAGGACCGCCTCGCCGCTGCCGCGGACGCCGCCGGTGACGACGGCCGTCGGCTCGCCGAGCGCCTGACGGCTCCGCTGGACGCGGCCGTGCGCCTCGTCCTCCTCGACGCGCTCTCCGCCGCGGCGGGGGAGATCTCCGCGGAGCTCGCCCCCGGGTCGGTGGACGTGCGGCTGCGCGGCGGTGCCCCCGAGTTCGTGGTCGCCGTCCCCGCCGTCGCGCCCGCCCCGCCCGAGGCGCTCGTCCCGGCGAGCGCCCCGACCGCGCCGGCCGGCCCCGCGGCGGCCGACGTCGAGGCGGGGGCCACGACCCGCACGACCCTGCGCCTGCCCGACCACCTCAAGACGCAGGCCGAGACCGCCGCCGCGCGCGACGGCGTCTCCGTCAACACGTGGCTCGTGCGCGCGGTCGCCGCGGCGCTCGAGCAGTCCACCGGGCGCCCCGCCGCGCAGGCCCGCCCGCAGCAACGCGGCTCCGCCCGCGTCACCGGCTGGGTGCGCTGACCCCCACGGTCCCCGCCCCCGCCTCCTCCGACCGCACCTGACACCACCACGACACCACTCCTGGAGCTTCGTCATGCCCACTTTTCCTGCCCCTCAGCCCCTGCCCGTCGTCGTCGACGTGCCGTTCGCCCAGCTGCACGTGGTCGCCGGGGACCGCGACGACGTCGTCGTCACGGTCCTGCCGACCGACCCCGCGAAGTCCGGCAGCGTCCGCGCCGCCGAGGCGGTCCGCGTCGACGGCGACGGCAGCGCCCTGACGATCTCCTACCCCGGGTCGTGGAAGCAGTACGTGCTGCCGTTCGCGTCCGGCACCGCCGACATCACCGTCGAGCTGCCCGCGGGCTCCGACGTGCGCGGCAAGGCGGGCTCGCTCTACGCCGAGGGCAGGCTCGGCACCGTCGAGATGGCGCTCTCCGCCGGGGACGCCCGCGTCGAGGACGTCGACCGGCTCGACGTCAAGGCCTCGGCGGGCTCCGTGGCGGCGCGCCGCGTGCGGGGCTCGCTGGACGCCCGCGTCAGCGCCGGGTCGGTCCGCGTCGAGGAGGTCCGTGGCGAGGGCACCATCAAGGCGACCAACGGCACGACGACGGTCGGCGCCGTCACCGGCTCGCTCGCCGTGCACGGCGCGCACGGCGACATCGCGGTGGCGCGCGTGAGCGGCACGCTCACGGCCAAGTCCGCGCACGCCGGCATCCGGGTCGAGCGCCTGGACTCCGGGAGCGTCACCCTCGCGACGTCGTACGGCTCGATCGAGGTGGGCGTGCCCGAGGGCACCGCCGCGTTCCTCGACGCGAGCTCCGAGCACGGCAGCGTGCGCAACCACCTCACGCCCACGGAGGGCCCCGTCGAGGACGAGGCCACCGCGGAGATCCACGCCAGCACCGGGTTCGGCGACGTCGTCGTCCGCCGGCCCTGAACCCACCAACCTCAGGATCGGAGATCCGCAGATGTCTGCTGACCAGACCCTCGCCCCGGCCGTCCGGGTACGAGGCATCGAGAAGTCGTACGGCGACCTGCGCGTGCTGCGCGGTGTCGACCTCGAGGTGGCGCGCGGGAGCATCGTCGCGCTGCTCGGGTCCAACGGTGCGGGCAAGACGACGCTCGTGCGGATCCTGTCCACCCTGCTCGCGCCGGACGCGGGGACCGCGGCCGTCGACGGGCACGACGTCGTCGCCCAGCCCGGGCAGGTGCGCGAGTCCATCTCGCTGACGGGGCAGTTCGCCGCGGTCGACGAGGTGCTCACCGGGCGGGAGAACCTCGTCCTCGTCGCCCGCCTGCGGCACCTGGCCGACCCGGGCCGCGTCGCGGACGACCTGCTCGCCCGGTTCGCCCTCACCGACGCCGGGGCCCGCCGCGCCGGGACCTACTCGGGCGGGATGCGGCGCCGGCTGGACATCGCCATGAGCCTCGTCGGCGACCCGTCCGTCATCTTCCTCGACGAGCCGACGACGGGCCTCGACCCGCAGGCCCGCAACGAGGTCTGGGCCACGGTGCGCGAGCTGGCCCGGGGTGGCACGACCGTGCTGCTCACCACGCAGTACCTCGACGAGGCCGAGCAGCTCGCCGACCGGATCGCGATCCTGCACCGGGGGACGATCATCCAGAACGGCACCCTGGCCGAGCTCAAGGCCCTGCTGCCCCCGGCGACCGTCGAGTACGTCGAGAAGCAGCCCTCCCTCGAGGACGTGTTCCTCGCGCTCGTCGGCGACGCCGGCGACAGCGCCCCCACCGCGGACCGGACGAGCGTCGACGGCGCCCGCCCGGCAGGAGAGGAAGCCCGATGACCACCCACGCCCTGGCCGACACCCGAGCCCTCACGGGCCGCTCGCTGCGCCACGTCCTGCGCAGCCCCGACACGATCATCACGACCGCCGTGACCCCGATCGCGCTCATGCTCCTGTTCGTCTACGTGCTCGGCGGCGCGATCGACACCGGCAGCGGCGGGTCGTACGTCGACTACCTGCTGCCCGGCATCCTGCTCATCACCGTCGCGTCGGGCGTCGCGTACACGTCCTACCGCCTGTTCCTCGACCTGCAGGGCGGCATCGTCGAGCGCTTCCGGTCCATGCCCGTCGCCCGGTCCAGCGTCCTGTGGGCGCACGTGCTCACGTCGCTCGTGGCGAACCTCGTCTCCGTGACGATCGTCGTCGGCGTGGCGCTCCTCATGGGGTTCCGCACCGGGGCGTCGGTGGGCGCGTGGCTCGCGGTGCTGGGCATCCTCGTCCTCTTCACGCTCGCCCTGACATGGCTCGCGGTGGTCGCCGGGCTCTCGGCCAAGACGGTCGACGGCGCGTCGGCCTTCAGCTACCCGTTGATCTTCCTGCCGTTCATCAGCTCCGCGTTCGTCCCCACGGACACCATGCCGGGCCCGGTCGCGTGGTTCGCCGAGAACCAGCCCGTCACCGCGATCGTCGACACCCTACGGTCGCTCTTCGCCGGCCAGCCCGTCGGGAGCGACATCTGGGTAGCGCTCGCGTGGCTCGTGGGCATCCTCGTCCTTGCCTATGCGTGGGCGACGGCGATCTACCGGCGCCGCGTCGGCTGACGACCGCCGGGGACCGACGCCCGAGGGTCGCGAGCGGGAGACCGCGCGCGGCCCCTCGGGCGTTCCCGCACCGTGCGGCCCGGAGCCGGTGGGCGGACCTTCGGTCCCGCGCCGTCGCGACCACCGGCCCTGTCCGGGAGCCCGCTCGGGCCGCGAGGATCGAGGGCGTGCAGACCCTCGCCCAGGCGGTGACCACCCAGTCGGAGGCGGCCCGGGAGAAGGTGCTCCTCGCCAGACGCCCCGGGCGCTACCTCGTCGCGGCGATGCTCGCGGGCGCGTACATCGGCGTCGGCGTCGTGCTCATGGTCGCGACGGCGGGCCCGTTCCTCGCCGCCGGGGCGCCGGGCGAGCGGCTCGTCGCCGGCGGCGTGTTCGCCGCTGCCCTCACCCTCGTCGTCTTCGCCGGGGCCGAGCTCGCCACGTCCGCGATGATGGTCCTCACCCAGGGCGTCGCCACGCGCGCCGTCCGGGTGCGCGACGCCGTCGCCACGCTGGGCCTGTGCCTCGTCGGCAACCTGGCCGGGTCGATGCTCTTCGCCTGGGCCGTCACGCAGGCGGGGGTGCTGCGCTCGAACGCGGCCGCGGGCGAGATGGTCGCCTCGATGCTGCGGGCCAAGGCGCACGAGACCGGGGGAGAGCTGTTCTTCCGCGGCGTGCTGTGCAACGTCCTCGTGTGCGCCGCGATCTGGGCCTGCGGGCGCCTGCGCTCGGAGGCGGGCAAGGCGGTCATCCTGTTCTGGGGGATCCTCGCGTTCATCGCGTCCGGGTTCGAGCACGTCGTCGCCAACATGACGACGTTCTCCCTCGGGCTCTTCGGTGACCTCGGCCCGACGACGTGGGCCGACTTCGGCCGCAACCTCACCTGGGTGGGCCTCGGCAACCTCGTCGGCGGGGCCGTCGTCGTCGGGTTGGCGTACGTCGTCGTGGCCGGTCCGCGGGCGCGCGTGCTGCCGGAGGTGTGACCCCGGCGTCGGTCGTCACGGTCCGCAGGGCGGGACGGGCTTGGCCGGGGCGTGGGACGCGTGCCTATCATCGACCGACCCACAAGCACCCGGCGGGCCGTTGAGAGAGACGGAGGCCGGCGACAGATGGAGCAGCACGTGGCACTTGTCGTGCAGAAGTACGGCGGTTCGTCCGTCTCGGACGCCGAGAGCATCAAGCGGGTGGCCAAGCGCATCGCCGAGGCGAAGCGGGCCGGGAACGACGTCGTCGTCGTGGTCTCGGCGATGGGCGACACGACCGACGAGCTCATCGACCTCGCCCAGCAGGTCAGCCCCCTCCCTCCGCAGCGCGAGATGGACATCCTCCTCACCGCGGGCGAGCGCATCTCGATGTCGCTGCTCGCGATGGCGATCACGAGCCTCGGCGTGAAGGCGAAGTCGTTCACCGGGCAGCAGGCCGGTCTCATCACCGACGCGGTGCACGGCAAGGCGCGCATCGTCGACGTCGTCCCGACGCGCGTGCGCGAGACCCTCGACCGCGGCCAGGTCGCGATCGTCGCGGGGTTCCAGGGCGTGACGCAGTCGACGAACGACGTGACGACGCTCGGGCGCGGCGGGTCGGACACGACCGCCGTCGCGCTCGCGGCAGGTCTCGACGCCGACGTGTGCGAGATCTACACCGACGTGGACGGCGTGTTCACGGCCGACCCGCGCATCGTGCCGTCCGCGCGCAAGATCGACCGCATCACGTACGAGGAGATGCTCGAGATGGCGGCGAGCGGCGCGAAGGTCCTCGCGCTGCGCTGCGTCGAGTACGGCCGCCGGTACGGCGTCCCCATCCACGTGCGCTCGTCCTTCAGCGGCAAGGACGGCACGTTCGTCAGCGCGGACGCGTACACCGCGCGCCCCGGCGCGAGCGCCGGCTCCCCGGCCGGCACCGCCGGCAGCACCGCAGACCTTCCCGAGGAGACCGTCATGGAAGATCCGATCATCTCCGGCGTCGCGCACGACCGCAGCGAGGCCAAGATCACCGTCGTCGGCGTGCCCGACGTCCCGGGCACGGCCGCGCGGATCTTCGAGGTCGTCGCGGGCTCGGGCGTGAACATCGACATGATCGTGCAGAACGTGTCGGCGGCCCGCACGGGCCTCACCGACATCTCGTTCTCCCTCCCCGAGGGCGACGGCCCGGCCGCGATGTCCGCCCTCTCGGCGCTGCAGGCCGAGATCGGGTTCGACTCGCTCCAGTTCGACGACCAGATCGGCAAGCTCTCGCTCGTCGGCGCGGGCATGAAGTCGCACCCCGGCGTCTCCGCGAAGCTGTTCGGCGCGCTGCGCGACGCGGGCATCAACATCGAGATGATCTCCACCTCGGAGATCCGCATCTCCGTCGTCACGCGCGAGGACTCGCTCGACGACGCGGTGCGCGCCGTGCACACCGCCTTCGAGCTCGACGCCGCCGACGGCGAGGCCGTCGTCTACGCCGGCACCGGCCGCTGACCCGACGCAGGAGAGGACCCACCATGAGCACCCAGAGCACCCCCGGTCTGCACCTCGCCGTCGTCGGCGCGACCGGCCAGGTCGGCGCGGTCATGCGCCGCCTCCTCGAGGAGCGCGACCTGCCCGTCGCGAGCGTCCGCTACTTCGCGTCGGCGCGCTCCGCCGGGTCGACGCTCCCGTGGCGCGGGACCGACGTCGTCGTCGAGGACGTCGCCGCGACCTCGACCGAGGACCTGCGCGGGATCGACGTCGCGCTCTTCTCCGCGGGCGGCGCGACGTCGAAGGCGCAGGCCGAGCGGTTCGCCGCCGCGGGCGCCGTCGTCATCGACAACTCCTCCGCGTGGCGCATGGACCCCGACGTCCCGCTCGTCGTCTCGGAGGTGAACCCGGGCGCGCTGCGCGAGGCGCGCAAGGGCATCATCGCCAACCCCAACTGCACGACGATGGCCGCGATGCCCGTCCTCAAGCCGCTCGCGGACGAGGCCGGGCTGGAGCGCCTGGTCGTCGCGACGTACCAGGCCGTCTCCGGGGCCGGGCTCGCCGGCGCGGAGGAGCTGCGCGCCCAGGCCGTCGCGGGCGCGGCGGCCGAGGGCACGGGTGCCGGGCTCGTCGGGCTCGTGCACGACGGCGGCGCGGTCGCCTTCCCCGAGCCCGGCGTCTTCCCGCGCAACGTCGCGTTCAACGTCGTCCCGCTCGCCGGGTCGATCGTCGACGACGGGCAGGAGGAGACGGACGAGGAGAAGAAGCTCCGCAACGAGTCCCGCAAGATCCTCGGGCTGCCCGAGCTCGCCGTCGCGGGCACGTGCGTGCGCGTCCCCGTGTTCACCGGGCACTCGCTCGCGATCCACGCCGAGTTCGGCGCCCCGATCACGCCCGACCGAGCACGCGAGATCCTCGCTGCTGCTCCCGGCGTCGCGCTCGCGGACGTCCCGAACCCGCTGGAGGCGGCCGGCAAGGACCCGTCGTTCGTCGGTCGCGTCCGCACCGACCAGTCCGTCCCCGGCGGACGCGGCCTCGTGCTGTTCATCTCGAACGACAACCTCCGCAAGGGCGCCGCGCTCAACGCGGTGCAGCTCGCCGAGCTCGTCGCGCAGGACCTGGACGGCGTCCGCGCCGCGTTCGCCCCCGCCCTCGCGAGGTAGAGCCCCGGTCCCGCGAGGTAGAGCCCTGGTCCGCCGAGGTAGAGCCCTGGTCGTGACCAGGGCTCTACCTCGCGAGCCGGGGGTGTCAGCGGGCCGCGCTCAGCCCTCGACGAGCCGGGCCATGTCGTCCCCGTCCGCGAGGCCCACGATGTTGCCGGCCGGGTCGGTGAACCAGGCGCCGTCGCCGCCCTCCATGAAGCCGCGCGCGATCCCCTTCTCGTCCTGGTCGAACCCCTCGTAGCGCTCGAACGTCACGCCCTTCGCGGTGAGCTCGTCGACGACCTGGTCCACGTCGTCGACGGTGAGGTGCACGACCGTGAAGGCGGCCGGCCGATGGTCCTCCTTCGGGTAGACGAACACGTCCGAGCCGCCGCCGAGGTGGAGCACCAGACCGTTCCCGCCGTCGAGTGCCGTGACGGGGAGCCCGAGGGTGTCCCCGTAGAACGCGCGCGCCGCGTCGAGGTCGTCCGCCGAGAAGCTGGAGAACCCGCGCCTGATGGTGACCATCGTTGCCTCACTCCTTCGGGACCGCCGGCGGCCGGAGGGCGGGGCCCGCCGCGGACGCCGGATCCTCCCAGCGTCCCACCGCCGGCCCGCCGTCGGTACCGCCCGGGGCGGGTGAAGGGAGCGGGTCAGGGGGAGCGTGCGGGCGCGGGGCGGGTCCCGAGCGTCGGTGCGAGCACCCACAGCGCCGTGGCGGCGAGCACGTGCCAGACGGCGTGCCCCTGGAGCGTGACGCCGAGCGCGCCGTCGGCGTCGCACAGCGGCCAGCCCGGGCGGGTCAGGGTTCCCACCGTGCCGCCGACGGCGACCAGCACGAGCGCGGCGACCGTGCGGCGTCGGACGGCGGGCCGTCGCCACGCGCGCGCGGCGCTCGCAGCCACGGCGACGCACGCCGCGACCACCTGGGCGGCGGTGGACGCCGGCACCGAGACCGCCGCGAGCACGACCCCGAGCAGGGTCGGCGCGAGCCACCACCACGTCCGCAGGCGGCGCCCGGTGAGGTCCGCGACGGCGTCGGCGGCGACGAGCGCGAGCGTCCCGAGCAGCGGCGGGTCGTGCACGACGGGGTTCCACGACGGCGACGGCCCGTGCTGCACCACGGAGCCCACCCCGATGAGGGCGACCAGCACCCCGAAGGCCACGCGCAGGCGCGACGCCGCACCCACGGCGTCGGCCACGCCCGGGGCGGGGCGGGGCCCGGGTCCGGGCCGACGCGCCGCCAGCACGACGGCCGCGCCGGCCACGACGAACGCGAGGCTCGTCCACGTGCTCAGCGGCTCGGCCCAGGGCGTCCCGCCCGCGAGCTCGCACGCTCCGCCCACCCCGCCTCCTCCGCCTCGCAGCCCGTCGGACCCGGCCGACCGGGACCGGCCTCGGTACCGACGTCCCCATCGTTCCGCCCGGCGCCGGTCGCCGCGCGTCCGGACGAGGGGTTGCGCCGAGCAGGCCATCTGTGGTTCATTACTCAAGTAATGAACCACAGAACGCGCGAGGCGGGAGAGGATGGGCCCCATGTTCGACGGACCTGAACCCATCTACCTCCAGATCGCGCAGATGATCCGTGCGCAGGTGCTCGCGGGGGAGCTCGCGGAGGAGGAGCAGGTCATGTCCACGACGCAGTTCGCGACGACGTTCCGGATCAACCCGGCGACGGCGGCCAAGGCGTTCGCCGGCCTCGTCGACGAGGGCGTCCTCTACAAGCGGCGCGGGCTCGGCATGTTCGTCGCACCCGGCGCGCGCGAGCGGCTGCTCGCCGAGCACCGCGCGCGGTTCTTCGACGAGGTCCTCGACCCCGCGCTGGCGCAGGCGGACCTCCTGGACATCCCGGCCGCCGAGATCGTCGAGCACGTCCTCGGCCGCCCGCGGCCCGCCGGTCCCGGGACCGGCGACGCACCCCGTACCGGCCCCGACACCGACCCCACCCCGAGGTGAGACCCGTGACCGCCCGGCCCACCAGCCACCCCACCGACCATCCCGTCGCGACCGCGCCCTTCGGCGCCGAGGTGCGCGACGTCGTCGTGCGGTACTCCCGCGGCGACGACCCCGCGCTCGACGGTGCGACCCTGACGATCCGGCCCGGCGTCATCACCGGCCTCCTGGGCCGCAACGGCGCCGGCAAGACGACGCTCGCCGCCCTGCTGGCCGCGTTCCGGCGCCCGACGTCGGGCACGGTCCGCGTCGGCCCGGACGGCGAGCTCGAGGACCCGTTCGAGAACGTCTGGGCGACGATGCACACCCAGCTCGTGCGCGAGAGCGGCGACGTGGGGGAGTCCGACAAGGCGCGCGACACGCTCGAGTACTACGCCGACGTGCGCCCGCACTGGGACGCCGACCTCGCCGGGCGCCTCCTCGACACGTTCGAGGTGGACGTCCGCAAGAAGCCCAACGAGCTCTCGCGCGGCAAGCGCTCGGCGCTCGGCGCGGTCGTCGGGCTCGCCGCCCGCGCGCCCCTGACGATCTTCGACGAGGTCTACCTCGGCATGGACGCCCCGAGCCGCTACGCGTTCTACGACGCGCTCGTCGCGGACTACGCCGAGCACCCGCGCACGATCCTGCTCTCGAGCCACCTGATCGCCGAGGTCGAGCGGCTCTTCGAGGACGTCGTGATCATCGGCCGCGGGCGGGTCCTCCTCGCCGAGAACGCCGACGACGTCCGCGCGCGCGGCGTCAGCCTCACCGGGCCGGCGGACGTCGTCGAGCGCCACACCGCGGGCCGGGAGGTGCTCGCCCGGCAGCGGCTGGGGAGCACGGCCCAGGTCACCCTCTTCGGCACGTTCGCCCCCGACGAGCGGGCCGCGGCCGCCGCGGCCGGGCTCGAGGTCGGGTCGGTGCCCGTCCAGGACCTGTTCGTCCACCTCACGCGCACCGACCGCACCGAGGACGGCGCGCGCGCCCGCACCCGCACGCAGGAGGCACGATGACCGCCACGACCCCGCGCGCCGCGGAGCGCCGCGCGCTCGAGAAGGCCGCCCACCGGCGCGGCGTCCGCGCCGTCGCCTGGTACTTCATCGGCGGCACCTGGTACGTCGGCGTGTGGTTCTGGCTCATCGCGCTCGCCATCGGGGCCCTCGTCCTGTGGATCATGCTGCGCAACGACGACGTGAGCATCGAGGGCGTGGGCGGCGTCGCGGGCTCGGCGAAGTTCTTCCTCTTCGTCATGGGCATCCTCCTGCCGCTGATGTCGATCGCGCTGCACGTCGCCGCCGGCGGCACGCGGCGGTCGTACACGCACGGGCTGTGGATCGGCGCCGCCGTCTCCGGGCTCACGTTCGGGATCGCGACCGCGCTCGTGCGGTGGGCGGAGTGGGCGCTGTTCCGCCGGGCCGGCTGGCCGACGGAGCAGGACCTCACGCAGCTCTACGCGGACGGGTCCGAGGTCGGGCTCATGATCCTCGTCGAGGGCACGTTCTGCGTCGTCTACTACCTCGCGGGCATGGTCGTCGCCGCGGGCTTCTACGGCTTCGGGTTCCTGCGCGGCGTGCTGCTCGTCGTCGCGTCGCTCGCGACCGTCGTGGTGAGCGAGGTGTTCCTCCGCTCCGGGTTCTTCGGCCACGCGCTCTCGCGCGTCGTCGGTCTCGACGGCACCCCCGTCTGGCTCGCCGTGCTCGGCGGGCTCGTCGGGGTCGTGCTCGCCGCACTGCTCCTGCGCGTCGTCCTGCGGGGCGTCGCGATCCGTCCGGTCGAGTTCGCGGGCACCGCGAGCGCCTGACCGGCGGCACCCTCCCACCGCACTCCCACCCGTCCGGGCGGCGCACGGCGCCGTCCGTGGGTGCCGCACACCCTCCTGGAGGTCACCATGAGCACCGCAGCACCGCCCCCGGGCGGCACGACGGCGACGTCGCCCGCCCCGCCCGCCGACCGCACGGCCGGGCCCGCCCCGGTCGTCGAGATCCGGAACCTGCGCAAGACGTACCCGGGACCGCAGGGTTCCGGCTCGCGCACCGTCGCGGTCGAGGACGTGAGCCTCACCGTCCGGCCGGGCGAGATCTTCGGCATCCTCGGGCCCAACGGGGCCGGCAAGACGACGACCGTCGAGTGCCTCGTCGGGCTGCGCCAGGCCGACGGCGGCACGGTCCGCGTGCTCGGCGTCGACCCGCAGGCCGACCCCGCCGCGGTGCGCGACGTCGTCGGCGTCCAGCTCCAGGAGGCCGCGCTCAACGAGAAGATCACGGTCGAGGAGGCGATGCGGCTCTTCGCCTCGTTCTACGCGTCGCCCGGCGACGTGGAGGAGCTCCTCGACCTGCTCGACCTCGCCGCGCACCGGCGCGTCGCGTTCGCCAAGCTCTCGGGCGGGCAGAAGCAGCGCCTGTCGATCGCGCTCGCGCTCGTGGGGAACCCGCGCGTCGCGATCCTCGACGAGCTCACCACCGGGCTGGACCCGGCGGCCCGCCGCGCGACGTGGGAGCTCGTCGAGCGCGTGCGCGACCGCGGCGTGACGATCCTGCTCGTCACGCACTTCATGGACGAGGCGGAGCGCCTGTGCGACCGGCTCGTCATCATCGACCGCGGCCGGGTCGTCGCGCAGGGCACGCCCGCGGAGCTCGTGGACTCCGTCGACACGTCGCGCACCGTGCGCCTGCGCGTGCCGCCCGCGGACCACGACCTCGCGCTGCACACGATCGCGGGGCTCGCGGACGTCGAGCGCGTCGAGGCGTCGCCGAGCGGCGGGCGCGAGATCGAGGTCACGGGCTCCCGGCGGGTGCTGCCCGCCGTCGTGCTCGCGCTCGCCGAGCAGGAGGTCGTGCCCGACGACGTCCGGACCGTCTCCCGGACGCTCGAGGACGTCTTCGTGGCCGTGACCGGCCGCACCTACGACCCGGACGCGACCGACGCCTCGGACGCGACCGACGCCCGGCCGACCCGAGGGGAGTCCCGATGACCGCCACGACCCTGACCCCGTCCGCCGCGCCCGTCCGCCGCAGCAGCGGCTGGCGCGGGTTCGGCGTCCTGCTCGCCACGGAGGCGCGGCTCTGGCTGCGCGACCCGGGGACGGTGTTCTTCGCGCTCGTGTTCCCGACCGTCCTGCTCGTCGGGGTCGGGTTCGCCATCCCCGGGATGCGCGTGCCGATCGAGGACGCGCCCCCGCCGTGGGGCGGGCTCACGCCCGTCGCGCTCTACGCGCCCGTGGTGCTCGCCGCCGCGATCGCGACCCCGGCCCTGACGACCATGCCGGTCTACTTCGCCACGTTCCGCGAGAAGGGCCTGCTGCGGCGCCTGTCGACGACGCCCATGCGCCCGCAGGGGATCGTCGTCGCGCACCTCGTCATCAACCTCGTGGCCGTCGTGGTCGCGTCCGTAGTCGCGCTCGTCGTCGGGCAGCTCGTGTTCGGCCTGCCGGCGCCGCAGAACGCGGCGACGGTCGTGCTGGCGTTCGTCCTCGGCGTCGCGTCGATGTACGCGCTCGGCACCCTCGTCGCGGCGCGTGCGCCCAAGGCGAGCACGGCGTCCGCGATCGGGACGCTGATCTACTTCCCGCTCCTGTTCCTCTCCGGGCTGTGGACGCCGGGGCCGATGATGCCGGAGGCCGTCGCGCAGGTCGGGAGGTTCACGCCGCTCGGTGCCGCGTCGCAGGCGATGACGGCGGGGTGGTTCGAGGAGGGCTTCCCCACGGTGCAGGTGGTCGTCATGCTCGTGTGGACGGCCGTGCTCCTGCCGCTCGGCATCCGGCTCTTCCGCTGGAGCTGAGGCGGGACCGACCGCGGAGCCGGGCCCTCGGCCCCGTCCGCGCCACCGCTCGGCCTCGTCCGGGTGGCGGCCCGGCCCCGCGGGCGTGGCCGCCGGAGCGCCCCTAGCCTGACCGGCATGAAGCCCTTCCTGCTGCTGGCGTCCCGGGCGGAGGACCCGGCCGCGGACGGCGAGCACGCGGCGGTGCTGCGTCACTCCGGCCTCGCGCCGCACGAGCTGCACCGCGTGCGGATGGAGGCGGGCCCGCTGCCGGCGATCGACCTCGACGCGTACTCGGGGGTGATCGTCGGCGGCAGCCCGTTCGACTCGTCGCGGCCCGAGGCGGAGAAGTCGGCGACGCAGCGCCGGGTCGAGCGCGAGCTCGCGCCGCTCCTGGACGAGATCGTCGAGCGCGACGTCCCCTTCCTCGGGGCGTGCTACGGCGTCGGGACCCTTGGCCTGCACGAGGGCGCGGTGCTGGACGACACGTACGCCGAGCCCATCTCGCCCGTGACGATCCGGCTCACCCCGGAGGGCCGGGCCGACCCGCTGCTCGCGGGCCTGCCCGACGCGTTCGAGGCGTACGTGGGCCACAAGGAGGCGGTGCGGGAGCTGCCGCCGCACGCGGTGCTGCTCGCCACGTCGGACGCGTGCCCGGTGCAGATGTTCCGCGTCAAGGAGAACCTCTACGCGACGCAGTTCCACCCGGAGCTCGACCTGGAGGGCATCCTCACGCGCATCGGCGTCTACCGGGACTACGGCTACTTCCCGCCCGAGGCTGCGGGCGACGTCGAGGCGGCCGTCCGGCGCGGCGACGTCCGGGAGCCCCACCGCATCCTCGCAACCTTCGTCCGCCGCTACGCAACCGACTGAGACCGAGCCGGTCCCGGAGGTCGAGCAGGTCGTCGTGGTCCGTCCTGCCGCCAGGACGGACCACGACCACCTGCTCGGCGGAGCGGGTCAGCGGGTGGCGGGGGCCGGGTGGGGGGCGTCGGCGGGTGTCGGGTCGGCCGCTGCCTCCGCCGCTACGGCGCGGCGGTGCGCCCGCACCGACCAGACGACGGCGGCCGCCCAGACGACCGCGACGAGCGCCAGCACGACGCCCTGGACCGCGCCGCTCGCGTCGACCCAGTCGGAGCGCAGCAGCGTGCGGACGTTGGTGAGCACGATGACGCCGCCCACGGCCGAGCCGAGGATCCGGGGCGGGAGCATCCGGACGAGCCAGGCCGCGATCGGCGCGGCGACGAGCCCGCCGAGGAGGAGCGCCACGACCCACGTCAGGTCGATCCCCTGCGAGCCGAGCGACAGGAGGAACCCGAGCGACGCGGCGACCGCGACGAGGAACTCGCTCGTGTCGACGGACCCGATGACCTTGCGGGGCTCGATCCGGCCCGACGCGAGCAGGGCGGGCGTGCCCACCGGGCCCCAGCCGCCGCCGCCCGTGGCGTCGACGAAGCCCGCCACGAGACCGAGCGGCGCGAGGAACCGCTTGCGCAGCGGCAGCCCCAGACGACCCGTCGGCAGCCCGGCGAACGTGAAGCGCGAGAGCACGTAGACGCCGAGCGCGAGGAGCAGCAGCGACATGACGGGGGCGGCGACCTCGGTCGACAGGTTCGCGAGGAACGTCGCGCCCGCGAACGCCCCGAGCGCGCCCGGCACGCCGATGCGCAGCACGACCTTCCAGTCGACGTTGCCGAACCGCCAGTGCGCCGCGCCGGACGCGAGCGTCGTCCCGATCTCCGCGAGGTGGATCGTCGCCGACGCCGCCGCGGGGTTCGTCCCGATCGCGAGGAGGAGCGTCGTGGACGTCACGCCGTACGCCATGCCGAGGCTGCCGTCGACGAGCTGGGCACCGAGGCCCACGAGGGCCAGCAGGACGAGGGTCCGCACCGGGGCCTCCTTGCTCGGGCCGTCGGGAGGATCCCGACGCGTCCTGACAAGGTTGACCGGGTGGGTCCACTATGTGAAGCGCCGCCCGCATCGTGGGCCAGTGTTAACGGGAGCCTCCCGTCAGGGGTTCTCCCACGCGTCGGCGCGGGCCGCGAGCGCGTGCACGTCGTCGGGCAGGTCGCGGCGCACGACGTCGTCGATCGTCACGCGGTCCAGCACGTCGCGGACGCTCGCGCGCAGGGCGATCCACACCTCGAGCAGGCCCGCCGCGGAGCCGTCGTACTCCAGGCTCGGGGGGCGCTCGTCGCGGACCGTGACGAGCGGGCCGTCCACCGCGCGGAAGACGTCGGCGAGCGTCACCTCGGACGCCGGGCGCGCGAGGCGGTGGCCGCCGGAGCGCCCGCGGACGCTCGCGACGATCCCGGCCCGGCGCAGGTCGCCGAGGATCCGTTCGAGGAAGCTCACTGGGAGGCCCTGACCCGTCGCGAGGTCTTCCGCCCTCACCGGGTCGCCGTGCGGCGACGCCGCGAGCTCGGCGCACGCCCGCACCGCATAGTCCGCCTTCGCCGAGACACGCATGAGGACATTGTGCCGTGCGCGGGTCTCACCCCCGGGGCGCCGCTGCCCCTCGCGACCCCTTCCCCCCTACGCTGTGACGCGTGGACGTGCACGAGCGCAACAACGTGCGGGTCATGGGGGCGCAGGACGGCCCGACGATGGTCTTCGCGCACGGATTCGGCTGCGACCAGTCGATGTGGCGCTTCGTCGCGCCCGCGTTCGCGACGGACCACCGGGTCGTGCTGTTCGACCACTCGGGGTGCGGGGCGTCGCACCCCACCGCGCACGACGCCGTCCGGCACGCCGACCTCGCGGGCTACGCCGCGGACGTGGTGGAGATCGTCGAGGCCGTCGGGCCGGGGGAGGGGCGCGGGCCCGTGGTGCTCGTGGGCCACTCGGTGAGCGCCGTGATCGCGCTGCTCGCGGCGGCCGACCGCCCGGACCTGTTCGACCGGCTGGTGCTCGTGGGCCCGAGCCCGCGGTACGTCGACGACGACGGCTACCGCGGCGGGTTCACCGCCGAGGAGATCGACGAGCTCCTGGAGACGATGGACGCGAACTACCTCGGCTGGACGCAGGTCATGGCGCCCGTGATCGCCGGGAACCCGGACCGCCCGGCGCTCGGCGACGAGCTCGCCGCGGTGTTCCGGCGCAACGACCCGGCGGTCGCCCGGCAGTTCGCGCGCGCGACGTTCCTCGGCGACAACCGGGCCGACCTGGCGCGCGTGCGCACCCGGAGCCTCGTGGTGCAGAGCCGGGAGGACGTCATCGCGCCGCCCGAGGTCGGGCGCTACGTGCACGAGCACCTGCCCGGCAGCGACCTCGTCGTCATCGACTCGGTGGGGCACTGCCCGAACCTCTCGCACCCCGCGCTGCTCGTGCGCGCGATGCGCGACTGGCTGGGCGCCGCCTGATGGCGATGTCCCGGGCCGAGCGCTGGGCGCTCGCCCCCGTCGCGCTGCTCCTCCTCGACGCCGAGGCGCGCGTCCTCGACGCCAACGACGAGTTCCTCCGGACGATCGAGGTCCCGGACGTCGAGGCGGTCGCGGGCCGCCGGCTGGCGGACCTGCTCACGGTCGGTGGGCGCATCTTCTGGGAGACGCACGTCGGCCCGCGCCTGCACATCGAGGGCCGCGTCGACGAGGTCGCGGTCGAGCTCCGCACGCCCGGGGGCCGCGAGCCCGTGCTGCTCACGGCGATCGAGCGCGAGGCGCGCGGCGAGCGGCTGATCGAGGTCGCGATGCTGGGCGCGCGCGAGCGGTCGCGGTTCGAGCACGAGCTCGTCGAGGCGCGCCGCGCGGCGGAGGAGGCGGAGCGCCGGGTGCGGCTGCTGCACGGCGTCGCGGCCGACCTCGCGAGCGTCGCCGGTCTCGACGGCGTCGCGTGGGTCCTGCTCCGCGCGGCCGTCACGATGCTGGGCGCGGGCGACGCCGCGCTGTGGACGGCGCAGGAGCGCGGCCCGCTGCGGCGGTGGGGCGGCGCCGTCGGCGTCCTGGCGCCGTCGATCGACGAGCTCACCGAGGCGACGGTGCGGGACGACGGGACGGTCGTCGTGCCGCTGCGCACCGCGGGCGCGCTGCTCGGCGTGCTCGCGCTCGAACCACGTCGCGCCGCGGGTTCCGACCCCGTCGACCTGGGCACCGCCGCCGCCGCGGGCCAGCTCGCGGCGCTCGCGCTCTCGCGCGCGCGGGTCCACGAGCAGAGCGTCTCGGTCGCGAGCGAGCTCCAGGGCGCGATGCTCTCGGACGGGATCGTCGCCGACCCGCAGGTCGAGGTCTCGGCGTGCTACCGCCCGGGCGTCCACGACCTCCAGGTCGGCGGCGACTGGTACGACACCTTCCGGGTCGCGCCCGACGTCGTCGCGCTCAGCGTGGGGGACGTCGTCGGCCGCGGGCTCAAGGCGGCGACGTCGATGGGGCAGCTGCGCACCGCCGTCCGGGCGGCGTCCGACACGGGGCTGCCGCCCGAGGAGGTGGTCGAGCGCGTCGACCGCTTCGTCGACCGGACGGGCACGGGCTTCATGGCGAGCCTCGTCTACGGGGAGCTCGACCTGCGCGCCGGGGTGCTGCGCTACACGTGCGCGGGCCACCTGCCGCCCCTGCTCGTGCGGGCCGGCGGCTCCGCGGCGTACCTGTGGGAGGCGCGGTCGACGCCGCTGGGCGTGCGGGGCACGACGCCGCGCGTCGCCAAGGCCGTGCGGCTGGCCCCGGGCGACCTCCTGCTGCTCTTCACGGACGGCGTTGTCGAGCGCCGCGACCGGCCGCTCGCGCTGGCGCTCGACGAGCTCGCGGACGTCGTCACGCGCGCCCTCGACGTCGGCCTGCGCGACGACCGGCTGCTGGAGGCCGTCGTCTCGCGCGCGCCCGAGGACGACGACGCGTGCCTGCTCGCGGTGCGCTGGCTCGGTCCCGCCGAGGACGGACGGGCGGTGCCCGACGCTCCGGCCGCCGCGTCAGCGGACGAAGAACGGGGCGGCTGAGGGGTCGGCGAGCCGCGCGAGGGCGTGGCCGAGGCGCTCGGTCGACGAGCGCGCGACGTCGTCGGGCAGGGCGTCCGGGGCGAACCACGCGACGGCGAGGGACTCGTCGTCCGCGACGTGCGCCGCCGCGGCGGCCGCCGGCGACACCGGGCGGCACAGGAACGCCAGGTCGAGGTACTGCGACCGGTCGCCGTTCGGGTACTCCATCGGCTCCGTGACCGTCACCGCGACGAGCGCGTCCACCACGACCTCGACGCCCGTCTCCTCCAGCACCTCGCGCGCGAGCCCGACCGCCGGGTCCTCGCCCGGCTCGAGGATCCCGCTGATCACGGCCCACTGGCCGGAGTCGGCGCGCTGCCCGAGCAGCACGCGGCCGGCGTCGTCCACGACGACGCCCGACACCCCCGGCATCCACAGCAGGTCGGTCCCGACACGGGAGCGGAGGGCGGCGACGAAGTCGGGGATCGGCATGCCCCGAGCGTAGGCGCTGCCCGACCGGCCCGTGAGACGGGCCGTCCGCCCCTCGGAGCCGCTGTGCTACGGTCGGCTCGTGACTTCTCAGTGGTATTGGCGCTTTACGCAGGCTCCCGGTGGGGCCGTGCGGGCGTCAGCCTGACCACAGATCACCACCCGGAGCCAGCACAGGGCCTTGGACGCGGACCGCGTCCGGGCCCTTCGTCGTGAGACGGGCCGCTCCGGGACCACGGGCGGCAGCAGGCCGGTGGAGCGCCGCTGGGCATCCTGACTCACGGCGTTCCCAGACCCCGCCGCACAGACCAGGAGCCCCCCGTGACCAGCACGACCACCTCGCCCGAGACCGCGACGACCGACGGTGCGACGAGTACCGTCGACCCCGTGGACAGCCCCGAGCTCCAGGCCCGCACGAGCGACCTGCGGGTCCGCGCGCTCGACGCCCTCCCCGCGCCGCGCGCCATGCTCGCCGACCTGCCCCTCGGCGCGACGCGCAGCGACCTCGTGACGACGTCGCGCCGCGAGGTCCGTGACGTCCTCGCGGGTGACGACGACCGCCTCCTCGTCATCGTCGGCCCCTGCTCGGTGCACGACCCCGAGGCCGCGCTCGAGTACGCGGGGCGCCTGGCCGCCGTCGCGCACGAGCTCGCGGACGACCTCATGGTCGTCATGCGCGTCTACTTCGAGAAGCCGCGCACGACCGTGGGCTGGAAGGGCCTCATCAACGACCCGCACCTCGACGGGTCGCACGACGTGCACCACGGCCTGCGCCTCGCGCGCGAGGTGCTGCTCGGCGTCCTCGACGCCGGCGTCCCGGCCGCGTGCGAGTTCCTCGAGCCGACGAGCCCGCAGTACATCGCCGACGCCGTGTCGTGGGGCGCGATCGGCGCGCGCAACGCCGAGTCGCAGGTGCACCGCCAGCTCGCCTCGGGCCTGTCCATGCCCGTCGGGTTCAAGAACGCGACCGACGGCGACGTGCAGATCGCGGTCGACGGCTGCATCACCGCGGCGAGCGAGCACACGTTCTTCGGCATGGACTCGCTCGGCCGGGCCGCCGCCGTGGAGACCGCGGGCAACCCCGACTGCCACGTCATCCTGCGCGGCGGGCGCTCGGGCCCCAACTACGGGGCCGACGACGTCGCGGCGGCGCTCGCGGTCGCGCGCACCTCGGGCCGCGGCGGGGTCACGGAGCACGGGCTCGTCGTCGACGCGTCGCACGGAAACTCCGGCAAGAGCCACGTGCGCCAGGCGGAGGTCGTGCGCGAGGTCTCCGCGCGGCTGGCCGAGGGCGAGCAGGGCATCACGGGCCTCATGATGGAGAGCTTCCTCGTGGCGGGTGCGCAGAAGCCCGCGTCGAGCGGCCTCGTCTACGGGCAGTCCGTCACGGACGCGTGCATCGACTGGGACACGACGGCCGACCTCCTGCAGGAGCTCGCGGCGGCGGTCCGCGCCCGGCGCGCGCTCTGAGCGGTGCCCGCGGGACGAGGACCCATCCGTCCGCGCGTCGGCGCCGAACCCAGGGTGTCCCGGACGGACCGGGACGGCGCTGGCGACGGGAGGTCGGGTGCCGAGAGCCGTGGTCGACGCGCCGCAGCGCGTGCGGGAGGCGCCCGTGCTGCACACTGACCGGGTGCCACCTCCCGTGACGACGAACCCGGCGGTCGACGCCGCCCTCGCGGCGTGCGCCGGCGGCGACCCCGCCGCGTTCGCGCCCGTCTACGACGCGCTCGCGCCGGTCGCGTACGGCACGTGCCTGGGGGTCCTGCGGGACCCGGACCACGCGGCGGAGGTCGTGCAGGAGGTGATGGTGGAGGTGTGGCAGACGGCGGCGCGCTACGACGCGACCCGCGGCTCGGCGCGAACCTGGGTCGCCACGCTCGCCCGGCGGCGCGCGGTGGACCGCGTGCGGGCCGAGCAGGCGCGCCGCGACCGCGACCAGCGCGACGTGGACGCCTCGACGGCCGCGGCACCGCGGGACGTGGTGGTGGAGGACGTCGAGCGACGTCTCGAGGGCGCGGCCGTGCGGCGGTGCCTGGACTCGCTCACGGCGACGCAGCGGGAGGCGGTCGTGCAGGCGTACTACGGCGGGCTCACCTACCGGGAGGTCGCGGAGCGGCTCGACGCCGCGCTGCCGACCGTGAAGTCCCGCATCCGGGACGGGCTCCTGCGGCTCCGCGACTGCCTGGGGGTGCGTCGTGGCTGACCCGACCACGCCCCGCGGCGACGGCGCGCACGACCGTCCGGACGTCCGCGACCTGCTCCCCGCCTACGCGCTCGACGCGGTGGACGACGTCGAGCGGCGCGCCGTCGAGCGCCTGCTCGCGGCCGACCCCGACGCGCGGCGCGAGCTCGACGAGTACCGCGACGTCGTGGCGGCGTTCACCGTCGAGAGCGCCCCGCCGCCCGCGCTGCGCGACACCGTCCTGGCCCGGGTGGCCGCGTCCGAGGCCACGCTCCCGCCCGCCGGGGAGAGGACGGGGGGCGTCGTCGTCGACCTCGCGGCCGCGCGCCGCGCCCGCCGTCGGCGCTGGACCGGGCTCGCGGCGGCGGTGGCCGCGGTGGTCGCGGTGGCCGTCCCGACGACGGTCGCGGTCCGCGCGACGCAGGAGCAGTCCCGCCTGGAGGCGCGGGCGGACGCGATCGAGCGCATGCTCGCCGACCCCGACGCGACGATCCTGCACGGCGACGTGGCGGGCGGCGGGCAGGCGTCCGTCCTCGCGGCGGGCGACGACATGTACTTCCGCGCGTCCGACCTGCCCGACACGGGCGACGACCGGGACTACCAGCTCTGGGTGGTCGAGCCCGACGGCGCCGTCGTCTCGGCGGGCGTCCTCGACGTCCAGGACGGCAGCACGTCCCGGCTCGTCCAGGGCGAGCCGGGCGTCGGCATGGCGGTGACGGTCGAGCCGGCGGGCGGCTCGGAGCAGCCCACGACGGACCCGGTGGTCGCGCTCGTCGGCTGAGCGCCGCGGCCCGGAGGGGTCGGGACGCGCGCGGGAAAAACTCGTGCCGATCCCGACCCATCCACCCGGGCCAGCGCTCCGAACCCTCGGCATGACGCCCCGCACCGGCGGGGCGACGACCCGAGGAGAGACCGATGAACGTTCGCACCCGCACGTCGTACGCCGTCGCCGGCATCGCCACGCTCGCCGTGCTCGGCCTGTCCGCGTGCAGCTCGGACTCGGACACGGGGTCCGACTCGACGACGACCGACTCCCAGTCCGACACCATGACGGACGACTCCACGTCCGACGACATGACCGACGACTCGACCGAGGGCTCGGACGACATGGCGGCCGACCCCGCCGCGAACCTCGTGGGCCCCGGCTGCGCGGCGTACGCGGAGCAGGTGCCCGACGGCGCCGGGTCGATCACGGGCATGTCGACCGACCCCGTCGCCGTGGCGGCGTCGAACAACCCGCTGCTCACGACGCTCACCGCGGCCGTCTCGGGCGAGCTCAACCCGGACGTCGACCTCGTCGACACGCTCAACGGCGGCGAGTTCACCGTGTTCGCCCCCGTCGACGACGCGTTCGCGAAGATCGACGCCGCGACGCTCGAGTCGCTGAAGACGGACTCCGACACGCTGACGAAGATCCTCACGTACCACGTGGTGCCCGGCCAGCTCACGCCCGACCAGGTCGTCGGCGAGCACGAGACCGTCGAGGGCGGCACGGTCGAGGTGACCGGCTCGGGCGACGAGCTCATGGTCAACGACGCGGCCGTCGTGTGCGGTGGCGTGATGACGCAGAACGCGACCGTGTACCTTGTCGACTCGGTGCTCATGCCGACCATGTGACCCTCCCGGCGCGTCCAGAAGCGGGCGCGCGGTGGGCCCGCGAGAGCGGGTCCCGACGGCCCCGACCGGACGGTCGGGGCCGTCGTCGTGCGCCCGGCGACGTGCGCTCGGCGCGTGGCGGACCCATCCGCGAGGGCCGCCGGTCCGAACCCCGGGCATGGAGACGCTCATCGTCATCGGCCTGCTCGGCGGACTCATCACGGGGATCTCGCCGTGCATCCTGCCCATGCTGCCCGTCATCTTCTTCGCGGGCGGTGTGCAGGGCGCGCGCACGGGGGAGGCGCCGTCGGGCACCGCGGAGGCCGGGACGGGCGGTGTTTCCCCGGGGCTGTTCGCGGGCGTCCCGGACGCGGTCCGCGTCGGCGGTCGCCCGGCCGCGGGGCAGCGCGGCCGGGGCGGCGCGCAGCAAGCCGCCGGGGCGCGCGAGGTCCTGGCGCGGCCGACGCGCGGCGGGACGCTCGCCCTCGACCTGTCGACGGGGGACGCGGCGGAGCCCGCCGCCCCGGCCGACGGTGGCCCCGGTCGCCGCGCGACGCGGCGGACCACGCGCCGCTCGTGGCGCCCCTACCTCGTCATCGCGGGCCTGGTCCTCAGCTTCAGCGTCTTCACGCTCCTCGGCTCCCTCCTGCTGACCGCGCTCGGGCTCCCGCAGGACCTGCTGCGCTGGGCGGGCATCGTCCTCCTCGTCGCGATCGGCGTGGGGATGATCGTGCCGCGCGTCGAGGAGGTCCTGGAGCGGCCGTTCCGGCGGATCGCGGCGCTCGGGGCACGACGCGGCGCCGCCCGCCAGGACCGCGGGGCGTTCGTGCTCGGCCTCGGCCTCGGCGTGCTGTACGTGCCGTGCGCCGGGCCGGTCCTCGCAGCGATCACCGTGGCCGGGGCGACGGGGAACATCGGCCCGGGCACCGTCGCTCTCACGGTGTCCTTCGCGGTCGGTGCGGCGATCCCGCTCCTGGTCTTCGCGCTCGCGGGACGTCGCGTCGCGGAGCGGGTCCGCGGGTTCCAGCGGCACACGCGCGGCATCCGCGTCACGGGCGGCGTCGTGATGATCGCGCTCGCGGGCGCGCTCGCGCTGAACCTCCCCGCCGCGCTCCAGCGCGCCCTGCCCGACTACACGGGTGCGCTCCAGCAGCGGGTCGACGAGAACGACGCCGTGCGCGAGGCGCTCGACCTCGGCGGGCTCGTCACCGACGAGAACCGCGAGCTGTCGAACTGCTCGAACGGCGCGCCCGTGCTGGAGGACTGCGGCACCGCCCCGGAGCTGCGCGGCATCGACACGTGGCTCAACACCCCGGGCGGCGAGGCGCTGACGCTCGAGGGGCTGCGCGGCAAGGTCGTGCTCGTGGACTTCTGGACCTACTCCTGCATCAACTGCCAGCGCGCGATCCCGCACGTCAACGCCTGGTACGACCGGTACCGCGACGTCGGCGCGGGGTTCGAGGTCGTCGGGGTGCACACGCCCGAGTTCGCGTTCGAGCGCGAGACGCGCAACGTCGTCGCGGGCGCGCAGGACCTCGGCGTCACCTACCCCGTGGCCCAGGACAACGCGTACGCGACCTGGACGGCCTACCGGAACCGCTACTGGCCCGCGCAGTACCTCGTCGACGCCGACGGGACCGTGCGCCACATCCGCTTCGGGGAGGGCGGGTACGAGGACACCGAGCGCCTGGTGCGCGAGCTCCTCGAGGACGCGAACCCGGGCGTGGAGCTGCCCGAGCCCACCGCCGTCGGCGACACCACCCCGCAGGACGAGACGACGCCCGAGACCTACTTCTCCATCAAGCGCGTCGTGAACTACGCCGGCGAGCCGCGCTACGCCGCGGGGCAGCAGGACTTCACGCTCGCCGACGACCAGCGGCAGGACACGTTCTCGCTCGGCGGCACGTGGGACGTCGACTTCCAGGGCGCGACCGCCGTGTCCGACGACGCGCGCGTGCGTCTCGCGTACCGCTCGACCGACGTGTTCACGGTGCTCGGCGGCGAGGGCACCGTCATGGCCCGTGTCACGACGGACGGGCGGACCACGACCCGCGAGATCGACGTGTCCGGCAGCCCGACGCTCTACCCCGTCCTGGAGGGGGACGGCCCGACGGAGGGGATCGTCGAGCTCGACGTCCCGCCCGGCGTCCAGGTGTTCACCGCGACGTTCGGGTGATCGCGGGCCGGTCCGCGACCGGACGCCGGCGCCGCGCGCCGCGGTGTCGCAGGGCGGGTGTACATTTCCGGCATCTGCCGTGGGACGACCTGGTCGAGGACGACCGGAGCATGCGGCAAGCACCTCGCCGACGACGGCGAGCGGGTGATCGGGGGAGACGTGGGACGAACGACGCGGAGGACCGTGGGCGCGCTGCTGAGCGCCGTGCTGGCCCTCTCCGGCCTGACGGCGGGCGCCGCCGCGGCGAGCGCAGGACCGCTGCCGGCCGGTGTGGTCGGCGAGGACGGCGCGCGCGTCGTCCTCGCGGGGGACGGCGCCGCGCGGACGGTGCTGCGGTCGGCGCTGCCGCGGTCGGCGTCCGGGTACGGGTTCACGGGCGGGCAGGCCGTCGGCGGGTGCGACTCCGGTCTCCTGTGCGCGGTCCTGGGCGAGACCCGCGTCGCGTGGGACTTCACGGACGCGATCGGCTCGGCGGTGCCCGCGGGCGCGACCGTCACCGGGGCGACGCTCCGGACGTCGGGCGTGCAGGGTGCGCAGTGCCGTACCGCGCCGGTCACGGCGCACGGGGTGGGCGCGGTGGTCCGGTCGAGCACGTGGGCGAACCACGCCTCGACGTGGGGCGCCGCCGTCGCCTCGGCCGCCTCGGCGGGGCGCTGCGACCGCTGGGGCGCCGTGTCCTGGGACGTCACCGCACCCGTCGCGGAGGCGGTCGCGTCCGGCGGCCCCGTCGCGCTCGGCCTCTCCGGTGCACGGTCCGGGCTGGCGGTGCTCGGTGCGGGGACGGCGCTCGAGCTCGAGCTCGCGCCTGCCGCAGGGGCGACCGCGACCGCGCTCGGGACCGCGGACCCGGAGAGCGTGTGCGTGACGGGCGAGGGCCGCCCGGCCGTGCGGTCGAGCACGCCGACGCTCCGGGCGGAGCTCTCCGGCGAGGGGTCCGGGGCGTTCCTCGCTCGGTTCGCCCTGCAGGACGTCGCGACGGGCGCCGAGCTGTGGACGGCGGAGACGCCGCCGCAGTCCCCGGGGACGGTCGCATCGGTGGTGGTGCCATCGGGTCTGCTGCAGCACGACGGGGTGTACTCGTGGGAGGCACGAGCGGCCACGGCGGACGGCGGGGCCTGGAGCGAGGCGAGCAGCTGCGAGTTCGTCGCCGACCTCGTACGGCCCGAGCGGGAGCCCGTGATCACGCCCGTCGAGGGTGAGCCCGCGGTCTACCGGGAGGGTGCGACGGCCGGCGGTGTCGGCGTGCGCGGCGCGTTCGCGCTGTCCACCGACGAGCCGGGGGTCGTGGCGATCCGCTACTCGTTCGACTCGGACGCGCTCGACCGTTCGGCGGAGCCGGGCGAGCGGGTCGAGTTCACGCCGACGTCGAGCGGGAGCCACCGGATCTCCGCGCAGGCGGTCGACGCCGCCGGGGCGACGGGCCCGGTGCGCCTCTACCGGTTCTCCGTGACGAGCGCGGCGCCGGTGCGCTGGGCGTTCTCCGAGGGCGCGGGGCCGGAGGCGCGAGACGCCTCGGGCAGCCGCTCGCTCACGCTCGCCCACGACGGCATGTGGGGTCGCGGTTACCTCGCGGACTTCGGCATGGACCCGTCGGACGGTGCGCTCGTGATCGCCGACGACGCGTCCGCCGCCTGGTCCGGGACTCCCGTGGCGCCGACGGGCGGGGCCTTCTCCGTCGGGGCGACCGTGCGGGCCGACGCGACCGGGGCGACGCGAGCCGCGGTGAGCCAGGCGGGTGACCGGGCGAGCGCGTTCTCCCTGGGCGTGCGGCACGACGCCGCGTGCGGGACGGCGTCCGGCACGTGCTGGGCGTTCTGGACGGCGGACGGCGACGCCGACGGCTCGGCGTCGACCGTCGCGCTCTCGGGCGTCGACGTGAAGCCCGGGGCGTGGGTGCGGCTGACGGGCGTGCGGGACGCCGCCGCGGGTGAGCTGCGCCTCTACGTCTGCGAGATCGGCTCGGTGGACGACCCGGGCGCGGGCGAGACGACGCTCGCGGGGACCGTCACGACCACGAGCCCGGCCTGGCCGTCGAGCGGTGCGCTCCAGGTGGGTCGGGCGCAGCGCGACGGCACGTGGACGGACCACTGGCGGGGCGCGGTCGACCGGCTGTCGGTCGTCGACGGCGTGCAGTCGGGGAGCCAGATGGCTCGGGAGTGCCTGAGCTGACGCTCCCGGGGTCCGTCGGCAGTCCGCCGACGGACCCCGCAGCCCGCGTGCGTTCTCGTCACCCCGCCCGCGCGGGCGTCCACGACCCGACCGTCGCGGTCCCGCCGCCGAGCAGGTCGAGGCCGTCCCCGACGCCGGGGATCCCCGCGAGCCCGACGACCGACTCGGGGTCTCCCGGGTGCGGGGCCACGAGCAGCGTCGTGACGAGCGGCGGGTCGTCCGCCGTCGACCCGCCGCGCCACGAGAGCGCGGCCCAGGCGGTGGCGCCCGGCGCGAGGGTGATCGGGGCGAGGCCGTCGTCGTCCGGCTCGAGGAGCACGTCCGTCTCCGAGCCGTCGTCGGCGACGAAGCGGACCGCGGGCGCGCCCGCGAGGACGCACTCCGCGGTGCCGTCGTTGCGGGCCGTGACGGTGAGGAACCGGCGCCCCGCCGCGGCGTCGAACCCGAGGGCTCCGAGCGTGAGGTCGCCGGGGGCGCACGCGCCCGCGGGGCGCGTCCCGGTCGTCGGTGCGGCGGCTCCCGCGACGAACCCGGAGCGCGTCGCGGACGCGCCGCCGTCGGTCGAGCCGTGGACCTGGTACGCGAGGGTCGGGCCGGCATAGGCGGCGCCTTCGAGGGTCCGCGCGACCACGGCGGCGTCGCCCGAGGTGATGACGGTGAGCAGGGGTCTCGGCGGGAACGTGTCCCGCGCGGTCTCGTGCGCGACCTGCGTCACGCCGGGTTCCGCGGCGACCTCTCCGAGCAGGGTGAGCAGCGCGTCGTCGGGGACGGACTGCCCGCCGTCGTCGTAGGTGCCGACGGCGCCGCCGGCGACACCGAGGCTCGTCAGCCCCCGGCCCTCGGCACGGACGAGCGCGGCGACGCCGACGAGGTCGTCGGCCGTGCCGACGTCGACCGACGCGGACCCCGGGGAGAGGAACACGCGCCGCACGGGGTCGTGCGCGACGAGGCGCACGGCGTCGGCGACGGCGTCGGCCCCGAGGCGCTCGGGGCGGGGCTCCTCGGTGGCCGGGTCGACGCCGCGGTCCGTGTCCGCGCCCGGGCCGTGCGCGACGGCGAACGTCCCGCCGCCCGCGCCCGTGCCCTCGACGCGCAGCGACCAGGCACCACCGCCGGGCACGGCGGCGACGATCGCGCTCGCGTCGTCGGCGGTGCGCTGCGCCTCCTCGGGTGTCGGCAGCGGGCTGACCAGCGTGACGCGCGCGGACTCGCCCGCGGTCCCCAGGGCCTCCACGGCCGCGACGCCGGGCAGCGCCCGCAGCCGCGCCGCGACGGCCTCGTGGTCGCTCTCGGGGGAGGTCGGCGCGGGCGTCGCAGCGGGAGCGGGGGTCGTCGGGCCGACCGACGAGGTGGCCGGGGCGGGCTGCTCGGCCGCGGTGCGCAGCGCCGCCGGCCCGACGACGGCGGCCACCACCGCGAGGACGCCGCCCACGCCCGCGGCGGCCACCGCGACGAGGGGGCCGCGCCGTCGGGCCCGTGGCGGGGCCGTCCCGGCGCCGGGGTCGGTGGCGGGCTCGGGGGAGGGTGTGCCGTCGTCGTCCACGGCCGTGACCGTACCGGTCGCCGCCACCGCGCGGGGTGGCGCGCCGACGTCCTCCCCAGGGTCCGCCCGTCGTCTTCACCGTGCCAGGACCTACCCGGGCCGACGCGAGGGGGAACCGGTCTTTTCGGCGCATCGCCGGACGAGCCGGGCGCGCAGGGACCCCGCGCTTTTACCAGGACTCCTGCTGACGGGCAACATCTGGCATGATCCGGCCATGACAGTGCGGACGGCTGCGGAGCTCGCTGCGGTCGACGACCCGGCGTGGCCGACGCTCTCGCGCATGCTGGGTCGCGGCGGCGTCGAGGTCGTGCCCGCGCCCGCCTGGTCGCTCGAGGTCCTCTACCGGCTCCAGGTCACCGTCCGCTCGACCCTGGGCGCGCTCGCCCTGCACACCGGCGGGGTCCTCGTCGACGGCGGCTGGCTCCGGATCATCGGCGGGGGCGGGGCCGGGCTGCCGGACCTCGCGACCGTCAACGGCCTCGGCGAGCCGGGCGAGGACAGCGTCGCGCCGTCCGTCCTCGTCGTCGCGTACGACGTGCTCGGCGGCACGTTCGCGATCAACGGCGGCGGGCTCCCTGGCCCGCTCGGCAACGTCCACTACTTCGCGCCCGGATCGCTCTCCTGGCTCGACCTCGGGTTCGGCCAGGCGGCGTTCCTCGAGTGGTCCGTGAGCGGGGGGACCGCCGAGTTCTATGCGCCCGTGCGCTGGCCCGGCTGGTACGACGAGATCGGCTCCGTGCGCCTCGACGAGGGCCTGAGCGTCTACCCGCCCCTGTGGTCGGAGGAGGGGCGCGACGTCGCGCGGTCGTCGCGCACCCCGGTGCCGCTCGGCGAGCTCGTGGACTGGCACTTCGAGATGGCGGAGCGCATGGCCCCGGTCGACGACTACGTGCGCGACGCCGACGAGCACCTCGACGGCTACGGCGCCTGGCCCACCGACGGCTACCGCGCCTGAGCCCCGGTCACGCCCTGGGTCACGCCGGGTCCGCGTCGAGGAGGTCGGCGCGCACCGTCCTCAGCTTGTCGGGGTTGCGCACGAAGTCGAGCGCCGCGACCCGCCCCCCGACGACCGTGAACGCGATCACCGTGAGCACCCCG
Organism: Cellulosimicrobium sp. AB352; assembly: GCF_049538415.1. NCBI lineage: Bacteria > Bacillati > Actinomycetota > Actinomycetes > Micrococcales > Promicromonosporaceae > Cellulosimicrobium > Cellulosimicrobium sp. AB352. The sequence goes on along the minus strand of NZ_JBMVFX010000019.1, from coordinate 40,747 downwards.
GTCCCGTCGCGCAGGAGCAGCCCGGGCGCGCCGTTGACGTCGACCGCGCGCACGGCCTCGGGCGGCCGGCGCAGGTAGCTGAGCAGCACGGGACCTGCCGTCCCCGCCCCGCGCACGGTGTGCCGCAGCGCCCGGACCTTGCCGCCGCCGTCGGCCCGCAGCACCACGTCGGGGTCGAGCACCGCGAGCAGGGCCGGCAGGTCGGCGTCGGAGCAGGCCGCGACGAACGCCTCGACGACGCGCGCCTGCTCGGCGCGCGTCGCGGTCCCGCGCGGCCGCCCCGCCTCCACGTCCTTGCGGGCTCGCGCCGCGAGCTGGCGGACGGCGGCGGGCGAGCGCCCGACGACGTCGCCCACCTCGTCGAACGGCAGCCCGAACACGTCGTGGAGCACGAACGCGACGCGCTGCGCGGGGGAGAGGCGCTCGAGCACGACGAGGAGGGCCATGCTCACCTCCTCGTCGAGCGTCACGCGGTCGGCCGGGTCCGTCGCGTCGACGGCGCCCGCGGCGACCGGCGACGCGGCGCCCGGGGTCGTCACGACCGGCTCCGGCAGCCACGTCCCGACGTAGCGCTCGCGGCGCGCCCGCGCGCTCCCGAGCACGTCGAGCGCGAGCCGCCCGACCGTCGTCGTCAGCCAGGCCGCGAGGTTGCGGATCGAGCCCGCGTCCTGGGTGCGCAGCCGCAGCCACGCGTCCTGGACGCAGTCCTCGGCGTCGGACCAGGAGCCGGTCGTCGTGTACGCGAGCCGCAGGAGGCGGGGGCGCTCGGCCTCGAACGCGCGCGCGAGGTGGTCGGCGGCCGGGCCGGTCACCGGGCCGCCGCCCGCTCGGCGTGCTGCGCGGCGAGCCAGTCGCGGAACGTCGTGGTGCCGCGCACGTCGGGCTGTGCGTCGGTGAGGCCGCCGGCGCGCAGCGCGCGGCCGAGCGCGCCGGGGAGCGGCACCCGGACGGGGACGGCGCGCGAGCCGGTGACGTCGCGCCAGGCGCGCGCCGCGTCCCGCAGGTCGACCACCTCGGGACCCGCGACGGTCGTGGTGCCGCCGAGCGGGTCGCGCACGGCGGCGTCGGCGACGGCGGCGCCGACCTCGGCGGCAGCGACCGGCTGGACCGGCGCGCGCAGCAGCGGCACGACGCCCCGGCGCGCCGCGGCCCCGAGCGTCCCGGCGACGAGCTCGTGGAACTGGGTCGCGGCGACGACCGTCCACGGCACGCCCCCGTCCGCGACCTCGCGCTCCTGCGCGACCTTGGCGGCGTAGTAGGTCATCGGCACATCGTGGCACCCGACCACCGACACGAGCACGTGGTGCCGCACCTCCGCGTCGCGCTCGGCGGCGAGCAGGCGCCGCGTCCCGTCGACGACCGCCGCGCGCACGTGCCGCAGCGACGTCGCGGTGTTGCTCGCGTCGACCACGACGTCGACGCCGTCGAGCGCCGCCGCGAGACCTGCGCCCGTCGTGAGGTCGACGGGGTGCTCCCGCGCGTGCCTGCTCAGCGCCCGCACCTCGTGGCCGCGCGCGGCCAGCCGCGCCACGACGTGCCGACCGACGGTCCCCGTCCCACCCACCACAGCGATCCTCATGCCCGGACGACGACGCGGCGCCCGCCGATGTGACATCTCTGCCCCGTCGAGAGTTGTATACAAGTGCGCAGGACGTGTGGCACGATGGCCGGGTGACGACGACGCCCGAGCTGCGCACCGCCGTCGGGCCGTCCGCGGCGCCCGGCGACGCGGGCCTCGCGCGCCGCCAGTCCGGGGCCCGCGCGGTCTACGACCTGCTGCGCGGCCGCATCATCGACGGTTCCCTCGCGCCCGACGCGCGGCTCACCGAGCCCGTGCTCTCCGCCGAGCTCGGCGTCTCGCGGACCCCGGTGCGCGAGGCGCTGCGGCTGCTCCAGGCCGAGGCGCTCGTCGTCGAGCTGCCCACCGGGGGAGTGCGCGTCGCGCCGCTCGATCTCGCCGACGCGCGGCGCGTCTACGACGTGCGCGCCCGCCTCGAAGGCCTCCTCGCCCGGGACGCGTGCGAGCGCGCCACGCCCGACGACGTCGCGCGGCTCGCGCGCCTCGTGACGCTCATGGACGCGGTCCGCGACCACGAGGACGAGGTGCTGCGCATCGGCGCCCAGTTCCACGGCGAGATCGAGGCGCTCGCCGACAACCGCTGGGGCTCGGCGCTCCTGCGCCAGATCCGCGGCCACGTCGACCGGTACCGCGCGCTCGCGGCTCGCCGCCGCGTGGGCACCACCGACCACGTCGACGAGCACCGCGCCGTCGCCGACGCCATCGCGAGCCGCGACGCCGCCGCCGCCGAGGCGGCGATGCGCGCCCACATCGAGCGCAGCGCCGCCCTCGCCGAGCAGTCGCTGCGCGGCGCGGGGTCGGCGACCGACGACCTCCCCTGACCACCGCCCACCGCACGACGGAGACACCGATGCCGTACACCCACCACCTGCGCGTCTACCCCAGCGCTGAGCCGCTCGACCGCACGGACCAGCTCGCGTGGAAGCTCGCCGAGCTCGCGACCGACCCCGTCGAGGTCACGCCCGAGGTCGTCGACATGGTCGTCAACCGGGTCATCGACAACGCCGCGGTCGCCGCGGCCAGCCTCACGCGCGGCCCCGCGGTCGCGGCGCGCGGCCAGGCGCTCGCGCACCCCTACACCCCGGGGTCGACGGTGTTCGGCTGCGACCTCGAGACCCGCACGAGCCCCGAGTGGGCGGCCTGGGCGAACGGCGTCGCGGTGCGCGAGCTCGACTTCCACGACACGTTCCTCGCCGCCGAGTACTCCCACCCGGGCGACAACATCCCGCCGATTCTCGCCGTCGCGCAGCACGCCGGGTCCGACGGAGCCGCCGTCGTCCGGGCGATCGCGACCGGCTACGAGATCCAGGTCGACCTCGTGCGCGCGATCAGCCTGCACCGGCACAAGATCGACCACGTCGCGCACCTCGGGCCGTCGGCCGCCGCAGGCATCGGGACGCTGCTCGGCCTCGACACCGAGACGGTGTTCCAGGCGATCGGTCAGGCCCTGCACACGACGACGGCCACCCGCCAGTCGCGCAAGGGCCAGATCTCCACGTGGAAGGCGCACGCCCCGGCGTTCGCGGGCAAGGTCGCGGTCGAGGCGGTCGACCGCGCGATGCGTGGCCAGACGTCGCCCGAGCCGATCTACGAGGGCGAGGACGGCGTCGTCGCGTGGCTGCTCGACGGCCCGGACGCGGCGTACGACGTCGTGCTCCCGGCCCCCGGCGAGCCGAAGACGGGGATCCTCGACACGTACACCAAGGAGCACTCCGCGGAGTACCAGTCGCAGGCGCTCATCGACCTCGCCCGCGCGCTGCACGACGAGCACCCGTGGCTCGCCGACCCCGAGAACGTCACGTCGATCGTCATCCACACGAGCCACCACACCCACTACGTCATCGGCTCCGGCGCGAACGACCCGCAGAAGTACGACCCGACGGCGTCGCGCGAGACGCTCGACCACTCGATCCCCTACATCTTCGCGGTCGCGCTGCAGGACGGCGGCTGGCACCACGTCGACTCCTACACGCCCAAGCGCGCGGGCCGCCCCGACACCGTCGCGCTGTGGGCCAAGGTCACGACGGCCGAGGACCCCGAGTGGACGCGCCGCTACCACTCGACCGACCCGGCGGAGAAGGCGTTCGGCGGGCGCGTCGAGATCGAGCTGGCCGACGGCGGCCGCCTCGTCCGCGAGATCGCCGTCGCCGACGCGCACCCGCTCGGCGCGCGGCCGTTCGGGCGCGAGCAGTACGTGCACAAGTTCCGCACGCTCGCCGCGGGCGTCCTCGAGGACGCCGAGATCGAGCGCTTCCTCGACCTCGCGCAGCGGCTCCCGGAGCTCACGCCCGCGGAGGTGCGCGAGCTGACGATCGTCGGGCGGCCCGGTCTGCTCGACTCCGTCCCCACCCCGACCGGCCTGTTCGAGCTGGGGCGCGACGACGCCCCCGCGCACCCCGAGGTCGAGGGCGACGGGTTCACCATGCACGAGGCCGACGAGACCACCGAGGGAGAGGCGCGCTGATGCTGTACAGCCAGGTGACGCCGTCGGACAAGCGGCGCGCGTTCCGCGCGGCGCTCGACGCCGCGGCGACCACGGGGGAGCCGCTGCGGCTCCCGGGCGCGTTCAACCCGCTGTCCGCACGCCTGATCCAGGACAAGGGCTTCGAGGGCGTGTACGTGTCGGGGGCCGTGCTGTCGGCCGACCTCGGCCTGCCCGACATCGGCCTCACGACCCTCACCGAGGTCGCGGGGCGCTCGCAGCAGATCGCGCGCGTCACGGACCTGCCCGCGCTCGTCGACGCCGACACCGGCTTCGGCGAGCCGATGAACGTCGCGCGCACCGTCCAGGCGCTCGAGGACGCGGGCGTCGCGGGTGCGCACGTCGAGGACCAGGTCAACCCCAAGCGGTGCGGCCACCTCGACGGCAAGGAGGTCGTCGGGCTCGACGAGGCGGCGAAGCGCGTGCGGGCGGCCGCCGACGCGCGCCGCGACCCCGGCTTCCTGATCATGGCGCGCACCGACGTCCGCGGCACGGTCCCCGGCGACGCCGGGCTGCGCGCCGCGATCGACCGCGCCAAGGCGCTCGTCGACGCGGGCGCCGACGCGATCTTCCCCGAGGCGATGAAGGACCTGTCGGAGTTCGAGGCCGTCGCGTCGGCCGTGGACGTGCCCGTGCTCGCCAACATGACCGAGTTCGGCAAGTCCGAGCTCTTCACCCGGCGCCAGCTCGGCGACGCCGGCGTGCGGCTGATCATCTACCCCGTCACGCTCCTGCGGGTCGCGATGGGCGCCGCCGAGCGCGCGCTCGACGAGATCGCCGCGACCGGCACCCAGGCGGGGCAGGTCGAGGGCATGCAGACGCGCGCACGCCTCTACGAGCTGCTCGACTACGCCGCCTACAACACCTTCGACGAGGGCATCTTCACCTACCGGCCCTGACGACCGTCCGGTGCCGCGCGCCCGTCTGCCGCGGCACCGGCATCTCCCCGCGACCCGTGCTGCACGAAGGAGTGACCGCATGACCACCACCGCACCGACCACCGACGCGCCCGAGATCCGCAAGGGCCTCGCGGGCGTCGTCGTCGACGTCACCGCGATCTCGAAGGTCAACCCCGAGACGAACTCGCTCCTGTACCGCGGCTACCCGGTGCAGGACCTCGCCGCCCGCCGCAGCTTCGAGGAGGTCGCGTACCTCCTGTGGCACGGCGAGCTGCCCACGCCGGAGCAGCTCGCCGAGCAGACCGCCGTCGAGCGGGCGCACCGCGCGCTGCCCGGCCACGTGCGCAACGCGATCCTCGAGCTCCCGACGACGTGCCACCCCATGGACGTCGTCCGCACCGCGATCTCCCAGCTCGGCGCGCACGACCCCGACGCCGAGGACTCCTCGCCCGAGGCCGAGCAGGCCAAGGCGGTCCGCCTGTGGGCCGTGCTGCCCGCCGCGGTCGCGCTCGACCAGCGTCGTCGCCGCGGCCTCCAGCTCGTCGAGCCGCGCGACGACCTCTCCTACGCCGAGAACTTCCTGTGGATGACGTTCGGCGAGGAGCCCGATCCCGCCGTCGTGCGCGCGTTCGAGGTGTCGATGGTGCTGTACGCCGAGCACTCGTTCAACGCGTCCACGTTCACGGCGCGCGTCATCACGTCCACGCTGTCCGACCTGCACTCCGCCGTGACGGGCGCCGTCGGCGCGCTCAAGGGCCCGCTCCACGGCGGCGCGAACGAGGCCGTCATGGCGACGTTCGCCGAGATCGGCACCGCCGACCGCGCCGCCGCGTGGCTCGACGACGCGCTCGCCCACAAGCGCAAGATCATGGGCTTCGGGCACCGCGTCTACAAGCACGGCGACTCGCGCGTCCCCACCATGCGCGCGACGCTCGACGACCTCGTCGAGCACTACGGCCGCCCGGACCTCCTCGAGCTCTACACCGCGCTCGAGACCGCGATGACCGAGCGGAAGAACATCCTGCCGAACCTCGACTACCCGGCCGGCCCGGCGTACCACCTCATGGGCTTCGACACCCCGATGTTCACGCCGCTGTTCGTCGCGTCGCGCGTGGTGGGCTGGAGCGCGCACGTCATGGAGCAACGCGCCGCCAACGCCCTCATCCGCCCGCTCAGCCAGTACGTCGGCCCTGAGCAGCGCGACCTCCCCTGACCCTGCCCCTTACTCCCGGCCCTGCGTCGAAAAGGTGGTCCTGGCGCGTCCCGTCCCCCGGACGAACCAGGACCACCTGCTCGGACCGCCGGGATCGCCTGGTCGGCCGACGGAGGGCGTCAGCCGACGAACGACTCCAGCTCGGCGCGGTCGGGCGGGCCGTCGCGGTGGATCAGCGTCTTGACGTCCTCCATGCGGTCCCAGACGTTGACGGCCATGCCGGCCTCGACGCGGCCGTCCTGGAGCCAGAACGCGACGAGCTCGCGGTCCGGGACGGAGCCGGAGACCACGACCTCGTCGTAGGCGTCCGGGCCGGCGACGAAGCCGAGGTACTCCATGCCGACGTCGTACTGGTCGGAGAAGAAGTACGGCAGCTCGGGGTAGGGGTCGATCGCGCCCAGCATTGCGCGCGCGGCGTGCGGGCCCTGGTGGAGGGCGGTCGCCCAGTGCTCGACGCGCAGCGACCGCCCGTAGCGCGCCGACGGCACGCTGGCGATGTCACCCGCGACGAAGACGTCCGGGTCGGTGGTCTGGAGCGTCGCGGACGCGACGACGCCGCCCGTCGCGGAGTCGAGGGCGAGCCCGGCGTCCCGCGCGAGCCCGACGTTCGGGACCGCACCCACGGCGACGAGCACGAGGTCCGCGTCGACGTGGGTGCCGTCGGCGAGGTCCACCCCCGTGGCCCGACGACCGTCGCCGGAGATGCCCGTGACCTGCGCGCGGCGGTGGAGGTGCACCCCGTGGTCGGCGTGGACCTGCCCGTACAGCTCACCCATCTCGGGCCCCAGCACGCGCTCGAGCGGGTGGGTGCCGAGCCCCACCACCGTGACGTCGAGGCCGAGCGTGCGGGCGGACGCCGCGACCTCCAGCCCGATCCAGCCGTCGCCGACGACCGCCAGCCGCCCGACCCCGTCTCCCCGGGCCGCGCGCAGCGCCGCGGCCAGGGCGTCGCTGTCGTCGAGCGTCCGCAGCTCGTGCACCCCGGCCAGGTCGCCGCCGGGCAGGGGGATCCGGCGCGGGTCCGAGCCCGTCGCGAGCAGCAGCTTCTCGTACGACAGCGCGCGGCCGTCGTCGAGCGTCACGCTCCGTCCGGCGAGGTCGAGCGCGGTCGCCTGGGTCCCGGTGAGGAGCTCGACGTCGTGCTCGGCGTACCAGTCGGTCGCGAGCGGGAACACCGCGTCGCGCTCGGCCTCGCCGCGCAGGTAGTCCTTGGACAGCGGCGGCCGCTCGTACGGGCGGTGCGGCTCGCGCGCGACGACGATGATCCCGCCGTCGTAGCCCTCCGCGCGCAGCGTCTCGACGGCCTTCGCCGCGGCGAGCCCACCTCCGACGACGACGTGACATCCAGCGCTCATGGCGACCTCCGCGGTGGTTCGGGACAGCGGGACGGCCTCAGTCTCGCGCGAACCGGGTCGCACCGCCGGGGGAGCGGCGGGCGCGAGAACGACGAGAGGCCCGGGATCCTCGCGGATCCCGGGCCTCTCGGCTGGTCGGGGTGACAGGATTTGAACCTGCGACCTCTTCGTCCCGAACGAAGCGCGCTACCAAGCTGCGCCACACCCCGGTTGCTGGCCTACGTGACGGTCGACGAGGAGACCTCGTCTTCCCCGCAGGAAGCCTGCCCAGAATAGCCGACGAAGTGCCGTGCCACGAAACCCGATCCCTGCCACCCCGACGACACCCCCCTCGACCCCCCCAGCCCGCGCCCGTCGAGCACGGGGTCGGCGACCGGAAACTCGGGATCGCGGTCGCTGACCCCGTGCTCGGCGGAGCGGTTGGGAAGGGGGAGCCGTCAGCGCGACGTCAGGGTGAGCAGCGTGGCCTCGGGGCGGCACGCGAACCGGACCGGCGCGTAGGGCGACGTGCCCGCGCCGGCGGAGACGTGCAGCCACGTCGAGTCCTGACCGCCCGCGGCGTCGGGGCGGGGGCCCGGCCAGCCGTGCAAGCCCTTGGCCCGCTTGCGGTCGATGTCGCAGTTCGTCACGAGCGCGCCGAACCCGGGCACGCAGAGCTGCCCGCCGTGGGTGTGGCCCGCGAGGACGAGCTCCGCGCCGTCGTCGTGCATCTGGTCCAGGACCCGCCGGTAGGGCGCGTGCGTGACACCGAGCCGGAGCACGCCGCCCTCCGGCGGGGCGGCCGGAGCCTGCGACGCGGGCGCGGGGAAGACGTCGCGGTCGAGGTGCGGGTCGTCGACGCCCACGAGGTCGAGGCGGACGCCGCCGACGTCGAGGGCGTCACGACGGTTCGTCAGGTCGACCCACCCGGCGTCGCGCATCGCACCGGCCATCTCGGCTGCGGGCAGGAGGCGGGCCTGCGACGCGAACGGCAGCCGGGCGTCGGGCAGGAGGTAGCGCGCCGGGTTCTTCGGGACGGGGGCGAAGTAGTCGTTCGAGCCCAGGACGAACGCGCCGGGCACCGCCAGGAGCGGGGCGAGGGCGTCGAGCAGCGGCTCGAGCGCGTCGACGTGCGCGAGGTTGTCCCCGGTGTCGACGACGAGGTCGGGCTCGAGCTCGGCGAGCGAGCGCACCCACTCGATCTTGCGCCGCTGGGTCGGCACGAGGTGCAGGTCGGAGACGTGCAGCACCCGCAGGGCGCGCGAGCCGGGCGGCAGGACCGGGACGGTCGCCTCGCGGAGCGTGAAGAGCTTCGTCTCCACGTGCGCGTACGCGACGCCCGCCACACCGACGGCGGCCAGCGCCCCGAGCCCGCGCAGGGCCCGGCGCGCCCCGTCGGCGCTCAGCCGTTCCCCCCGCCGCCGAGGCTCTCCAGCCACGCGCCGAGGTCGCTCTCGCGGCCCGCGCCGTTGCTGCGGTCGCCGCGGTCGCCGCGGCCGCCGTCGGCCTCGTTGTCCGGCTGGTCGTCGTCGGGCTGGTCGCCCCCGGGCTGCTGACCGCCCTGGTCGCCGCCGTCCTGGCCGCCCTCGGGCGTCGAGGGGGTGCGCGGCGGGGGCTTCGGGGCGTTGACGCGGCCCCAGTCCGGCTCGGGGAACCCGGGCGCGGGCTGACCGGCGAGGATCTGGTTCATGTAGTCGCGCCAGGTCGGGGCGGCGAGGCTCGAGCCGTACCAGTACGGGCGCGTCTTCCCGTTGATGGTGAAGCGGCCGTTCATCTCGACGTCGTTCTCGGCGTTGCCGATCCACACGGCCGTGGCGACCTGCGGCGTGTAGCCGATGAACCACGTGTGCTTGTTGAGGTTCGCGGTGCCGGTCTTGCCGGCGGCCGGTCGGCCGTCGGCGAGCGCGTTGCCGCGGCCGGAGCCCTGGGTGAGGACCTGCTCCAGGGCGTACGTGACCGTGTTGGCGACCGCGGGGTCGATGGCCCCGGGCTGGCAGTTCGCCGACGGGACGGGCAGCTCCTCGCCGTCGCCCGCGACCACCTTGGTGATCGCGATCGGCTGGCAGTACGTGCCGCCCGCGGCGAACGTCGCGTACGCGGCGGCCATGTGCATCGGCGACGAGTTCTGGGTGCCGAGGATCATCGAGGGCACGATCTCGATGTCGGTGTTGTCCTTCGACGACGGCGTGAAACCGGCCGCCTTCGCGGTGTTCGCGACGCCGCAGAGGTCGAGCTGGGAGGCGATGGTCGTGTAGGCCGTGTTGACCGAGTTGTACGTCGCCTTGAGCACTGTCATCGAGCCGCTGCCCGGGCCGTCGGAGTTCGCGGGCGTCCACGGGTCGTTGCCGAGACGCTTGCAGCTCGCGCGGAAGTCCCGGCTGCCGATCCAGGTGCGCTTGTTCGCGTTGACCGTGTCGTAGAGCGAGTGCCCCTCCTTGAGCCACTCGGCGAGGACGAACGGCTTCCAGGTCGAGCCCGGCGAGAACCCGCGGGAGCCGCCGTGCGCCTCGTCGGTGCTGTAGTTCACGGCCGTCGTGTTGGGGGCAGGGTCCTGCGTGTTGTCGAACGCGCGGTTCTGCGCCATCGCGAGGATCTTGCCGGTCCCCGGCTCGATCGACACGATCGCGTCCTCGATCTGGCTCGGGTCGTCCGCCGGGACGGCGGCCGCCGCGTGCTGCTCCGCGGCCGCCTGCATGTTCGGGTCGAGCGTCGTGTAGATGTCGAGCCCGCCGCGGTACAGCAGCGCCTCGCGCTCGGCCTTCGTCTCGCCGAACACCGGGTCCGACATGATGATCTTCGTGACGTAGTCGCAGAAGAACGCGGAGCCGCCGGACGCCTGGCAGCCCGCCTCGAGCGGCTGGATGGCGAGCGTGTCCGCGATGGGGGTGGCCAGCCCGGCGTCGTACTCCTCCTTGGTGATGTACCCCTGCTGGTACATCGTGTTGAGGACGACGTTGCGGCGGTTCTGGGCCTTCTCCGGGTCGGCCGTCGGGTCGTACGTGGACGGCGCCTTGGTGATCCCGGCGATCGTGGCCGCCTGGAGGTAGTTCAGGTCCTTGGCCGAGACGCCGAAGTAGTGCCGCGCCGCCGTCTCGACGCCGTACACGGAGCGCCCGAACTGCGCGATGTTGAGGTAGCCCTGGAGGATCTCCTCCTTGCCCATCCTCTTCTCGAGCGAGATGGCGAGCTTCGCCTCGCGCGCCTTGCGCCCGAGCGTGTCGGCCTTGGCCTCGTGCTGCGCCATGACGTCGCCGTCGCGCACGGCCTGCTCGATGAGGACGTTCTTCACGTACTGCTGCGTCAGGGTCGAGGCGCCCTGCGTCGAGCCGCCCGTGAGGTTGTTGACGAACGCGCGCGGGATGCCCTCGACGTCGACCCCGCCGTGCTCCCAGAAGCGCTTGTCCTCGATCGCGATGACCGCGTTCTTCATGGGCTCGGAGACCTGGTCCAGCGGGACGACGATGCGGTTCTCCGTGTAGAACGTCGCGAGCCGCGTCGTGCCGTCGTTCGCGTAGATGCGCGACTGCTCGGACAGCGGGCCCGGCTCGAGGTCGGCCGGCAGCTCGTCGAACACCTCGACGGCGGTGTCCGTCGCGGTGTTCGCCCCGGCGGCGAGCGGCACGAGGAGCCCGGCCGCGAGCACGCCGCCGACGCCGGAGACCAGCACGAACGCCAGGAAGAGGGCGACGAGCTGGTACGCGTTGATCTGCCGGCCGCGAGGACGCACAGGGGAAGCCATGGTGCCAACCCTACGGGAGCAACCCCGGGAGAGGCCCGGAAAGCCGCCTCTCCCGGGTGTGCGGGTTGTGTAAGCATCCCGGGACGGCGCGCCCGTCCGGCCGCGCCGCGGCCCGCGCCGTCCGACTACGCTCGCCCCATGGCAACCACGTGGGAGTACGCGACCATCCCCCTCATCATCCACAACACGAAGGCCGTCCTCGACCAGTGGGGCTCCGACGGCTGGGAGCTCGTCCAGGTCGTGACCGGCCCGGACGGCAACGGCCTCGTCGCCTACCTCAAGCGCCCCACCGGGGAGAAGTAGTGACGGGCGTCCCCGCCGGGACGGTCGCCGCGCGCCTCGCGGAGCTCGGGATCACCCTCCCGCGGGTGGCGGCGCCGGTCGCCGCCTACGTCCCCGCGGTGCGCTCCGGCCGGTACGTCCACACCTCGGGCCAGCTCCCGTTCGTCGACGGCGCGCTGCTCGCGACCGGCAAGGTGGGTGACGGCGAGGGCCTCGTCGCGCCCGCCGACGCCGCGGACCTCGCGCGCGTGTGCGCGCTCAACGCGCTCGCGGCCGTGCACGACGTCGTCGGGAACCTCGACGACGTCGTCCGGGTCGTCAAGGTGGTCGGGTTCGTGGCGAGCGACCCGTCGTTCACGGGCCAGCCCGGCGTCGTGAACGGTGCGAGCACCGTCCTCGGCGAGATCTTCGGCGAGGCCGGGGTGCACGCGCGCAGCGCCGTCGGCGTCGCGGTCCTGCCGCTCGACGCCCCGGTCGAGGTCGAGCTCGTCGTCGAGCTGGCGGACTAGCCCGCGACGCCCGCACGAGAACGGGGTCGGCGACCGGGTCCGTGAGGATCCGGTCGCCGACCCCGTTCTCGTCGGCATCTCGGCCGGCGTGGCCGGTCAGCGCGCGCGGCGCTCCAGGCGGTCCATGTCGAGCAGGACGACGGCCCGGCCCTCGCGGCGGACCCAGCCGCGCGTCGCGAAGTCGGCGAGCGCCTTGTTCACGGTCTCGCGCGACGCGCCGACGAGCTGCGCGAGCTCCTCCTGCGTGAGGTCGTGCGCGACGCGGATGCCCTCGTCCGTCTCCTCGCCGAAGCGGGTCGACAGGTCGAGGAGCGCCTTGGCGACACGGCCCGGCACGTCGGAGAACACGAGGTCGGCCAGCGTCTCGTTCGTGCGGCGCAGGCGGCGCGCGAGGGCGTTGAGCAGGTGCTTGGCGACGCTCGGGTGCTTCTCGATCCACTCGACGAGCTGGTCGTGGCCGAGCTCGTAGATCACGGAGTCGGCGACGGAGCTCGCGGTGGCGGTGCGGGGGCCCGGGTCGAAGAGCGAGAGCTCGCCGAACATCTCGCCGGGGCCGAGGATCGACAGGAGGTTCTCGCGGCCGTCGTTGGAGCGGCGCCCCAGCTTGATCTTGCCGCTCGCGATCACGTAGAGGCGGTCGCCCGGCTCGCCCTCGCGGAACAGCACGTCTCCGCGCGAGAGTTCGATCTGCTGCATCGACTCGAAGAGGGTGCGCGTCTCGTCCGCGTCCATCGTCGCGAACAGGGGGGCGGAGAGCACAACGTCGTCGTCCACGCGGGGTGTCCTATCGTCTCGTCCTCGGAAATGTTCCAGGACAAGTCTGCCCTACCGCTGCAACTCGGGTGTCAGGGGCGGCGGCTACGGTGGGTTTCGTGACCACCACCGAGCAGGCCCGCGCGCGGGCCCCGAAGCCCGAGTCGCACCTCGCGCTCGTGCGGCGCGCGCGCCGCACCAACCGTGAGCTCGCGGTCACCTACCCGGACGCGCACTGCGAGCTCGACTTCACCACGCCGCTCGAGCTGCTCGTCGCGACGGTCCTCTCGGCCCAGACGACGGACAAGCGCGTGAACCTCACGACGCCCGCGCTCTTCGCGCGCTACCCGGACGCCGCGGCGTACGCGGCGGCGGACCGCGCCGAGCTCGAGGAGATCCTGCGGCCCACGGGCTTCTTCCGGGCCAAGGCGCAGTCGGTCATCGGGATCGGCCAGGCGCTCGTCGAGCGGTTCGACGGCGAGGTGCCCGCCCGCCTGGAGGACCTCGTCACCCTGCCCGGCGTGGGGCGCAAGACGGCGAACGTCGTGCTCGGGAACGCGTTCGGCGTGCCGGGGCTCACCGTGGACACGCACTTCGGCCGCCTCGTGCGCCGCCTGGGGTGGACCACGGAGGAGGACCCGGTCAAGGTCGAGCAGGTCGTCGGCGGGCTCATCGAGAAGTCGGAGTGGACGATGCTCTCCCACCGGCTGATCTTCCACGGCCGGCGGGTGTGCTTCGCGCGCAAGCCGGCGTGCGGCGCGTGCACGATCGCGCGGTGGTGCCCGTCGTTCGGCGTCGGCGAGGTCGACCCGGTCAAGGCGGCCGCGCTCGTCAAGACGAGCTGAGGGTCTCGCGCGGACGGCCGGGCGAGGGCGCGGTCAGCCCGCGGGCCGCTGCGTCGTGGGGAGCCAGTCCAGGAGCAGGTCCGTCACGGTGCCCGGGGCCTCCTCGGGGAGGAAGTGCCCGGCGTCGTCCACGACCTCGAACCGGAAGTCCCGGGCGAGCGCGGCGCCGTCGGCGTCCGCGAGGTCGCGGCGCAGCAGCCCGTCGCGCGCCGCGTGCACCTGGAGGGCGGGGACCTCGACGGGGTGGCGGAGCGCGGCGAGGAAGCGGCGCCCGTCGGGCCGGGGGGTGGAGCGCACGGCCCAGCGCAGCGACTCCATCGCGGTGTGCGCCGCGAACGGGATGCGCATGACGGTGCGGTACGTGTCGACGACGTCGGGCGCGAAGGGCTGCGCGGCGCCCGTCGCGAGCACGTCGGCCACGAGGTCGCCGCGGACGAGCGCGCGCTCGGGCAGCGTGGGCACCTGGTAGAACGCGAGCTGGCGCTGCGCCGCGGGCGTGAGCAGCCGCCGGGCCGACGTGTGCAGGCGTGCGGGGTGCGGGGCGGAGAACGCGGCGACCCCGGCCGTCACGGCGGGCTGGAGCGCGGCCATCGCCCAGGCGAGGCTGCCGCCGGTGCCGTGGCCCACGACGACCGCGCGCCCCGACCCGAGCGAGCGGATCACGCCGGCGATGTCGCGCGTGCGCGTCGGGGCGTCGTAGCCGATCGGCGGCTTGTCGGACGCCCCGACGCCCCGCACGTCCATCGCGGCGACGCGGTAGCCCGCGGCGGCCAGCGGCTCGAGCTGGTGCCGCCACGCCCACCAGAACTGGGGGAACGAGTGGAGCAGCACGACGAGCGGCGGGCCGGGGTCCCGCACGCCACGGTCCTCGGGACCGGCGAGCGCCACGTGGAAGCGGGCCCCGTTGGCCGGCACGAACTCGTGGCGCCAGGGGCCGTCGAGGAGGGCGGACGTGAAGTCGGAGGGGTCGGGCGTCACCCGGACGAACCTACCGGCGTCCCGGACCCGCTGTCGGCCGACGACCCGGAGTCGGCACCGGCGGCGTCCGCTCCGGACGCCTCCGCGGCCGCCGCGGGACGGCGGTCCTTCGGCGGGTCGAACCGGTAGCCGACGTTGCGCACCGTGCCGATGAGCTGCTCGTGCTCCGGCCCGAGCTTGGCGCGCAGACGGCGCACGTGGACGTCGACGGTGCGCGTGCCCCCGTAGTAGTCGTAGCCCCAGACCTCCTGGAGGAGCTGCGCGCGCGTGAACACGCGGCCCGGGTGCTGGACGAGGTACTTAAGGAGCTCGAACTCCTTGTACGTGAGGTCGATCGGGCGGCCGCGCAGCCGGGCGGTGTAGCCGCTCGCGTCGATCGCGAGCTCGCCCGCCGCGATCTCCTGTGGGCCGTCCTCGGCCGGTCCCCGCGCGGAGCGCTCGATGACGAGCCGGAGCCGGGCCTCGACCTCGGCCGGTCCTGCGCCCTCCAGGAGGAGGTCGTCGGCACCCCACTCGGCGGTCACCACGGTGAGCCCGCCCTCGGTGAGCACGAGCACGAGCGGGACCGTCAGGCCCGTGGCGTGCAGGAGCCGGCACGTGGTGCGGGCGGCGACGAGGTCGCGACGCGCGTCCAGCAGCACGACGTCCGAGTCCGGTGCGTCGACGAGCGCCGACGGCTCCATGGGCAGGACCCGGATGCGGTGCGAGAGCAGGCCGAGCGCGGGCAGCACCTCGACGGAACCGCCAGTGGCGGGGGTGAGGATGAGCAGGTCGGCCATCCGGCACCTCCTTCCGGGTCGCGGGGCGCGGGCGGCGCCCCCGGGCGTCGACGCGTGGCGACCGGGCGGGACGGACCTCTACGGGGCACGCCACGTCGTCGGCCACGTCCGCGGTCCGTGGACGGTTACCGTATCGCGTGCCGGCCGCCCGCACGGTGCGTGTCTCACATCGCGCGCGTCCGCCCTCGCCGGCCGGTGACAGCGCTGCCCGGCGGCGACGCCGCGGCCCGCCCGCGAGACCGCCGCCCGGCCGCCGCGAGGGAGCCGGTGAGCGGCCCGTGGCGAGTCTCTGCGACACTCTGAGGCGTGCTGCACGACCCGACGCCCTCCCGCGACCCCCGAACGGGGCGCTGACCGCGTGGACCTCTCGACCCGTGCCGTCGTGACGGCATGCCTGGCGGCGGTCGTGGCCGTCGCCGCGTTCTTCGGCCCGCTGCCGCTCACGATCGCGTCGGGCGCGCTGGCGCTGGGCGTCGCGATCGGCTGGCCGCGGCTGCTCGACATCCCCGTCCACGGCGGGACCCGGGTCGTCATCGCGATCGCCGGGCTCGGCGCCGTGGCCGCGACCGCCGCGACGCTCGGGGAGCCCGCGCTGCGCCACCTGCCCGTCGTGCTCGCGCTCTCCGTCGTCCTCGCGTTCGTCGCCGAGCTCCTGCGGCGCGACGGCCGTCCGCGCCTGGTCGAGTCGCTCATCGGCACGGTGAGCGGGATCGTCGTGGCGACGTCGAGCGCGGGCTGGATCGCCGCGGGCCGCACCGACGCGGGCGAGTCCCTCGTCGTCACGACGGCGGTCGCGCTCGCCGTGGCGTCCGCGGTGTCCGCGCTGCCGCTCGGCGGCTGGCTCAACGCCGCGCTGACGCTCGGCCTCGCGGTGCTCGCGGGCGGCGCCGTCGGCTACGTCATGCCCGACCTCGAGCTGCTGGGCGGCGTCTGGGCGGGGGTCGTCGCGGGCCTGCTCGTCGCGTCCCTGCACGCGCTCTTCGACCAGCTCCCCGAGCTGCGCGGCCGGCTGGGCGCGTTCTCCGCGACGGCGCTGCCCGTCGCCGTCGGCGGGACCCTGATCTTCGTCGTCGGCCGGGTGATCGTCGGGTGACCCCCTCGCCGCTCGCCGTCGTGCTGCTCGTCGTGACCCTCGTCGCGACGGCCGCGCTCGGCGTGTGGTGGCAGCGCCGCCAGGGCGTCGTGCGGGCCGCGCGGGAGAGAGGGCCCGCGTCGCCCGCGGCCGCCGTCGCCGGGCCCGCGCCCGTGGACTGGGCGGCGCACGGCGTCGCGCTCGCGGAGCGCCGCACGTTCGTCCAGTTCTCCGCCGAGCTCTGCGCGCCGTGCCGCGCCACCGCCCGGGTCCTGCGCGACGTGAGCGCCGCGCACCCGGACGTGACGCATCGTGAGATGGACGTCGACGACCACCTCGACCTGGTGCGAGCATTCGGCATACTGCGCACGCCGACCGTCCTCGTGCTCGACGCGGAGGGCCGCGAGGTCGCCCGCGCGAGCGGGGGCATGAACCGCGCCCAGGCGCTCGCGGCGCTCGCCGTCGCGGACCCGGGCGCGCGGCCCGCGAGCGTGCCAGGCAGCTGACCGCCGTCTCCGACGGCCCGACCGGAGGAGACCCGAGTGAGCGACCAGGCAGGCCCGGAGGCCACCGTCACCGAGCCGGGCGGCGCGCCCGCCGGCATCGACCCGCGCGGGCCGCGCGCGGGGGCGGGCATGACGGCCGTCCTGCTCGCCGTGGTGATCCTGCTCTGGACGTCGCCCGCGGCGCTCGTGCTGCTCGCCGTCGTCGCGGCGGGCTTCCTGCTCGGCACCGTCCGCGGCGCGCAGGGCACGTGGCAGGCGGCCGTCTACCGGCTGGTCCTGCTCCCGCGCATCGGCCCGACGACGGAGCGCGAGGACCCGAGGCCGCCGCGGTTCGCGCAGGCGGTGGGCCTGGTGATCACCGGCGCCGGGGTCGTGCTCGGGCTGCTCGGCGTCGCGGGCGCCGTGCCGGGCGCGGCGGCGCTCGCGCTCGTGGCCGCCGTCCTCAACGCCGCGTTCGGCCTGTGCCTCGGGTGCGAGCTGTACCTGCTGCTGCGCCGGGTCGCGCCGGCCCGCTGACGGCCCGGCGCGCGGCCGCCCCGCAGGCGAGCGCCCGCGGGCGCGGCTCGCTCAGTAGACGAGCGCCTGGGCGCCCTCGCGCAGCGCCTCCTCGACGAACACCGCCGCCCCCGCGATGCGCACGCCGGGCAGGACGTCGTCGGCCGTGATCCCGCGACGCGCCGCGCACTGCGTGCAGACGGTCAGCGTGCCCGCGGCGAGGACCGCGTCGAGCAGGTCGGGCAGCGGCGCCGCGTGCTCGAGCTCGAGCTCCGCCGCGCGGCCCGGCACACCGAACCACGCCGCCTCGCCCGTGAGCCACACGCTCACCTCGACGCCCGCCGCGACCGCGGCGGCGGCGACGGTGAAGGCCTGGTTCGCGGCCTCGGGCCGGTCGAGCCCGGAGGTCGTCTTGACGACGAGCGAGCGGGAGCGGGGGGCGGCGGCGGGGAGCGTGGAGTCGGTCACGCGGCCGAGCGTAGCCCCGCGGGTGACCACGGCCACGGCGTGCCGGTGCCGTCCGGCCGGTAGGATCGCCCGCATGAGCCCGCACACTCTCGAGCTGATCTTCCTCGGCCTGCTCCTCGCGGCGACGGTGACCATCACGTGGTTCGCCGGGTACGTCGTCTACAAGCTCTTCAAGGGCCAGCGCTGACGTCGCCGCGCGGGGCCCGTCCCCGCGCGGGCGCCGCGCGCCGCCCGACTCCGAGAGGTGGTCGCTGATGCCGTTCGAGTTCCCCGAAGGCCTCGCTCCCGAGGTGTACCCGCTCGCCTGGCTCGTCGGGAGCTGGCGCGGCGAGGGCGTCGTCAAGTACCCGGGCATCGAGGAGACGCCGTTCGTCCACGACGTCGTGTTCGACCACGACGGCGGCCCCTACCTGCGCTACGAGTCGACGCTGCGCGTCCTCGACGCCGCGGTCCCCGAGACGGTGCCCGCGGAGGGCGAGTGGCCGGAGCGTGACGAGGCCACCCTCGACGCCGCGGCCGCCGCGTCGCCCGTCTGGTCCACGGAGACCGGCTACTGGCGCGTGTCGACCGACCGGCCCGAGGGTCTGGAGGACGACCGCCACCCCCTCGAGGTCCTCGTCGCCGACCCGGCGGGTCGCGTGTCGGTGTACCTGGGCGCCGTCGGCAACGGCCGCGTGGACCTGGCGAGCGACCTCATCGCGCGCACGTCCACCGCGTCCGAGGTCACGGCCTCGAAGCGGCTCTACGGGTTCGTCGAGGGCCAGCTCCTGTGGGTGTGGGAATTGGCGGCCTTCGGTCAGCCGTTGCAGTCGTACGCGTCCGCGAAGCTGACCCGGCGCCCGTCGGCCTGACGCAGGCCACCGGGCGGCCCGAGGGCCCGCCCGGCCCGGACGCGTCGACGAAGGAGGACCACCCGTGACCACCGGTTACACCAGCCCGCTCCTGTCGCGCCACGGCGCCGTGCCCGCGACGGGCCCCGACGAGGGCGTCGCCTGGCACTACGGCGACCCCACCGGGGAGCAGCGCGCGCTGCGCACGGGCGGCGCCGTCGTCGACCAGTCGCACCTGGGCGTCGTCACGGTCACGGGCCCGGACCGGCTGAGCTGGCTGCACTCCATCACGTCCCAGGACCTCACGGACCTCGCGCCGCGCACCTCGACCGAGCTGCTCGTGCTCTCACCGCAGGGCCACGTCGAGCACGCGGCGTCCGTCGTCGACGACGGCACCACGACCTGGCTCGTCACCGAGCGCGCGCACGCGGCCGACCTCGCCGCGTGGCTGGACCGCATGAAGTTCATGCTCCGCGTCGAGATCGCCGACGCCACGGACGAGTGGGCCGCGCTCGGCGAGCCGGTCGACGCCGAGGGCGCCGAGGACGAGCCCGTGACCTGGCGCGACCCGTGGCCGCGCGTCCTCGCGGGCGGCACGCGGTACGGCCCGCCCGAGGACGAGCACCCGGGCCGCGAGCGCCCGTGGCGGCTCGTGCTCGTCCCGCGCGCGGAGCTGGCCGACGCCGTCGCGGCGCGCGAGGCCGCCGGGTGGCGCCTCGTGGGCACGTGGGCGAGCGAGGCCGCGCGCGTCGAGGCCTGGCGCCCACGCCTCGCGACGGAGGTCGACCACCGGTCGATCCCGCACGAGACCGACTGGCTGCGCACCGCCGTCCACCTGCACAAGGGCTGCTACCGCGGGCAGGAGACCATCGCGCGCGTGCACAACCTCGGGCGTCCGCCGCGGCGCGTCGTCATGCTGCACCTCGACGGCTCGGGCCACCTGCTGCCCGCCCCGGGGGCCGAGGTCACGCTCGACGGCCGCGCCGTCGGGTCCGTCACGTCGGTCGCGCGCCACCACGAGCTCGGGCCGATCGCGCTCGCGGTCCTCAAGCGGAGCGCGCCGGTCGACGCCGAGCTCCTCGTCGACTGCGACGGCGGCGCGATCTCCGCGGCGCAGGAGGTCGTGGTGCCCGGCGAGGGCGTCTCCGTCGACCGTCCGGCCGCGCGCGGTCCCGTCGGGCGCGGCGTCACGCCGCGCGGCGAGGGCGCACCCACGAGCATGCTGTGACGTCGGGGCCGGCGCGCGGGCAGTCCCCGGGGGCGGTCGACGTCGCCCGGACGGCGTGGCGCCGGCTCCTCCTGCGGGCCCGGGTCCGGCAGGGCGCGTCGCGCGTGCGCGTGGCGCTGTGGCCCGTCCTCCAGGCGTCGGCGGCTGCCGGCCTCGCGTTCGGCATCGCCCGGTACGGGCTCGGGCACACGGCCCCCTTCTTCGCGCCGGTCTCCGCGTGGATCTGCCTCGGCTTCAGCCAGGACCGTCAGCTCCGCCGCGTGCTCGAGCTCGCGGTGGGCGTCGCGATCGGCGTCGGCCTCGGGGACCTCGTGGTCCACGCGATCGGGTCGGGCTGGTGGCAGGTCGCCGTCGTCCTCGCGGTCTCGGCCCTCGCCGCACGCTTCATCGACCGGGGCGCGATGCTCACGACGCAGGCGGGCGTGCAGGCCATCGTCATCGTCGGGCTCCCGGCCGCGCAGGCGGGCGGCCCGCTCGGGCGGTGGACGGACGCGCTCGTGGGCGGCGCCGTCGCGCTCGCCGTCGCGGCGCTCACCCCGGGCGACCCGCGGCGACGCCCCCGTCTCCTCGGGGCGGAGGCGACGTCGGAGCTCGCGGGCGTGCTCGACGTGCTCGCGCGCGGTCTGCGCGGGCGCGACCCGGGGGACCTCGACGCGGCGCTGGTCAAGGGCCGGGCGTCCGAGGGCGCGCTCGAGGAGTGGCAGTCGTCCGCGACGTCCGCGCGCGAGCTCGCGCGCGTGAGCGCCGCCGGGCTGCGGCACCGGGACGAGCTGGGCGGGCTCGAGCGGCAGGCGGTGCTCGTCGACCGCGCGATGCGCAGCGTGCGCGTCCTGGCGCGGCGTGCGCGGCCGGTCGCGAGCGGCCCGGACCACCACGAGCTCGACGCCGTGGCGGACCTCGTCGCCCGGTTCGGCGCCGGGGTGCACGTGCTCGCCGAGGCCGTCGGCGCGGGGCGCGACCCGGCGGTCGCGCGCGAGGTCCTCCTCGAGGTGGCCCGCAGCGCCGACCCCCACGCGCTCGGCGACGGCGACTGGCAGGTGCAGTCGCTCGTGATGCTCGTGCGGTCGCCGATCGTCGACGCCCTGGAGGCGGCGGGCGCGACGCCCGAGCAGGCGCGCGACGCGCTCCCCGAGCTCTGAGAGCGTTCGCACCCGGGACGACAGACCCCTGCACAGCGGTACCGCGGGCCGGTACGGTCGGGGCATGGAGGTCCCTGTCAGCGCGCTGCGCGCCGAGCTCAAGTCGTGGATCGAGCGGGCCAGGGACGGTGAGGAGGTCGTCATCACCGAGCGCGGCGTCCCCGTCGCCCGGCTGACCGGCGTCGCGACGGCGGACCTCGTCACCGAGCTCGTGCGCGACGGCGTCCTGGTCCCCCCGGCGGGGGAGCGCCCCGTGCACGCGGTGCCCGCGCCGGTGCTCGCCGCGGCGACGGACGGGGCACGTCCGGCGGGTCCCGACGGCCCGCGCCCGTCCGACGGCGCCCGGGCCGCCCGCGGCGGCGGGGTGGCGGCGCTCGTGCGCCGGATCCGGCGCTGAGGGGCCCGCGGTGGCCCTCGTCTACTTCGACGCGAGCGCGCTCGTGAAGCTGTGCGTCCCCGAGGC
Source organism: Cellulosimicrobium sp. AB352 (assembly GCF_049538415.1). Lineage (NCBI taxonomy): Bacteria > Bacillati > Actinomycetota > Actinomycetes > Micrococcales > Promicromonosporaceae > Cellulosimicrobium > Cellulosimicrobium sp. AB352. The sequence continues at coordinate 19,154 of NZ_JBMVFX010000019.1, read as the reverse complement.
CGGCTCCGCGCTCGCGAGCCGCCTGTGGAACCGTGCGGACGTCGTCGTCACGAGCCGCCTCGCCGACGTCGAGGTCCGCGCCGCGCTCGCCGCGGGGGCCCGCGGCGGGGTCATCGACGGCCCGGCGCACGCCCGCGCGCTCGGCACCTGGGACACGCTGCGACCCGCGCTGCACGTGGTCGAGGTGTCCGGCGCCGTCACCGACCGCGCGTCGCGGCTCGTCGCCGCCGGGTCGCTGCGCAGCAACGACGCGGTGCACGTGGCGAGCGCGCTCGCCGTCGCGCACGACGACACGGTCGTGGCCGCGTGGGACCCGCACGTCGTGACCGCGGCGCGTGCCGCCGGGCTGCGCGTGGTGCCGTGGCCGCTCGCCAGACCGTAGGCTCGTGCCCGTGGGAATCTTCGGGTCGCTGCAGTGGATCGTCTACCTCCTCCTGTCGCTGGTCGTGTTCGGGACGCAGCTCTTCGCGCTCGTCGACGCGATCCGGCGGCCCGCGAGCGCGTTCACGGCCGAGGGCAAGCTGAGCAAGCCGATCTGGCTCGCGATCCTCGGGGTCGCCGCGGCGCTCGGCTTCCTCTCCATCCCGCTCGGCGGCGGGATCAACCTCGGCTTCATCGGGATCATCGCGGTCGTCGCGGCGATCGTGTACCTCGTCGACGTGCGTCCCCGCCTCCAGCCCTACGGGAACGGGCGCGGCAACGGGTCGTCCGGCCGGCCCGGCGGCTGGTGAGCGCCGCGGTGACCGACGACGTCCGCACCGGGGTCGCGCGCGCCGCCGTCCCGCTGGCCGAGGTCGTGCGCGGCGACCTCGTGGAGTCCGTCCACACGGGGCACCTCGTGCTGCTGGAGCCCGACGGCGGCACGCTCCTCGAGCGTGGCGACGCCGGCACGGTCGTCTGGCCGCGCTCGAGCGTCAAGCCGTTCCAGGCCGTCGCGATGCTGCGGCACGGACTGCGCCTGCCGCCGCGCCTCCTGGCCCTCGCCGCCGCGAGCCACAACGGCGAGCCCGAGCACCTCGCGGGGGTGCGCGAGATCCTCGCGGGCGCCGGGCTCGACGAGTCGGCGCTGCGCAACACCCCGGACCTCCCGCTGCACCCGCCGGCCGCGCTCGCGTGGCAGGAGGCGGGGAACGGCCCGTCGTCGATCACCCAGAACTGCTCCGGCAAGCACGCGGCGATGCTCGCGACGTGCGTCGTCGCGGGCTGGGACCCGCGCACGTACCTGGAGCACGACCACCCGCTGCAGGTGGCGGTGCGCGAGACCGTCGCGGAGGCGACGGGCGTCGCCGTCGAGCACGTGACGGTCGACGGCTGCGGCGCGCCGCTCTTCTCGACGACGGTGCGCGGGCTCGCGCGCGCGTTCGGGCATCTCGCCGCGGCCCCGCAGCACGACCCGGGTTCCCCCGAGGCGGAGGTCGCGCGCGCCATGGCGGCGTTCCCCGAGATGGTGGGCGGCACGGGACGCGACGCGACCCTCGCGATGCGCGCCGTCCCGGGCCTGGTCGCCAAGGACGGGGCCGACGGGGTGTACGGGGCCGGGCTGCCCGACGGCCGTGCCCTCGCCCTCAAGGTGCTCGACGGCGCGTCCCGGCCCCGCCCGGCGGTGCTCGCCGCGGCGCTGCGCCGTCTCGGCGCGCTCGACGTCGCGGGCGCGGACGGGCCGGCGCTCGACGCGCTCGGCGACGTGCCCGTGCTCGGCGCCGGGCAGCCGGTGGGCGCCGTGCGCGCGGTGCTCGACGAGCCCGGGACGGACGCGGCGTACGACGCCTCGCAGGACCTCTCGTCCGACGCAGCGCGGCGCGACGACAGGGGACGGCCGTGAGGGCCGTCGTGCAGCGCGTGACTCGCGCGAGCGTGAGCGTCGTGGCCGACGACGGGACGGCGGAGGTCGTCGGCGCGATCGACCGACCGGGCCTGCTCGCGCTCGTCGGCGTCACGCACGACGACGGCGACGCGCAGGTGGAGACGATCGCGCGCAAGATCGCCGAGCTGAGGATCCTCGCGGGGGAGCGGTCCGTGCTCGACGACGGCGCGCCCGTGCTCGTCGTCTCCCAGTTCACGCTCTACGCGGACACGCGCAAGGGCCGTCGGCCGTCGTGGAACGGCGCGGCGCCCGGTCCTGTCGCGGAGCCGCTCGTCGACGCGGTCGTCGAGGCGCTGCGCGCCCGCGGGGTCGAGGTGGCGACCGGGCGGTTCGGCGCGCACATGGCGGTCGACCTCGTCAACGACGGCCCGGTCACGCTGATCCTCGAGGCCTGACGCGGCGTCGTACGGGCTGTCCCGTACGGGGCCTGCGTACGGAGGACCGCGTACCCCGCGCGGCGCGCGTGACGCGAAGAGTGTGGGAAGCACGTAGTCCCGCGGGCCCCGCCCACGGCTACGGTCGCTCACGTCAGCCGGTCGCTCAGGCCCCGCAGGAGGCCGCACCGCCGCGCGTCCGCGCGGGTCGGCGACCGACCTCGTCGACGAGAGGTCCTCTCGATGCACCGTCCTCGCCCGTCCGCCCCGCGCCGCGCCCGCGCCACGCGCGCGGCCGCCGGCCTCACCGCCCTCGCGCTCGCCGCGAGCGGGGCCGTCGCCGCCGCGACGACCGCCGCCGCCGCGCCGACCGCCCACCTGACCGCCACGACGGCGGCCACCATCCCGACGCCCGACTCCCCGAACGGCGACGCCGCCCTCAACGGGTACCGCAACGTCGGCTACTTCATGTCCTGGGCCCCGGAGAACTACGGCTACACCGTGCGCGACTTTGTCGAGTCGGGCCAGGCCGAGCAGATCACCCACGTGAACTACGCGTTCGGCAACATCCACCCGACCGACCTCACGTGCTTCCTCGCGGACGCCCCGGGCACGCCCGAGCCGGGCGGCAACGACGGGGCCGGCGACGCGCAGGCCGACTTCGTGCGGGCCGTCTCCGCCGAGGACTCGGTGGACGGCGTCGCGGACGCGCCGGGCCAGGCGCTCGCGGGGAACTTCAACCAGCTCCGCAAGCTCAAGGAGGAGCACCCCGACACCAAGGTCCTCATGTCGCTCGGCGGCTGGACCTGGTCCAAGTTCTTCTCGAAGGCCGCGGCGACGCCCGAGAGCCGCGAGAAGTTCGTCGCGTCGTGCATCGACCTCTACATCGACGGCAACCTGCCCGTGATCGACGGCCGCGGCGGCCCCGGCGCGGCCGCGGGCCTGTTCGACGGCATCGACGTCGACTGGGAGTGGCCCGGGGCCCCCGACTGGTCGCAGCACCCCGAGAACCACGTCGACCCGGTCAACGACAAGGCGAACTTCACCGCCCTGCTCGCCGAGTTCCGCAAGCAGCTCGACGAGCGCGGCGCCGCGCAGGGCAAGGACTACCTGCTCTCCGCCTACATCCCGGTGAGCCCCACCGTGGTGAACGCCGGCTGGGACGCCCCTGCGATCTTCGACTACCTCGACTACGGCAACATGCAGGGCTACGACCTGCACGGCGGCTGGTCGCCGAACCTCGCCGGGCACCAGGCGAACCTGCACGACACCTCGCAGCCCGGCACGATCTCGCTCGAGGACGGCATCGACCTCTACCTGTCGCGCGGCGTCGACCCCGCCCAGCTCACGCTCGGCATCCCGGCGTTCGGCCGTGGCTGGTCCGGCGTCGAGGCCGGCGACTCGGACGGCGCCTGGCAGCCCGCCGCGGGCGTCGCCCCCGGCACCTACGAGGCCGGGAACAAGCAGTACTTCGAGCTGCGCGACCACGGGACCGAGTACTTCGACGAGGTCAGCGGGGCCTCGTGGCGCTACGACGGCGACCAGTGGTGGAGCGTCGACACGCCGCGCGCCGTCGCGTACAAGGCGTCGTGGATCACGGAGAAGGGCCTCGGCGGCTCGATGTTCTGGGACCTCGCGGGCGACTACGAGGACGAGCTCGTCGGCACGGCGGCCGACGTCTACCGCGCGGCCCCGGCCGGTCCGGTCGACCCGACCGCGCCCGGCTCGTGCTTCCCGGGCTGGGACCGCAGCACCTCGTACGTCGGGGGGCGCGTCGTCTCGCACGAGGGCGTGAACTACCGCGCCGCGTGGTGGGTCCGCACGAACGTCCCGGGCACGGAGAAGTGGTACCCGGCCTGGCGCGTCGTCGGCACCTGCGCCTGACGACCTGACGGTGCGGTGCGCGGCCTCGGCCGCGCACCGCACCGTCCGTCGCTCAGCGCAGCCAGCCGCGGCGCTTGATGTACGCCAGCGGGATGACCGCGGCGACGAGCGTCACCAGGACCGTGAGCGTGAACCCGTACGGCCGGTCGAGCTCGGGCATGTGCGTGAAGTTCATGCCGTAGAACGACGCGATGAGCGTCGGGGGCAGGAACACCGCGGTGATGATGGTGAAGACCTTGACGATCTGCGCCTGCTTGACGTCGAGCGACGTCATGATCGCCTGCTGCAGGTAGCGCACCTTGTCGTGCTCGAACCCGGCGTGCTGCTTCACGCCGTCGACGTCCGCGACGAGCGTCTCGACGAGCCCCGCGAGCACCGGGTCCGAGTCCGCGATCTCGCTGCGCAGGTGCCGCGCGGCGCGCGCGAGCGAGAGCTGGGACTCCTGGGCGCGCGACACGATCTCCTCGGCGCGGTTCATGCGCGTGATCGTGTCCTGCATGTCGCTCACCCCGATCTCCCGGCCGCGCGAGTCGACGCCGCGCGTGGCCTCGTCGATCTCGTCGGACATGTCCTCGAGCAGGTCGCTCGCGTAGGACACGACGCGGTCGGCCGCCTCGTTGAGCGCGTAGAGCAGCGCGTACGCGACGCCGTACGACGAGCCGATGAGCCACGGCGTGCGGCGCATGCGGGCGATCGCCTTGTCGAAGACGGCGTAGTGCCGCTGCGGCTGGGCCGTCACGACGACGTCGGCGGACAGGGCGAGCACGATGCGCTCGTCCACCACCCGGTCGCCGTCGCGCCGGGTCGCCGTCACCGGCAGGTAGACGTGCGCGTCCGTCTCCCAGACGCGCCCTCCGGCGGCCGCGAAGTCGACGCCGTGCTCGGCCGCGCGGGCCGCGGACTCCGGGTCGCCCACCGCGACCTGCACCCAGCGCGAGCGCAGGACGCGCGGGTCGAACCGGGGCGAGCCGTCGCCGTGCGCGCGGGCGTGCAGGTCGAGCCCGCCGCGCGCCGGGGCGGGCAGGCGGGTCTCCGTCCCGGGGGCGAGGCCCGGGGTCTCGGGCAGCATCGTCGTCATCACGCACCGCCGGCCGTGAAGTGCGCGGTGAGGAGCGCGGCGCAGATGAACAGGTAGAGCCCCACGGTGAAGGAGATCGACTGCCGTTCGAGGTTCGGCCGGCGCGTGCGGCGCCGCTCCTCGCGCGGGGCACGCAGGGGCGTCCGGGCGGGGCGCGTCCGCACCGGGGTCGCGGCAGGGGTGGCGACGGGCGTGGTGGCGGGTCCCGTGGCAGGGGAACGCTGGGTCATGGTGGTCGTCCTTTCCGGCGGGCGGACGCACGGGCGCGGCCACGTACGGGCGGCGCGGGAGCGTCGGCGGGGGAGGTCCGGCGGCGCGCACGCGGCGCGCGCGGAGCGCACTGGCGACCTCCCCGCGCGGGACGGACGACGGCCGGGGACGCAGGGACCTGCGTCGGCCGGGCTCAGGCGTCGGGTCGCGAGCCACGGGGGGTGAGCGCGCAGTGCACGGATCTATGACTGCTGCCGTCAGGCATGGGGCTCACCTCGCTCTCGTGGCGGCGGCGCCGCGGGCGCCGCACCCGGGTCGGGGCGCACGAGGGTCGTGGCCGCGACGGGGATCGAGGCCAGGCTAGTCCTCCGGGCAGCGGGCAGCAACCGTCGAGGTGCGGGCGTCGGCCCAGGTGGCGGCCGTGTGACGAGCGGGAAACGATGAGGTGATCCCTTGTTTACGGAGGGTTGTTAACATTTCATCCGGTCGACGGGCGACGAAGCCCCCGGACGGAGGGTCCCGACATGTCAGAACAGCAGGACTACATGGTTCCCGAGCCGGTCCGTCGCGCGGACTCGCGGTTCGCGCGACGGCTCGAGCGGCTCTCGTCCCGCGCGCAGGAGGTCGACCGCGCGCTCGCCGCCGTGAGCGAGGGCAAGGGCGGTCTCGTGTGGACCGCCGAGCACGGCATGGGCGCGAGCGCGACGCTCGAGCTCGTGTGCGAGGCCGTCGCGACGCACGAGTTCGCGCAGCCGACCGTCACGCTCCGCTGTCGCCCGCCCGCGGGCGTCCCCGCTCCCGGGTCGGCCGTCGTCTCCGTCGTGTCGCAGGTGTCGCAGCTCGCGGGCGGCGTGGTGCCCGAGCGGCTCACGCGGGTCCTCGAGCCGGTCGACCCGGGCTTCGGCTATCTGCCCGAGGTGGCGGCGGTCGCGCTCGCCGAGCTCCTCGTCGCGACGTTCGACGGCGCGACCGTCGTGCTCGTCGCCGACGACCTGCACCTCCAGGACGAGCTGAGCCGGTCGGTGCTCGCGAGCCTCGTGGCGCAGCGGCACGCGCCCGTCGTCCTGCTGGGGACGGCGCCTGCGGGCGCGCTCGACCCGTCCGCCGGCCCGTTCGAGCTGCGCGCCGTCCCGCCGCTCGCGCCGGCCGACGCGCTCCACCTCCTGCTCGTCGAGCGGCGGCTCGCCGTCGCCCCGCACGTCGCGGCGCGGCTCGCGCACCTCCTCGGCGGCAACCCCGCGGCCATCACGCAGACGGCGGCGCTCCTCACCCCCGAGCAGCTCTCGGGCGGGTCGATCCTGCCCGACCCGCTGCCCGCCGTCCCCGCCGTCCGGTCCCTCTTCGCCGACCGGCTCGCCGCGCTCAGCGAGGCGGAGCGCCAGGCGCTGCTCGTCGCGGCGGTCGCCGTCGTCGACCGCACCGAGCTCGTGCTGTCCGCGACGGGGCTCGCGATGGAGCAGGTCCTCGACGGCCCGCTCGCGGAGCACCTCGTCCTCGCGGGGGGCCGCTTCGCGTTCGTCGACCCGCGCATGCGCTCGCTCGTCCACGCCGACGCGCGCCTCGCCGAGCGCACGGCGGCGCACGTCGCGCTCGCCGAGGCGCACCGGCGGGCGGGGGAGGAGGACGTCGCGGTGTGGCACTCGGCGCTCGCGACCCTCGTGGGCGACCCGGCGCTCGTCCCGGGTCTCCTGCGCATCGCGCGCCGCCACCTCGACCGCGGCGACGTCGTGTGGGCGCACGAGGTCGCGCGCGAGGCGGCGAGCCAGGCGGGCGCCGAGCACCGCGCCGAGGCGTTCGCGATCGCCGGCGTCGCGGCCCTGCGCTCGGGCCACGTGCAGGACGCCGCCGACTGGCTGCGCAAGGCCTCGCGGAGCGGGGACGACGCGCTGCGCGCGTGCACGCTCGGCCCGCTCGTCGCGGCGCTCACGCTCGCCGAGGGCCAGGTGCCCGACGACGTCCTGTCGCCCTACCTGCGCGGGGGCCGGCCGGACGGACTCCCCCCGGACGCCGTCGCCGGGGTCGTGACGGGCGTGCTCACGGCGGCGCGGCTGCACGCCGAGCGGGGCGACGGCGTGAGCACCTCCCAGCTCCTCGACACCGCGACGTTCCTCGCGTCGTGGTGCGAGGACGACGCGACCCCGGCCCGTCTCGCGCTCGCCCGCTCCTGGGCCGCGGTGTTCGGGGTGGGGGAGCGCGGCGTCGTGCCCGACGTCGACCTGGGCCCGGACCACGAGGCCGCGCTCCAGGTGAGCCGGGCGCTCGGGCTCGCCGCCGACGACCGGCTGGACGACGCCGCGCAGACGCTCGCGAGCGTCGTCGCCTCCCTGGCCCCGGTGCGCGACGGCGGCCGGTGGTTCGACGGCCCGGACGCCGCCCTCACGCCGCTCGCCGAGGCGCACGTCCGGCTCGCGCAGGCGCTCGTGCACCTGTGGCGCGGCACCCTCACGCGCGCCGCGGACGAGCTCGCGGAGGCCGCGTTCCGCCTGCCGCTCGGCCTGCCGTTCGCGGGGATGGGCGTGGCCGCCGCGCGCCGCCTCGACATGATGACCCGGGGCGTCGTCGGGCCCGTCGCGACGGCGCTCGAGGAGACGTGCGCGAGCCCGACGTCGCGGCCCGTGCGCCTCGGCCTGCTCGTGGACCGCGCCATGGGCGCCGCGTTCGCCCACCACGTGACCCAGGCCGCGACGCTGCTCGAGCTCGCCGCGGAGCGCGAGCGTCCCGACAGCGCACGCATGCTGCCGCTGCCCGGGCTGGACGACGTCGAGGCCTGGGTCGTCGCCGGGCGCCATGACGCGGCGCAGCGCGCGCTCGCGCGGCGCCGGGTCGACGCCAAGGAGCTCCCGCCGTCGCTGCGGTCGGCGACGCTCGTGCGCGCCGACGTCTCGCTCGCCGCGCCCGAGGACCTCACCGCGCCGCTCGAGCGGGCCACGCGCGTGAACCGCACGACGGCGTCGCCCTACGAGCACGCGCGGACGGACCTGTGCGCCGCGCGCGCCCTCGTGCGTGCGGGCGAGCTGCAGCGCGCCCACGGCCTGTTCCTGTCCGCGATCGAGCTGTTCGACGACGCGGGCGCGGACGCCTGGACGACGATCGCGCTCGACGAGCACGCCGAGGTGGTCCGCCTCCTCGGGGGCCCGGTGCCCGAGGACCTGACCGCGGCCGTGCCGGGGGTGCCCGGCGTCCTCGGCGGCGGGGCCGTCGTCCCGGGCGGCACGTGGCCCGCGGCCCCGCGGGCCGGGAGCATGCACGCCGCCCTCGGGGTCGCGCGCGCCGGCGTCGAGGCGCAGGCCGCGCTGCGTCCCGCCCCGCCGGACGCGTGCCGGCTCGCGGTGCGCGAGAGCGACGTGACGGACGAGGCGCTCGCCGAGCTGCGGGGACGGTGGGCGGACGAGCTCACGGAGCGCGAGCTCGACGTCGCGCTCCTCGTGGTCCAGGGAGCCTCGAACCGGGAGGCGGCGGACCAGCTCTACCTGTCGGTCCGCACCGTGGAGGTCCACCTCGGGCGCGTGTTCCGCAAGCTCGGGGTGCGCTCGCGCGTCGAGCTCACGGTCCTGGCGCACCGCGTGGGCCGCTGAGACCGCATCGTTTCGGGGGCTCTCGTCATTATCTGTCCGCTTTTGTCCTACGGGTCTTCCCCTACGCCGACCGCGTGGAGGAGCCGGGAACACTGCGGGAAGCGCGGATCACGCGCGGGGTCCGGCGTGGCTACGTTCGGGGTGACCTGAGGGCAGGGCGGCCCCGGAGCACGGAGCCGCCGCAGCCCCCCGCACGAGCACGAGGCAGGACCCATGGACGTGTCCCTCTCCACCCGACCACCGCGCCCGGCCCGGCGGCGCGGCGCGCGCCTCGCGGCGCTCGCGACGGCGGCCGCCCTCGTCGGCGGCCTCCTCGCGGGCGTCGCGCCGGCGCAGGCGGCGCCGACCGCCACGGCGGCGGTCGGCAACCCCGGCGACAGCGACGTCAACGGCTACCGCAACGTCGGCTACTTCACCCAGTGGGGCGTGTACGGCCGCGCCTTCCCGCTGAAGACGGTGCAGGACTCCGGCGCCGCCGCGGACCTCACCCACATCAACTACTCGTTCGGCAACATCCACCACCAGAACCTCACGTGCTTCATCGCGAACAAGGCGCAGGGCACCGGGCCCAACGGCTCCGACGGCGCGGGCGACGCGTGGGCCGACTTCGGCATGGGCTACACGGCCGCGAACTCCGTCGGCGGCGTCGCCGACGCGTGGGACCAGCCGCTCGCGGGCTCGTTCAACCAGCTCAAGCAGCTCAAGGCGAAGAACCCGCAGCTGCGCGCCCTCATCTCGATCGGCGGCTGGACCTGGTCGAAGAACTTCTCCCGCGCGGCCGCGACGCAGGCGTCCCGCGAGAAGCTCGTGTCGTCGTGCATCGACCTCTACATCAAGGGCAACCTGCCCGTGATCGACGGCCGCGGCGGGCCGGGTGCGGCCGCCGGCGTGTTCGACGGCATCGACATCGACTGGGAGTGGCCGGGCTCCAACAACGGCGAGGTCGGCAACTCCGTCGATCCCGTGAACGACCGCGAGAACTTCCGGCTCCTGCTCGCCGAGTTCCGCAAGCAGCTCGACGCGTACGGCGCGCAGACCGGCAAGCACTACCTGCTCTCGGCGTTCCTGCCCGCCAACCCGGCCGACATCGCGGCCGGCGGATGGAACGACCCGCGCATCTTCCAGTCGCTCGACTACGGCAACGTGCAGGGCTACGACCTCCACGGCGCCTGGGACCCGGCGCTGGCCGGTCACCAGGGCAACCTGTACGACGACCCGGCCGACCCGCGGGCGGCGAGCCGCCAGTTCAGCGCGGACAAGGCCGTCCAGGAGTACCTCCGCGCCGGCATCGCCCCGAGCCAGCTCGGCCTCGGCCTCGCCATGTACGGCCGCGGCTGGAAGGGCGTCACGTCGTCGCAGCCGTGGTCGGCCGCGAACGGGGCGGCCCCCGGCACGTGGGAGGCGGGCAACGAGGACTACGACAAGCTCCGCACGCGGGGCCAGGACTACTACGACCCGACGACCGTCTCCGCCTGGCGGTACGACGGCGACCAGTGGTGGAGCTACGACAACGCCCGGTCGGTGGCGGCCAAGGCCGAGTACATCGACCGGCTGAACCTGGGAGGCGCCATGTGGTGGGACCTGTCCGGCAACCACGACGGCACGCTGCTCGGCGGCTTCACGGACAAGGTCCGCACGCTGCCGGCCGGTCCCGTCGACGGCGCGAGCGGTCCGACGAACCCGCCCACCAACCCGCCGACGAACCCGCCGACGAACCCGCCGACGAACCCCCCGACCACCCCGCCGACGGACCCGACGGCCTGCGTGGCCGCGTGGTCGGCCGCGACGGTCTACACGGGCGGGGCGACGGCGTCCTTCGAGGGCAAGAACTACCGCGCGAAGTGGTGGACCCAGGGCGACCGGCCGAGCGCGGGCGGCCCCTGGGAGGCGACGGGCGCGTGCGGCGGGACCACCCCGACGACCCCGCCGACGACGCCGCCCACGAACCCCCCGACCACGCCGCCCACGACGCCGGGCACGTGCACCGCGCCGGCATGGTCCGCGACGGTGGCCTACACCGGGGGTGCGACGGTCTCCTACCAGGGCCAGTCGTACCGCGCGAAGTGGTGGACGCAGAACAACGTCCCGGGTGCGGAGCAGTACGGCCCGTGGCAGACCCTCGGCGCGTGCTGACGCCCTGCCGCCCCTCCTGACGGGGGACCATCGGGGCGGCCCGCGGGTACGGGGAATCCCGTACCCGCGGGCCGCCATCGTGTGGTTCTCCCGCATCTCGACCAGCCCTCGCGCTCGTTAGCGTGAAGGGGCCGACGAGGACCTCCGCAGCCCTCCCCAGTGGGTTGCGGGGCTCCTCCGACCGTGAAAGGCGGTCAGCGTGCCCGTGCGTCACCGAACGACCCGACCCCGCACCTCCCGTCCCCTCCCGCCCTCCGTGGCCTCCGCCCTGCCCGTGGCCCTGACGGCCGTGCTCGGCGCCGCGCTCCTCGCGGGCTGCACGAGCGGCTCCGACGACGCCGGGGCGGCCGTCGACGGCGGGTCGGGTCCCGCCCAGGCCGAGGACCACGGCTCGCACGGCGACCACGCCGACGCGGGCAAGGTGCCCGTCGGCCCCCTCCAGCTCCCCGGCGCCGACTACTGGTCGGTGCTCCAGCCGGCCGACGGCGTCACGCAGGTCCGGGCGGGCGGGTGCCCCGAGGACGCCGCGTGCCCGAGCTTCGAGGTGCTGACCGGTGCGGCGCTCGACGGCGTCGACCCCGCGACGGCGCTCCTGCCCGACGGCGCCACGTGCCCCGGGACGGACGCGCTCGCGGCCCGCGCGGTCGGCGACCCCGCCGAGTCGGACGTCGAGGTCGCCGGCACGCCCGCGACGCTCGCGCGCTGGACGCTCTCGTGCGTCGACGCCGCCGGGGCCGAGGTGCGGACCGTCGAGCAGCTCCAGTGGTACGTGCCCGACGCCCCCGGCGGTGCGGTGCTCGTCGTCGACCGCTGGGCGTTCGAGGGGCTCGAGTCGCGCCTCGCCGCGGGAGGCTGGGCGTCCGCCTGACGGACCCCGGCCCGCACCGACCACGACGGCCTCGCACCCGGGAGGGTGCGAGGCCGTCGTCGTGCACCCGGCCGTGCCGGCGGCCGGGTCAGCCCTTGCGCGTGCGGCGCGTCAGCAGCACGACCGCGGCGCCCACGGCGGCGAGCCCCGCGGCGACGGCGGCGTACAGGCCCACGGTCGCGCCCGTCGTCGCGAGCGACGAGGACGACGAGCCGGTCGCGACGGTGTGCGAGACCTGGGACGCCGTCGTGGTCGTCGTGGGGTTCCCCTGTCCCGGCGGGTTCGTCGCGCAGTTCGGCGACGACGGCGGGTAGTCCACGCTGACGACCGTCTCGGGGTTGACCTGGAAGAGCACCTGGACGCTGGGGCGCACCCAGTCGAACTCGTCGCCCTCGACCCACTGCCCGTCGACGAGGCTCCAGCCGGGCCAGTCGGCGCCGCGGCCGTCCGCCCCGACGACGGCGCCGGGCCACAGTACGCGGCCCTGCAGGGGGAGGCCCGACTGGACGACGTCCGCGCCGCCCGGGTTGAGCCACGTGATGGTCGCGGTGTCGTTGTCCGTGCCGGTGACGGCGATGGCGTACTCGAGGTACGGGACGTCCCCGTCGCAGACGGGGGACAGGGTGGTGAGCTCGATCGTCGGCTCCGGCACGTACGTGTCGTCCTCGGCGGCTCCCGCGACCGGTGCGGTGAGCAGCACCGCCGTCGCGGCTGTAGCGGTGACGGCCAGCGCGCGGCTCCCGGCGCGGCGTCCTCCCGACGTCTTCATGGTGATTCCTGTCCGTGGGCGGGAAAGGCTGTTCGTGGAGAGGGAGCCGTGCCCCGAGGTCCCTGATACGTGCAGGTGCCACACGCGCGCGAGGTGTTTCCGTCCTGCCAGGCTAGCGAGGCGGGCGCCCGAGTTGGACGCTTGTCCAGGGTGAAAAAAGGGCGGTGCGCCGGATCGTGACCGCGCCGTGACGCGACCCGCCGCGGCTCAGCCGCAGGGCGCGACGTCCACCGTGCGCAGGCCCGGCTGGGTGGTCGTGGGCGTGCTCCACACGTCGAGCGAGGTCGCGGCGGCGGTCCCCGCGTCCCGCGGCGTCGTCGTCGTGAACGACAGGGTCGTCGACTGGCCGGGCGCGAGGTCGACCATCGCGGAGAGCGCGCCGCGGCCCGCGACGTCGCCGGGCTGCGCCGGGAGCGGGGCGTCGTCGCGGCGCAGGCCCGAGACCTGCCCGTCGCGCGGCGGGTAGAGCACGACGAACGTGCGCGTGACGCCCGGCTCGACGCCCGCCGTGCCGCCGCCGGTGACGTACCAGGGCAGGCTCGTCGCGGCGTCGGCCGGGGCGGACGACGCGAGGTCGACCTCGAACGTGTCCACGCGGCCCGCGGCCGTGCACGTGCTGCCCGCGAGGCGCACGTCGCTGCCGAGGTAGACGCCCATCTTGCCGCCGGTGCCGTCGTTGAGGAACACGCCGACGGAGCCGGCAGCCTGGTCGGCGGTGTCGATGTCGCCCGCCACGACCGTGCCCGCGAGACGCTCCTGCTCCGCCTCGCGCGCCGACCACAGCAGCACGCGGTGCTCGTCCGCGCCGCGCACGAGCGCGTCCCGCGCGACGGCCGGGTCGGCCCCGCCCGCGAGGAACTCCTCCAGGACCTGGGCCGCGACCGCCGCGAAGAACGTGTCCGTCTGCTCGCCGGGCTCGAGCTCGGCGTACGCGTCGGAGAGGAGGGTCTGCACGACGTTGCCCGCGTCGAGGTCGACCGCGCCGCCGTCGACCGGGACGGTCACCGGGCCCGTGGCCTCGAGCAGGTAGGAGAGCGCGACGGGGTCGGTCGCGACCACGCCGTCGACCTGCTCGCCCTGCGCGCGCTCCCACATCGTCGACGCGAGCGCGGCGGTCGTGGGGAAGTCCGGCGTCAGCGGGGTGTCCTGGAGGTAGCGGCCCACGCGGTCCGTGAAGAGCTCCTCGACCCCGGGGTCGAGGGGCAGCACCGGCTCGTCGAAGGACGGGAAGCCGACCGTCGAGGCCTGCCGCTCCAGCGTCACCCTGCCCTGGTCCGCCGAGATCACCGCGAGCGCGCCGGGGATCCCGCCGCCGGCGCGCAGCTCGGCGTTGTTCAGCGCGAGGACGAGGTAGCGGCGCGGGCCGTCGGCGCCGAGCATCGCGGGCGCGAGCGCCGTGAGCCGGTCGGCGGTGCGGACCACCGTGCGCAGGTCGTCGGTGCGCGCGACGAGCGCGGCGTACGGGTCGGCGACCTCCGCGTGCAGCGCGTCGCGGTCGACGGTCGCGAGGCGCGCGTCGATCGCGTCGAACGCGTCGGCGGCGCGCGCGACCGTCGGGGCGGCCGCGACGAGCGGTGCGAGGTCGACGCCGTCGCCCGTGAGCGCGAGCCCGTCGCCCTCGACGCTGCCGAGGGTCTGCGTGAGGGACGGCAGCACGACGGCGGCGAGGTCGTCGGCCGTCGCGGCGGCCACGGAGAAGGCCCGCACGTCCTGCCCGTAGACCGGCAGGTGCGCGGCCAGGGACCACAGAGGTCCGTCGGTGTGCGCCCGTGCGGACGCGGTGAGGGGCTGGACCCGATCGAGCGCGGCGTCGGCGGCCGCGACGTCGCCGTCCCGGAGCGCCTCCTCGGCGGCGGGGACCTCGTCCAGCGCGCGCGTCAGGGCGTCGCGCGCGGCGAGCGCGTCCCGGGCGAGGAGCCCGGCGCACACGACGAGCGCGACCGCGAGCAGGATGAGACCCCAGCCCAGCCAGGCCGCCCGGCTCCGCCGACGGCGGGGGTGGCGCGGCGGGGCGTCCCGCTCCGTCGTCGTCATGCCTCTCAGCGTAGGGGCCGGGGATGGCAGGATCGGGGCCGTCGCGGGTGAGGTTCGGGTGAACCGCGGGGCGTGCAAGGAACGCGCGCCCCGGGACACAGAGCGGTTGACAGCCCGCCCCGCCGACGAGGAGCCGCCGTGACGACCGACGAGGGCAGTGACGAGACCACCGAGGCCGCCGTCCACGACGAGGCCTGGTTCGCCGCGCTCTTCGCCGCGCACGCGACACCGCTGTACCGCTACTTCCGCCGGCGCCTGCCGAGCGCCGTCGGGGGCGTCGTGCCGGACGCCGACGACCTGACGGCCGAGGTCCTCGCGACCGCGTGGCGGCGTCGCGACGACGTGCCCGACGGCGCCGAGCTGCCCTGGCTGTACCGCACGGCGGGGTTCCTCCTCGCCAACCACCGCCGCAAGGCGCGGGCCCTGCCCGTGGCCGAGGTGCCCGAGCGCCCGGACGACGGGGCCGACGTCGAGCACGTCGTCGTGCAGGACGACGAGGTGCGCCGCGCGCTCTCCACGCTGTCCGACCGCGACCGGCGCATCCTGCTCCTGCACGCGTGGGAGGGGCTCGGCGGGGCGGACCTGGCCGCCGTCCTCGGCACGTCGCGCGGGGGCGCGGACGCCGCGCTGTCCCGGGCCCGCGCGCGCCTGCGCACGGCGTGGGCGGAGCAGTCGGCGCTCGCGCAAGAGACCGGCGCCTGAGCACACATCACGGGTAGACCCGACCGGCCGCACCTGCGCGGTACGGCCCCTGCGGTACCTGGAGGGCGACATGACCACCCGAACCCCCGAGCAGCCCGACGACGCGGACCTGGAGCGCCTGCGCGCCGCCGACCCGGCCGCGGACGCGACCCCGGACGCCACGGCCCTGGAGGCCGCGGTGCGCGACCGCGTCCCCGAGGCGTTCGCCCGCCCCGCGGCGACCGGCCCGGGCGCCGCTCTCGCGGAGCTCCCGGCCGCGGCCGGCCTCGCCGGGGCGGACGGCCCGACGGCCGCGCTCGTCGACGAGCTCGCCGAGCGCCGCGCGCGCCGGCTGCGCCGTCGGGCGCCGCTCCAGGTGGCGGCGGCCGTGGTGGGCGCGCTCGTCATCGGGACGGGCGGCTACGCGCTCGGCGCCGGCGAGTGGGGGACCACGGCGGGCGACTCCGCCGCGGAGAGCACGGCGCTCGCCCCGATCCGCCTCGGCAGCGCGGACGCGCCCGCGTTGGCGGACGCGCTCGCGGGGGCTACGGCCACCGAGGAGAGCTCCACCAGCTCCCGCGCGACCACGGACATGGCCTACCCCGGCGGCTGGGGCGGGCGCACCGTCTTCCACGCCGAGGGGCTGTCGTCGGACGGTGCGCGCGCGGACGCGTGGGCCTACGACGCGGCGGGCGTGTTCTCGCAGGAGACGGCGCGCCGCGTCGCCGACGTCCTCGGGGTCACGGGCGAGGTGCGCGAGGAGTATGGGTCGTACGCGGTCGGCCCGGCCGACTGGACGGGACCGACGGTCTCGCTCCAGCCGGACGGTCTCGCGAGCGTGAGCTTCAACGACCCGGCCAAGGACCCGTGGGGCTGCGTCGTCGTGACGCCGGTGCCCGCCGAGGAGGGCGACGGGGCCGGTCCGTCGGCCGAGCCGGGCACGTGCGAGGAGGCCGACCACGGCGCCCCGCCGAGCGGCGCCGAGGCCGGCGACCGGCTGCGCGAGGTGCTGGGGTCCCTCGGCCTCGATCCCGACGGCTACGAGATCGTCGCGGAGGAGCAGCCCGTGGACCAGGGCGCCCCGCGCGCGACGACGGTGACGGCGGCCGAGGTGGTCGACGGGCAGCGCACCGGGACGCAGTGGAGCGCGACGTACTCGGGTGCGGGGCTCGCGTCGCTCTACGGGAGCCTCGCGCCGCGCGTCGCGATCGGCGCGTACGACGTCGTCAGCCCGGCCGAGGCGGTCGAGCGGCTCGGCGACCCGCGGTTCGGCGGGGGCGGGATGATCGCGTGGGCCCGCGAGGACGTGCTGGCCGTCCCGGAGGCCGCGCCGGAGCCCGAGGTCCCGACGGTCCCGCCCACCGTGGGGGAGGGGGCGCGGTTCGCCTGGCCCGTCACGGACGTGACGATCACGGACGCGCGCCTGGGCCTGGCGGTGCAGTACCAGCCGGACGGCGCGGCCGTCCTGCTGCCCGCGTACGAGCTGTCCGACGCGGACGGGAACGTCTGGTCGGTCGTGGCCGTGGTGGACGACCAGCTCGACTTCACGCCCTCGGTCGGGTGACCGAGCACGACCCGGCGGTCGGTATCGTGATACCGACCGCCAGGTCGGCTTCGCCTGCGCGCTTTTGCACGTTGCAAGCATCCGAGGTCGCGAAAGTGGCCACGCTTTTGATTGACCACCGACAAAAGTGTGGTTAGGGTCGCAGCAGACCGAGCGCCACCGGGTCGGAGAGCGAGCAGAGCGACCCTCTCCCGGGGTGTGCGGTCCGACGGTGGCAGGGAGGCCATCGTCGTCGTGATCGGCGGCGCCGCGGCGTCCGCCGTCGGAACGGGAGCAACGATGCACCACTTCGCCCCTGACGGATCGTCGGACCGCCCCGCCCCGGACGCGCGCACCGGGCTGTGGCTCGTCGGCGCCCGCGGCTCGGTCGCCACCACCGCCGCCCTCGGCCTCGCGGTGATCGCCGACGGGCGCGCGGAGCCGACCGGGTGCGTCACCGCGGGCGAGCCCTTCGCCTCCGCCCCGCTGCCCGCGTTCGGCGACCTCGTCGTGGGCGGCCACGACATCTCCGACGTGTCGATGGTCAAGCGCGCCGAGCTGCTCGTCGAGGCCGGCATGATCGCGCCGCGCCTGCTCACCGCCGCGCACGCCGCGCTCGAGCGGGCCGACGCCGAGGTGCGTCCCGGCTACTCGGCCCACCCCGCCGAGGGCGCCGCGCGCGAGTCCCAGCAGGCCGCCGCGGAGCGCCTCGCGGCGGACATCGTGGACTTCCGCGAGCGCCACGGCCTCGCGCGCGTCGTCGTCGTCGACCTCGTGTCGACCGAGCCGCTGCCCGAGCCCGCGCCCGAGCTCGCCGACCGCGACCTGCTGCGCGCGGCGCTCGCGGACCCGGAGCGCGCGGTGCTGCCGCCGAGCTCGGTCACCGCGTACGCCGCGCTGCTCGCGGGCGCCCCGTTCGCCGAGTTCACGCCGTCGGCGAGCATGCACCTGCCGGTGCTGCTCGAGCTCGCCGAGGAGCGCGGAGTGCCCGTCGCGGGCCAGGACGGCAAGACCGGCCAGACGTGGCTGCGCACGATCCTCGCCCCGGCGTTCGGGGCCCGCGGGCTGCGCGTCCTGTCGTGGGCGGGGGCCAACCTGCTCGGCGGCGGGGACGGCGCCACGCTCGCCGACCCGCAGGCGGTGCAGAGCAAGCTCGTGTCCAAGTCGCGCGGGCTCCAGGACCTCACGGGCAGCGACGTCACGCCTCTGCACATCGACAACGTGCCCGACCTCGGGGACATCAAGGTCGCGTGGGACCACGTGCACGTCGAGGGCTTCCTCGGCTCGCGGCTCACGCTGCAGACCACGTGGTCGGCGTACGACTCGATGCTCGCCGCGCCGCTCGTGCTCGACCTGGCGCGCCTGCTCGCGCTCGCGGACGCGGCCGGGTACGCGGGCCCTGTCCCGGAGCTCGGGTTCTTCTTCAAGGACCCCTGGGGCAGCGGCGTGCACGACTTCGCCGCGCAGACCGTCGCGCTGTCCGACTGGGTCCGCGAGGCGACCGCCCGGGTGGGCGGCGACGCGACCGCCGCGGCCGACCGGTCGTGACGGGCTCCCTCCACGACCACCTGGACCTCGTCCGCGCCCCCGCGGTCCTCTCGGTGGTCGGTGACACGCTCGCGGGCGCGGCGGCGGCCGGGCACGCGCTCACGCCGCGCCGCGCGCTCCTGCCCCTCGCCTCGGCGTGCCTGTACGCGGGCGGCATGGCGCTCAACGACTACGCGGACCGGCACCTCGACGCGGTCGAGCGGCCCGAGCGGCCGATCCCGTCGGGCCGTGTGACGGAGCGCCGGGCCCTCCAGGTCGCCGTCGGTCTCACGGCCGCGGGCGTCGGTCTCGCCGCCGCGGGCGGGGGAGCGCGCGCGCTCGCCGTCGCCGTCCCGCTCGCCGCGAGCGTGTGGACGTACGACACGGTCGCCAAGGAGCGCGCGGCCGGTCCGCTCGTCATGGCCGCGTGCCGCGGGCTCGACGTGCTGCTCGGGGCCGGCGTCGGGCACCTGCGCGCCGCCCTGCCGGCCGCGGCCGGGATGGCCGTGCACACCGCGGGCGTCACGTACCTGTCGCGCGGCGAGGTGCACGGCACGACGTCGTCCGCCGTCGCCGACTACCCGGTGGGCGACCTCCGGCTGCTGGACTGGAAC
>NZ_JBMVFX010000018.1:0-85647 GCF_049538415.1 Cellulosimicrobium sp. AB352 | reverse complement strand
GCCGTCAGCCGCAGGTGGTCGCGGCGTACGGCGCGACGACCTCCGTGCTGACCTGCTCGCCGTCGACCGTCGCCGTGGCGGTGACGGTCGCCTCGCCCGCCTCGGCGGACGGGGCGCGCACCGCGAACGACTGGTACGCGTTCGCCCCCGGGGCCACGGCGGTGACCGCCTTGGTCCCGAACGGCGTGGCGAGCGTGACGTCCACGGGGACGTCCTCGCCGTTCGTCGCGCGCACGGCCACGTAGGCCTTGCCCGCGAGGCAGCGGGTCTCGGCCGTGACGGTCACGTCGAGCGTCGGCTCCTCGCCGTCGTCGCCGGCGTAGACCTGGGCGACCTCGGCGTCGGACAGCGCGCGGTCGAAGACGCGGACGTCGTCGATCGTGCCCGGCCAGTAGTCGACCGGGTTGCCGCTCCACTGCCCGCGCCCGATCGTCAGCGGACCGGACGGCGTGGTGCCGCCGCACACGTCGGACTGGCCGACGAGCTCGCCGTTGACGTAGAGCTTGAGCTTCTGGTCGGCCGCGTCGCGGACGCCCACGACGTGGTACCAGTCGCCCAGCACGGGCTGCACGACGTACTCCGCCCGCGGCTCCCCCTCGTAGGAGAAGGCCCACCGGCCACCGCCGCCGTACTGGAGGTAGAACGCGCTCGAACCCGTGACCGAGTCCTGGCCGACGATCGTCGACCACGCACCGCCGGGCGTCTTGTCGAGCTGCGCCCACGCCGAGATCGTGTACGAGCCGGTCGTGTCGACGACGGGCCCCTCGGTCGTGAACGACTGGTTCGTGCCGTTCAGCCTGATCGCGGACCCGCTGTCGCCGTGACCGGCGACCCACGTGCCGGTGCCCGACGCCGCGTGGTCGCCCACGCCGTCGGCCGCCGTCGTGCCCTGGCCCTCGTCGAACGACCAGCGGCCCGTGCCGGTCAGCCCCGGTGTGCCCGGGTCGACGGGCGCGGAGCCCTGCACCGCCGCCGCGACGACCCGCTGGTTGACGTCCTTGACGCGCGCGGCGTCCATCTTGAGGACGCGCCGGTCGTACGTGTAAAAGCCGTTCAGCTCGTTCTCGACGTCGGAGATCTCCGTGTACACCGAGCCGGACAGGTAGCACTGCGCGGGCCGCACGAGCTTCTCCGTGTTCTGCACGTACGCGTCCGTGAGGGCCTCGCTGTTCGCGACGCCCCCGTACGGGTTGGCGGACACGCCCGGCCACATGTGGCCCGGGACGCTCATCGAGAAGCCGCCGTGCTCGCCGTCGATCGCGGCGCGCGTGGCGTCCGGCTTCGGCAGGGCCGGGCCGGTGTACTGGTGCCAGTCGATGATGTCGCCCGTCTTGGAGTCACCCTTGGAGGCGCAGCAGTTGTAGCCGGAGTGCGTGTTGAGGATCCGGCTCGGGTCGTAGGCGTCGATCGTGTTCCCGATCCGCGCCGTGTCGGCGAGGTTCCACTCGCCCCAGCCCTCGTTGAACGTCACCCAGCCGACGATCGACGGCACCGAGCGGTGCTGGTCGATGATCGTCTTCATCTCCTGCTCCCAGAAGACGCGCGACGCCGGGTCCGTGTCGCCGTTGTTGAACCACCCGCTCGGGATGTCCTGCCAGACCATGAGGCCCAGCGTGTCGGCGTGGTGGTACCAGCGGGCCGGCTCCACCTTGATGTGCTTGCGCACCGTGTTGAAGCCCAGGTCCTTGTGCGCCTGGAGGTCGAACACGTACGCCTCGTCGGACGCGGGCGTGTAGATGCCGTCCGGCCAGTAGCCCTGGTCGAGCGTCGACATGAGGAAGGTCCTCTCGCCGTTCAGCAGGATGCGCTGGACGCCGTCCACCTCGGAGACCTCGATCGAGCGCATGCCCGCGTACGACGCCACGGTGTCGGTCGAGTCCCCGTCGGTGAGCGTGACGTCGACGTCGTAGAGGTACGGGTCGTCGGGCGACCACAGGTGCGCGTCCGGGATCTCGACCGCGAGCAGCTCGTTCGCGGCGCCGGTCGAGGTGCCGACCTCGGTGCCGTCCGCGTCCCGCACGACGGCGGTCACCTCGGCGTCGTCGGACGCGGCGGCCGACTGCGCGGTCACCGCGAGCACGCCCGCCTCGACGTCGGGCGTCGTGACGACGGCGTCGATCGCCGCCGCGGGGACGGGCTCCATCCACACCGTCTGCCAGATGCCCGACGTCGGGGTGTAGAAGATGCCGCCCGGGTTGAGCGTCTGCTTGCCGACGGCCTGGTTGCTGCCGTCCGTCGTGTCGACGACGCGCACGACGAGCTCCTGCTCCGCGCCCGCGACGAGCGCGTCGGTGACGTCGAACGAGAACGCGTCGTAGCCGCCGCGGTGCGTGCCGACCTCCTGGCCGTTCACGTACGCCGTCGCGACGTAGTCGACCGCGCCGAAGTTCAGGCGCAGCCGGTTGTCGCTCCCGACCGCCCAGTCCTGCGGCACCTCGAACGTGCGGCGGTAGAACATGTCGTCCTCACGCCGCTCGATGCCCGACAGCGCGGACTCGACCGCGTACGGGACGACGATCTCCTCGGCGAGGTCGCGGCCGCTCGGCACGGCGTCGTCGGACTCCGCCGCCTCGAACTGCCACACGCCGTTGAGGTTCTGCCACGCGTCGCGCGTGAGCTGGGGACGCGGGTACTCCGGCAGCGGGTTCGTCGGGTCGAAGTCGTCGGCCCACGGGGTCTGGATCCGGAACTCGGAGCCGTTGGTGACCGGCAGGTTGAGCGGGCCGACCTTCTCCCCGCCGACCGTCAGGTCGCCCTCGCCGTCGTAGACGAGGCGCGCGGTCGACGCACGGTCGACGGGCTCGGCGAGCGTGATGCCCAGGACGTCGCCCTGCGCCGCGACCTGCGCGACGGGCCACGCGAGCTGGTCCACCTGCACCTTGAGGTGGTCGACGAGGCTCTCGTCGACGCCGCCCGCGGCGCCCTCGAACGCCACGTTGAGGCTCGTGCCGTCGCTCTCGAGCGCGGCCTGCGCGGGGAAGACGACGAAGTCGTCGGGGTACGTGAAGGCGTCGGTCGGCACGATCTCACGTTGCTGCGAGGGGCTCTGCCACCGCAACCGGAGGTGCGACCCGCCGGTGTTCTGGAACATCTCCATGCGGAACGCGTACTCCTGGCCCGCCTGGAGCTGCACCGGCGCGGACGTCTGCTCGACGTCCCAGTCGTCGACCCAGTGGTCGATGACGAGCCGGTCGTCGATCCACAGCCGGAACCCGTTGTCGCCGATCGCGGAGAACGTGTACGCCTCGCTGTAGTCGGGCGTGATCTGCCCCGTCCAGCGCGCGGACGTGCGCTCGCCGCGGCCGGTGAGCTCGGCGAACGTCGGGACCAGGTTGGGGAACTCGATCCGCTGGTCGGGGATCGTGGCCTTGAGGTCGGTGAGCGGCCAGCCGGGGCCGCCGGACAGGAAGTACTCGCCCTTGAGCCCGTTGTCGAGGGCGAGGTCCTGGGCCGCGACGTCCTGCGTGGCCTCGTCGGTCGGGGCCGACGGCGTCGCGGTCGCCCCCGCCGCCGTCGCCACGGCCAGGGGCACCGTGAGCGCGGCGGCCAGTGCCGCCGCCAGGATCCTCGCCGGTCTGCCCCGTGGGGGTGCTACCGCTGTCATGGACTGCATCCGTGCTTCCTCCTCGTCGAGTGAATCCAGGGACTGCACGACGCGGCGGCGAACCGGGCACCGATGCTCCGGCGGTCGCCGTCCTTGGCGCACCGCACAACGTCTCACCAGAATCAAACAACTTCCACCAGAAAAAGACAACAGGTCACACCGCGGAACACCAGATCGGGGTCGCGGGGGCAGGCGCCGCGCCGCCGCGTCGGCGCGTGCGCGAGAGGTCGGGGCGGTGCGCGACCGCCTCGGGCGCGAGGGTCGGCAGCCCGCTGACGCCGCAAGTGTGGGAGGTTGGGAGCCGACAGAGTTCCCGCGTCGGCCGGCCTCCACAGAAACAGGCACTCGCATGGCTCACGAGAGCACCCCGGCCGCACATCCCACCGACCCGCTGCACGGGGGCCTGCACGCCACGGCCGACACGTGGGAGCTCTGGGGCGAGGTCGACTACGCCGTCGTCCAGGCCGCGAAGCACCGCCTGGGCACGACCGGTGGACCACTGCACATCGACGCCTCGCGAGTCACGTTCCTGGACTCCGCCGGCGTCGGCCTCCTCCTGATCGCCGCCGGCGCGCCCGCCCCGCCGACGATCCTGGGCTGCAGCGACTACGTCCGAGACGCTCTCGCGCTCGCCGGAGCGACCGACCTGTTCCTGTGGAGCACCGCGCCCTGAGCGCCGGCCGCTCCGCGGGCCTGTCCGGGCTGCGCCGGCAGCGCCCCGTCAGCGGTGGATGAGCGACGTCCAGTCGGGCGGTACGCGGTCGGCAGGGCCGGGCGACCCCTGCTCGGGCGGCCGGGACAGCGGCGCGGCGAGGTGCGGGCCCTCGAGCACCTGCTCGGTCTCGAAGTCCCAGTACCATTCCTCACCCGGCTCGAACGAGCGCATGAGCCGGTGGCCGGTCTCGTCGTAGTGCGCGGTCGCGTGCTGCGCGGGCGACGTGTCGCAGCAGCCGACGTGCCCGCACGTCGCGCACCGGCGCAGGTGCACCCACCAGCCGCCGGCCTCGTCGCACTCGGCGCACCCGGTGCCGCTCGGCGGCACCTCGACACGTACCGCGGTGGCGAGGGCGGCCGCGAGCGCAGGGTCGTCGAGACCCTCGCCGTTGACGTTCGGCGCGCGGTCCGTCGTCACCGCGCCCCCGCCCCGGCGGCCCGGACGACCGGCGCCCACGCCTCGGGGTCGAGAGCGGGCGCGGGTTCTGCCGCAGCCCAGGCGCGGCAGTCGTCGATCGTCGCGGACAGCAGCGCGCGCAGGCGCTCGTCCGGGTCGCTCACGCACGCCTCGGCGATGCCCTGCACCGCCGCGGAGATGATGCTCGGTGCGGCGTCGCGCACGAACCGCGTGGGCCGCAGTCGCGCGCCCTCGCAGAACCGCTGCGCCCACCGCGCGGTGCGCGGGCAGCTCGCGAGCGCGTCGGCCGACTCGGCGCTCAGCGTGCCCGCGGGGCGGTCGTCGAGGACGTCGAGCATCTTCTCGGCACCGATGATCGCCACCGCGAGCGTCTGCTGCCGGTCCGCCGGGGCGATCGGCAGCGCCGTCACGGCGGCGCGCAGCGCGATGCGCACGTCCCAGTGCGGGTCGTCGCTCGTCAGCCCGATGACGGACGGGATGAGCGGCGCGAGCCTGGGGCGCTCCGGGTCGACCGTGAGGTCGTTCACGGCGCGCGCGAGCATCGCGAGCAGCGGATGGGTGCACCGTGGATGGTCGCTCCAGCGCTCTCCCGCGAGATACGACGCGAGCTCCATGAAGCACGCACCCTTCTTCGGGTTGCGGTGCTTGCCACGGCCCAGCATCGGCAGCATGTCGTAGGTGTCGGTCACGAGGTCACCCCCACAGCGGGTCCGGTCCTGCGTCCAGTCTGCGCCGGGGTCCTCCTGTTGGCAACGGGAGGAGTGACGCGGGTCACGTTCGTCGCTCGGTCCGGCCGTCCTCCTCCCGCGTGCGCCTGCCGGACCTCCGTCAGGGCAGTCAGAGCGCGTGCAGCTCCGGGACACGCCACGTGCCGTCGAGGACTTCCGCGCGAGGGCGGTAGAGGCGGACGAGGAAGTTCCACCGCTCCGGGACCGGGATCGTGTTCGGCGCGTCTCCCACCTCGGTGCGCGGGGCGAATCGCACCGTGACCCCGCCGTCCGGGTCGGGCACGGCCGTGACGCTGTTGACGCTGTAGACGCCCTCGGGGTTCGGCTCGAAGAAGCCCTTCTCGTCGTAGACCGAGACCGACCAGAACGCGTCGACCGGGACGTCGCGCAGCGTGAGCGCGTACCGGCCGGGCGGCACGCCCGGGTCGACACCGACGTACGACGCCTCCGTCGTGGGCAGCCCGCCCCAGCCCGCCGCGGTCCCCACCAGGTGCCGCACCGGGTCGACCTGCTCCCGGGTGCCGAACATGCCGTCGAACCTGCGCAGGCCCGCGGCGAGCGCGAGCAGCGCGTCCCGGGTCGCGTCCATGCTCACCGCGTCGTAGTCGGGAGACACGAACGGATCCGCCGAGCCGGCACGCAGCACGACGCCGTCCTGCACCGCGGCGACGGCCTCGAGGTCGGCCGGGTCGGCGGGGTCCACGAGCGTGCGGACCGCCACGACGGCGTAGCGCGTGCCCACGCCCGTCGCGTCGAGACGATGCTCGCCCGGGGCGTGCAGGACGTCCGCCACGAAGTGGTCGTTGTCGACGACCATCGCTGACAGGTAACGGTCCCCGGCGTCGGGCAGAGTCAGTGCGGCACCGGCGGACAGGTCCACGACGGCGAAGCTGTAGAGCGTGTCCCGGTTCAGACGCACGACCGTCTGCCGGTCCACGGGCGCAGGCTCCCGGTTGTGGAAGAACTGGTTGACCCCGCCCGCGTCCCGCTGCAGCGCGGCGAACATCCTGTCGGTCTCGGCGCGCACGAAGTTGTCGGCGTCGACGTGCTCGGTCATCGCTGTCCTCCCTGGTCTGTCCGCCCCGGCGGACCACGCTGGTTCGCCCACCCAAGCACCTGTCCCCCCGACGAGCGAGCGCAGCGTGGGGCCCCCGGCGTCGGCCGCCTCGGGACCGGTGCCTTAGGCGCCGGGGACCACCTCAGACCTCTCGACACCCGGATCCTCGTGCGCCTAAGGCACCCCCGGACGAACGGTGCGCGGTCGACCGATGCGACGGCCCGGTGCTCAGGACGACTGTGAGTGTCGGACAGGCAGGGAGCCTGGGAGACGGGGACGACCATGAGCACGCACATCGATCCGACGTTCGACGCGGACCTGGAGTACCGCGCGGAGCGTCTGCGGGCGGACCTGCGGCACAACGAGCCCGCGCTGCTGCACTGGTGGCGCGGCCGTCGTCGTCGCCACGACCACCCGGCGCGGTGACCGCGCCGCCCGACGCCGCCGACGAGGCACCTCTCGCCGGCGGCGTCGTCGTGTCCGGCGAGGAGTCCCGACCGGCCGGGGGCGGCCAATCGGCTGGTCACGTGTCGGTGCCCGCTGCGAGGATGGGGACCGTGCCCCGACCCTCCACGCGCGCGCCCTTCGTGGCCCGCGCGGCCGAGCTCGACGTGCTCGCCGCGGCGGTCGAGCGCGCGCGCCGCGGCGAGCCGGGCGTGGTGCTCGTCGGTGCCGACGCGGGGGTGGGCAAGACGCGCCTCCTCACGCGCGCGGCGGAGCTCGCGGCCGGGACGGGCGCCACGGTGGTATGGAGCCACTGCGTCGACCTCGGCGAGGTCGGCCTCCCCTACCTCCCCTTCTCCGAGGCGCTCACGACCCTGCGCGCCCAGCACCCCGCCGTCGACGAGACGGTCGCGGCCCGTCCCGCGCTCGCACGCCTGCTCGACGCCGGCACCCCGGCCGACGACGAGCAGAGCCAGGGCGAGCGCCTCCAGCTCTTCGAGAGCGTCGCCGCCGCGATCGCGGCGTCCGGGACGCCCGAGGCGCCGCTCGTGCTCGTCGTCGAGGACCTGCACTGGGCGGACCCGTCGAGCCGCGACGTCCTGCGCTTCGTCGTCGCACGCCTGCGCGCGGAGCACGTCCTCGTCGTCGCGAGCTACCGCGCGGACGACCTGCACCGCCGCCACCCCCTGCGCCCGGTGCTCGCGGAGCTGCTGCGCCACCCGCGCGTCGAGCACGTGCAGCTCTCGCCTTTCACCGAGCGCGAGCTGCGGGAGTTCACGACGGCGCTCGCCGGCAGCCCGCTGCCGCCCGCCGCGTTCGAGTCCGTGCGCACGCGCTCCGAGGGGAACGCCTACTTCGCGGAGGAGCTCGTCGAGTCGGGCCTGGGCGACGAGCTGCCGTGGTCGCTCGCGGACGTGCTGCGCGCCCGTCTGGAGGGGCTCGACCCGGCCGTCCAGCACCTCGTGCGCGTCGCGTCGGTCTCGGGACGTCAGGTGAGCGAGCCGCTCCTGCGGGCCGCGCTGGCGCGGGACACCGACGCGGGCGAGCCCGCGGACCGCTCGTCCGGGCGTCCGTTCGACGCCGCGCTGCGCGAGGCCATCGCGCACCACGTCCTCGCGGTCGAGGGCGACGGCGCGCGCGACACGGTCGTGTTCCGGCACGCGCTGCTCGCCGAGGCGGTCGCGTCCGACCTGCTCCCGGGCGAGCGCGTCGGCGTGCACCGCGCGTACCTCGCGGCGCTCGACGACGACCCGGCGCTCGGCTCCCCCGCCCTGCGGGCCCACCACGCGCTCGCCGCGCACGACCTCCCGGCCGCGCTCACCGCGTCGCGCGCCGCGGCGCGCAAGGCGGCGCGCGTGCTCGCGCCCGCGGAGGAGCTCCGGCACCTCGAGCAGGTGCTCGCGCTGTGGCAGGCCGTGCCCGACGCCGCGACCCTCCTCGGCGAGGACCGCGTCACCGTCGCGCTCGCCGCCGCCGGGGCCGCGAGCCGCGCGGGCGAGCCGGACCGCGCGGTGGCGCTGGCGCGGCGCGTCGTCGAGGGCACCGCCGACGACCCGATGCGGCAGGCGTCGCTGCGGCACGTGCTGTCCCGGTACCTGCTCGGCACGGAGGAGGTCGAGGAGACCCTCGCGCACACCGAGGCGGCGCTCGCCGTCCTGCCCGTCGAGCCGCCGTCGCTCGACCGCGCGTGGACGCTGGCCATGCGGGCGCGCGCCGCGATGAACGCCGACCTCGACGAGCTCGCCGCCGAGGTCGCGGCCGAGGCGATCGACGTCGCGCACCGCCTCGACGCGCCCGACGTGGAGGCCGACGTGCTGACCACGATGGCGATCCTCGAGGTCGCCGACGACGACCGCGCCGCGGTGCTGCTCGCCCAGGCGCGCGAGCGCGCGGTCGAGGCGGGCGACATCCTCACCGAGCTGCGCTGCTGGTACAACATCGCCGCGAACCGCTACTACGCGGGCCGCATCGACGAGGCCCTCCAGGTCACGGAGGACGGCCTCGACCGCGCGCGGGCGACCGGCCTCGGGTGGAGCGCGTACGGCGTCGAGCTGCGCCTGTTCCGCGACCTCGTCCGGTACGTGCTCGGCGACCTCACCCCCACGGACACCGCGGGCGAGACCATGCCCGAGGGCTCCGCGCCGCAGCTCTCGTGCGTCCAGCTCTACGCCGCCGTCGCGCGCGGCGACGCGGACGCGATCGCGCGGGGCACCGCGCTGCGGCGCGACTGGTTCCGGGACGGGCAGATCGCGCTCATCTCGGGCGGGTGCTCGATCGACGCCCTCACGTGGGCCGGGCGTCGCGACGAGGCGGTGGCGCTCGCCGTCGAGCTCGTCGACCACCTGGGCCGCACGTGGAGCGACTACTTCCTGGGTCGCATCTGGATCTCCGCCCTCGCGCTCGCCGCCCTCGCCGACGCCGCGGACGCCGCCCGCCTCCAGGGCGCGGCCGGGGCCGCCACGGTCCGCGAGCTCGTCGCCCGCGGGGCCGAGCTGCTCGACGCCGCCCGCACGACCGCCGAGCGCGGCCGTCCCCGCGGGGGGCGGCTCGGGCCGGAGGGCCGCGCGTGGCTCGCGCGCGCGGCGGCGGAGCACTCCCGCCTCACCGGCACGGACGACCCCGCGCTGTGGGAGGAGACGACGCGCCTCTTCGACTACGGCTACCGGTACGAGGTCGCGCGGTCCCGGTTCCGGTGGGCCCAGGCGCTGCTCGGGGCGGGCGACCGCAACGCCGCCGAGATCGAGGCGGCGCAGGCGCTCGAGGAGGCCGAGGCCATGGGCGCCGCGCCGCTCGCCGAGGCGGTCCGCGCGCTCGGGCGGCGCGGTCGCCTCGACCTGCCCGGCGTCCGCCGGTCCACGACGGCCGTCCTCACCGAGCGCGAGGAGGAGGTCCTGCTGCTCGTCGCGCAGGGCCTGACCAACCGGCAGATCGGCGAGCGCCTGTTCATCTCCGGGAAGACCGTGAGCGTGCACGTGTCGAACGTCCTCGCCAAGCTCGGGGCGTCGGGGCGCGCCGAGGCCGTCTCGCTCGCGCACCAGCGCGGGCTGCTCGAGGTCTGACGCGTGGACCCGTCACCCGGGGCGCTCGTGCTCGTGCGGCACGGGCAGAGCACGTTCAACGCGGGCGACCGCTTCACCGGGCTGCTCGACGTGCCGCTCTCCGACGTCGGGGTCGCCGAGGCACGCCGCGCGGCGCGGCTCCTCGCGGACGCCGTCGCGCGCGAGCCCGCGCTCGCCCCGCGGCGCGTCGTGACCTCGCCGCTCGTGCGCGCGTCCGCGACGGCCGCCGTCGTGGCCGAGGCCCTGCCCGGGCCGCCGCCGCTCGCGGTCGAGTGGCTGCTCGTCGAGCGTCACTACGGCGCGTTCACCGACAAGCTGCGCGACGTCGTCCGCCGCGACTACGGCGAGGCCGCCTACTGGCGCTACCGCCGGTCGTACCTGCACCGGCCGCCGCCGCTCGCCGACGACGACCCGGCGCGCGCCCTCGTCGACGACACGCTCCTGCGCCTGCCCGACGCCGCGCGCGCCACCCTGCGGCCGGACGCCGAGTCCCTCGCGGACGTCGTCGAGCGCCTGCGCCCCTTCTGGGCCGCCACCCGCGCGCGGCTCCTGCACGGCGAGACGGTGCTCGTCGTCGGGCACGGCAACTCGCTGCGCGCCCTGTCCGTGCTCGTCGACGACCTCACGCCCGAGGAGGTCCAGGACCTCGACGTGCCCACCGGGCACCCGCTCGTCCACCGCTTCACGACCGGCCCCGACGCCGCGCTCGTCCCCGAGGTCCGCGGCGGCACCTACCTCGACGCGCAGGGCGCCGAGCACGCGGTCACGGACCTCCGGGCCCGCGGAGGCACCTGACGGGTCCACGTCCACCGCGGCGCACCGGCCGGGAGCGTGCCCGCGCCCGCGCGCCGATCACGGTCCCGCCGCGCGCTCGGCGGCCTGCTCCGCGGAGCGCGCCGACGAGACCAGAGACACGTCGAGGTGGCACTGTCGCCAGGCGTCCCCGTCCACGCCACCCGGGTCGATGTCCCAGTGGCTCGGCAGCACGTCCGGCTCGGCCTCCCGCGCGGCGAGACAGGCGCGGAGCGCGGTCTCTGGCTCGTCCCGAGGCCCGGGCACGAGCGGGAGGAGGCGGTCGAGGACCGACCGGTCGAGGACGGAGGGCGGCGTCTCGACAGGCGCGACCTCCCGTGTCCGCGGGTCGTACGAGGACCGGCAGCCCGGGTCCCGGTCCGGGTCGCTCAGCGGCTCGCCGCAGGTCACCAGCGTGTAGTTGTTGCCGTCCGAGTACGTCGTGGAGGACAGGACGCCGCGGACGTCCGTCACCCGTCCCGCCTCCGGCCCGAGGAGCGCGGCGTTGAGGAACAGCCCGCCCGCCCAGGCGTCGGGGAGCCGGAACGTCGGGCCGGTGCCGCCCGGTGCCTCCCCGGCCACGGCTACCCACGTCTGATGGCGGTCGCGCTCCCACGACGGGTCCGACCCGGCCGAGGTGCTGGACGACTGCACGCTCAGCACGAGCCCGTCCTCCCCGCCGGCGCGCTGGAGCAGCACCAGGTGCTCGAAGCCGTCGTGCACGAGGGTCCCTGCGTCGTCGCCCCGGCGCAGGGCGGCGAGGTCGTCGTCGTCGCCCGCGAGAACACGCAGGCCGCGCGGGTTCTCGCTGGCCGCCGGTACCGGGTCGTACTCGACGAGGAACCGCTCGCCGTCGCGCCACGCGCCGAGGCCGAGGTCGAGGACGTACGTGCCGTCGTCGCGCAGGTACGTCGCGGGCTCGGCGACGGCGACGACGCCGGGCGCGACGTCGACCGTGGTCGGCTCGGCGACGAGCACCTCGTAGCCCGGGGAGCCGGTGACGACTTCGCGCGCGAGCTCGCGCACGCCGCCGGGGCCGCCCGCCGTGACGACGCCCGTCCCGACGAGCCCCAGCGCGACGACGCCCGCGACCCCCGCGAGGGACCGACGCCGCTGCCGGCTCGACCGCAGGACCACGTCGAGGTCGAGCGTGG
Source organism: Cellulosimicrobium sp. AB352 (assembly GCF_049538415.1). Classification (NCBI taxonomy): domain Bacteria; kingdom Bacillati; phylum Actinomycetota; class Actinomycetes; order Micrococcales; family Promicromonosporaceae; genus Cellulosimicrobium; species Cellulosimicrobium sp. AB352. Next base: position 73,677 of record NZ_JBMVFX010000018.1, on the reverse strand, counting down.
AGGGCGGGACGGCGTCGTCGGCCGTGCGTCGCAGCCGCGCGAGGAAGTCGTCGTCGGGCGGGGCGGGGGTCGAACCGGTCTCGCGGCTCATCGGGCGGTCCTTCCGCTGGTCGTCGGGGCGCTCTCGTCGAGGGCGCCGAGGAGGGTGCGGAGCCGGGCGAGGCCGCGCGACGCCGTCGACTTCACGGTGCCGACGGGCATGCCGAGCTCGGCCGCGACCTCGTTCTCGCTGAGGTCGAGCAGGTGGCGCAGCACGACGACCCGCCGCTGCCGGACCGGGAGCGCGAGCAGCGCGCGCACGACGGCGTCCCGGTCGTCGACCGCGGCCGTGCCCGCTCCGCCGTCGCGCGCCACCGGACGGGCCGCTCGCTCGGCGGACGAGAGCTCGTCCGGCCCGGCGAGCACCTCGCGCCGGGTGCGGCGCCACGTGTCGATCCGCAGGTTCGCCAGGACGCGGCGCGCGTAGGCGAGCGGGTCGCGCTGCGCCGCGCGCGACCACGCGCGGTAGGTGCGCTCCAGGGCGTGCTGCGTGAGCTCCTCCGCGCGGTGCCGGTCCCCGCACAGGAGGTACGCCATGCGGTGCAGCGGGTCGCGGGCCTCACGCATGAACGCGGTGAACTCCTCGTCGCGCGTGCGGCGGGCGACCACGTCGACCTCGAGCAGCACCTCGGGCGGCCACCCGTCGTCAGGCCCGCGCTCCTCGTCCTCCCGCACCCCGTCCCCCTGCTCGAGCACGAGCTCGTACCGCCTCGGGCGGTCCCGCGCGCTCACCGTGCCGCCCCGCTCGGGGAGCGGCCGCCGTCGTGTCGTCGTCTCACGAGCGGAACACGCAGCACCCGCACGCGACGTTCCCTTCTGTCCGATTTCACCCCCGACGCCGCGCCGGGTGGGGCGGGTTGCGCTGTTTGACCAGGCTCGTCCCGGTGATACTGGACCATGACCGACGCCCAGGCGATCCACGAGCTCGTCCAGGCGGGGCTCGCCGAGCCGGCGTCGGACGAGTCGTTCGACCGCTTCGCGCGGCTCGTGCACCGGCAGCTCGGGGTGTCGTCGGCGCTCGTCACGCTGGTCCTCGACGACGAGGCGGTGCTGCCCGGCGCGCACGGTCTGCCCGAGCCGTACCAGTCGGCGCGCCGGACCCCGCGTAGCCACACGTTCTGCCAGTTCGTGGCGAACGAGGCGCGCCCGCTCGTGGTCGAGGACGCGCGCACCGTCCCGCACCTGGCCACGCTGCGGGCCGTCGACGACATCGGCGTGGTCGCCTACGCGGGCTTCCCGATCTTCGACCCGCAGGGCCGTGCGGTCGGGTCGCTGTGCGCGTTCGACCCGCGCCCCCGCACCTGGTCGGACGACGAGCTGGCGACGCTCGCGGACCTGGCGTCCGCGTGCACGTCCGAGCTCCGGCTGCGCCTGGCGCGGGCCCGCGCGAGGCGCATGCAGCGTGTCGCGCTCGCGGCGAACAAGCGGTCGCGCCTGCTCCTGGAGCTGTCCGAGTCGTTCGCCGCCGCGACGTCCGTCCGCGACGTCGCCGAGCGGCTGGCCGCCGTCGGGGCGGCCATCGGCGCGCGCTACGCCGGGCTCGCGCTGCTCGACGGCGGCGGAACCCGCCTCGAGTTCACGACGCTGGACCACCTGGAGCCGGGGGTCCCGGCGTCGTTCCGCCGCATGCGCGTGGACGCGGACCGCGCCGCGTCGACCGCGGCACGGACGCGCGAGCCCTTGTTCTTCCGTGACCACGTGCAGTACGGCGAGCGGTTCCCCGAGGCCGCGTCGCTCATCGCGCCCGACACGGTCGAGGCGCGCTCGTTCGTGCCCGTCCTCGCGGACGACCGCCTCCTGGGCGTCGTGGCGCTCGCATGGGACACGGTCCGCGAGTTCGACGACGACGCCGTAAAGACGGAGACGACGATCGCCTCGTACGTCGCGCACGCGGTCGAGCGCGTCCGGCTGCTCGAGGAGCGCCACCGCGTCGCGGCGACCCTCCAGGCCGCGATGCTCACCGAGCTGCCGCCGGTGCGGGGTGCGGAGCTCGCGGCGACGTACGCGTCCGCGACCCGCACGGACCAGGTCGGCGGCGACTGGTACGACGCGGTGGTGCTCGACGACGACGCGTGCGTGCTCATGATCGGCGACGTCACCGGGCACGACATGCGTGCCGCAGCGCAGATGGGACAGCTCCGGTCGATGCTGCGGACGTTCGCCTGGTGCCAGGACGAGCCGCCCGCCGTGCTGCTGCGGCTGCTCGACCGGGCGAACCGCGGGCTCGCGCTGCACTCCAGCGCGACGGCCGTCGTCGTGCGGCTCGACCGCACCCCGCAGGGGTTCGACCTCACGTGGTCGAACGCCGGGCACCCCCCACCGCTCGTGCTGCGCGCCGACGGGACGGTCGACCCGCTCGAGTCCGCGCCCGACCTCATGCTGGGGGTGCTGCCGAGCACGTCGCGGCACGACCACCGCACGCGCCTCGCGCCGGGCGACACGCTGCTCCTCTACACCGACGGCCTCGTCGAGCGCCGCGGCACGTCCTTCGCCGAGCGCCTCGCCGGCCTGCGGGCCGTCCTCGGCGAGCACGCGGGCACCGCGACGTCGGCCCTCCCGGACGCGCTCGTCCGCGGCCTGGTCGCCGACCAGCGGGACGACGTCGCGGTCCTCGCCCTGCGCGTGCGGCACACGGTCTCGCGGGCACCGGCGCCCGGGCGCCCGTCCGTGCTGACGCGGCCGGTCGAGCACACGTCGGCGGCGATCGGCCCCGCGCGGCGGTGGGTCGACGACGTGCTCGAGAGCTGCGACGTGTCGCCCGCGGTGCGCCGCGTCGCGATGCTCCTGACGAGCGAGATCCTCACGAACGCGGTGCAGCACGGGACGGCTCCGGTCCGGGCCGTGCTCGAGGTCGGGCACCGGGTGGTGCGGGTCGGCGTCGAGGACGGGTCGACCGCGCTGCCGAGGCTGCGCTCGCCGCGGCCGGAGGAGACGGGCGGCCGGGGCGTGCAGTTCCTCGAGCGGTGCGCGTCGCGCTGGGGCGTCGGCCTCCACGACGACGCGGCCGACGGCGGCGCGGCCGACGGCCACGCGGCCAAGACCGTGTGGTTCGAGCTCGACCTCGACGACTGAGCCGGACGGTCGTCCGGTGCCCCTGTGCGGTGTCGGAGGGCGGCGGTAGCGTGTGTGAGGTGGGCCACTCCCCCCGGGCACCGCGCGCGATCCCGTGACCCCTCGTGCACGTCGAGACGACCGAGTCCTGAGAGGCAGCACCATGACCGACCTCGCCACCCCTGCGACCCTGCGCGGCGACGCCACCGCGACCGCCACTGGCACCGCCCCTACGCCCGCCCCCGCCCCGCTGCCCGACCGCGAGCACCTGGACGCCGTCCTCGACGGCCACCGGCGCGAGCTCACGGGCTACTGCTACCGCATGCTCGGGTCGTCGTTCGAGGCCGACGACGCCGTGCAGGAGACGTTCCTGCGCGCGTGGCGGTCCTACGACCGCTTCGAGGGCCGCTCGGCCCTGCGCTCGTGGCTCTACCGCATCGCGACGAACGTGTGCTTCGACGCGCTCGGCGCGCGCAAGCGGCGCGAGCGCCCGATGGGCCTGGGCGGCCCGCAGGCCCCGGAGCTGGAGAACCTGGGCCAGGTGCTGCCGGAGGAGACGTGGGTCGAGCCCGTCCCCGACGACCGGGTGCTGCCGCACGACGGCGACCCGGCGCAGGTCGCGGTGGGGCGGGAGAGCATCCGCCTCGCGTTCGTCGCGGCCCTCCAGTTCCTGCCGCCGCGGCAGCGCGCGGTGCTGCTGCTGCGCGAGGTGCTGCGCTGGCAGGCGAGCGAGGTCGCGGAGCTCCTCGACACGACGGTGGCGTCGGTGAACAGCGCGCTCCAGCGCGCCCGCGCCACGCTCGCGGCGCGCGCGCACTGGGACAGCTCAGGGCTGGGCGACGAGACGGGATCCGCCGCGCCGGTCGCGGCGAACGCGGGCCTCGGCGACGAGGAGAAGCTCCTGCTCGAGCGCTACCTCGACGCGTTCGAGCGCTACGACATGGACGCGCTGGTCGCGATCCTGCACGAGGACGCGACGCTGTCGATGCCGCCGTACCCGCTGTGGATGCGCGGCCAGGCGGACATCGTCGCGTGGATGACGGGCCCGGGTCACGAGTGCGAGGGCTCGCGCATGGTCCCGGTCGCGGTCAACGGCACGTTCGGGTTCGGCCAGTACCGCCGCGCGGCGGGCGGCGGTCACGAGCCGTGGGCGCTCCAGGTCGTCGAGACGGAGGGCGGCCGCGTCACGGCCATCAACGCGTTCCTCGACACGGCCTCGTGGTTTCCGCTGTTCGGGCTCCCGGAGCGCCTGGACGACTGAGGTGCCGCGGGTCAGCCGAACGTCTCGAGGAGCGTGCTCCGCTCGGCGTCGGTGAGGTTCGTCGCGACGAGCGTGCCGTGGACCCCGTGGAACCGCTCGCCGACGCGGTCGAGGTCGCCGTCCTCGGTGACGACGAACAGCGCCGACGTCCCGGGCGTCACGCCCTCGCGGATGCGGTCGAGCTGGTCCTTGTCGATCCCCACGGCCTCCATCGCCTTCGTCGACGCGCCGATCGCCGCCCCGGCCGCGGCACCGAGCACGGGTACCAGGAACAGCGACCCGAGCAGCAGGCCCCAGAAGGCGCCCCAACCCGTGCCGCGCCACTCGTCCTGGTGGCCGTGGCGCGTCGTCGGCTTGGCCGCGCCCTCCGGCCACGACACGACGGCGGTGTCGACGATCTTGACGGCGTGCTCGGACGCCGAGTCGTGCAGGATCCGGGACGCCGCGTCCGCGCCCTCGGGGGAGTCGAACTTCCAGACGGTGAAGGTGGCCATCGCTCTCTCCGTTCTCTCAGCCGATCGGTCGCCGGCCCGCGCCCCGCACGTTCAGCGTGCGGCGCGCTCGGCCTCGTCGCCGTGCACGACGAGCGCCCACAGGACGAAGACGTCGAGCACGATGGTGACGAGCGACCACCACGGCGTGACCTGCAGGGTCGTGAACTGTGCGATCGCGTTGATGACGACGAGCACGATCGCGACCATGCGCGCCCAGCCCTTGCCGGACAGCAGCGCGAAGCCGGTGAGGACGAGCAGCACCCCGATGACGAGGTGGATCCAGCCCCACGTCGACACGTCGAGGACGACGATGCCCGCGTCGGAGACGCCGACGAGGCTGTTCGGGGAGAACACGGCGACCAGGCCGCTGATGGCGTTGAAGAAGCCGATCGTGACGAGCACGATGCCGGCGAACCAGACCCAGCCGACCCATGCCGTCACCTGTGACGAGCGTGCCATGCCATCCTCCTGAGAACCGTGGAGCCTCGACCGGACGAGCGTGCGGATCGATCGTGGCACCGGCCGCACGGTTCGGCATCCGGAAGGTCGGCGCGTCCCGGGACCGCTGCCCGGCCGCCCCGCTAGGTTCGTGGCCATGACGACGCCGCCCTCCACCGACGACCCGTGGTCGGGCGTCCCGGACGCCGGCACACGCCCCGTCCAGCACGACTCGCGACGCCCGCCGCGCTGGGTGCCGCGCGCGCTCGCGATGGCCGTCGTCGCGGTGTTCGTCGGCGTCTTCGCCTGGTACGCCCTCGGCCAGCTGAAAGCGCTGGGCGTCAACATCCTCATCGCGTTCTTCGTCGCGCTCGCGCTCGAGCCGATCGTCGTGTGGCTCGTGCGGCACGGTTGGCGCCGGGGCGCGGCCGCCGCCGTGGCGCTCCTGGGGTCGCTCGTCGGGATCCTCGTCGTGCTCGCCCTGTTCGGGAACCTGTTCGTCCAGCAGCTCGGGCAGCTCGTCCAGTCGATCCCCGCCCTGTACGCGAGCGTCCAGGACTTCGTCGCGGACCGCTTCGACGTCGTCATCCCGGACTCCGACGACCTCCTCAAGCAGGTCATCAACGACTTCGGCGACGACGTCGCGTCCGGCGCCATCGTCGTGACGACGACGATCGTCGGCGGCGTCTTCGCGAGCCTGACGATCCTCCTCGTCACCTACTACCTCCTCGCGGCGGGACCGCGGTTCCGCGCGGCCGTGTGCCGCTGGCTCACGCCGAACCGGCAGGAGGAGGTGCTGCGCCTCTGGGAGATCACCCAGGTCAAGGTGTCGGACTTCATCAACTCGCGCATCGTGCTCGCCGCGCTGTCGAGCGTGTTCACGTTCGTCTTCCTGCTGATCCTCCAGACGCCGTACGCCCTGCCGCTCGCGGTGTTCACGGGCGTCGTCTCGCAGTTCGTGCCCACGATCGGGACCTACATCGGCGGCGCGCTGCCCGTCGCCGTCGCGCTCACGTCGCAAGGGCTGCCGCAGGCCCTGGGCGTGCTCGCGTTCATCATCGGCTACCAGCAGCTCGAGAACCTGTACTTCTCCCCCAAGGTCTCCGCCCGGGCGCTGGAGATGAACCCGGCGGTGAGCTTCGTCGTCGTGCTCGCGTTCGGCGCGGTGTTCGGTGCGCTGGGCGCGTTCCTCGCCCTGCCCATCGCCGCGACGATCCAGGCCGTCGGGAACACCTACCTCCAGCGGCACGAGCTCATCGAGTCGCACATGCTCCACGACCCGGACTCCGAGGGCCACACGCCAGGCAAGGGCAAGGGCAGCGGGAGGGGAGACGGGAAGGGCAAGGACGACGAGGGTCGCACCGCCCGCCGCCGACGCCGCAACCGCGAGGCGAACCTCGAGGCCGAGCGCACGGTCGACGAGCGGCGCGCCGAGGGCATCGACTGAGCGCGGCGCTCCGCTCCCGGGGGGAACGGCGCGGGCTCGCGGGTCGGGGAGCGCTCAGGCGTTCTCGTCGAAGGCCGCGCGGAGCTTGGCCTCCTCGTCGGCGGAGAGGTTCGTCTGCACGAGCTCGCCGTGGATCCCCTCGGCCTGCAGCGCCTCGTGCACGCGGTCGACGACAGCGCCCGACGTGAGGACGAACAGCGCGGACGTGCCCGGGGTGACCTTGCTGCGCACGGAGTCGATGAAGTCGTCGTCGATGCCGACGTCCGTCAGCGCGCCGGCGATGGCTCCGGACGCCGCGCCGATCGCCGCGCCGAGGAGCGGGACGAAGAACAGGAGCCCGAACAGCAGGCCCCAGAACGTGCCGCCGAGCGCCCCGACGGCGGTCGTGTTGTTCCCCTGGCGGGTCTTCGGCTTCTTCTTGCCCTCCTCCCAGGACACGGTGGCCGCGTCCTGCACCTGGATGAGCTCCTGCTTCTGGAGGGCGAGGAGCGCGTCCTCGGCGCGCTGGGCGCCCTCGGGGGTGTCGAACTTCCACACGGTGAGCGTTGCCACGTCAGACCTCGATCCGGATCGTTCGTTCGGCGGGGGCGCGCCGTCGCGCCCCGTGACGCGTCGAACGTATCCCCGCCTCCCGGGTCGCGCGCGGCGAGCGCGAGGACCCCACGGGGGCCGGGGCGCGGCGCCGCGGCTCCGGATGCGGTGCGGTCGGGTGCGTGGTTCTCTTCCCGTGTGTCCGACGCGCCGGCAGCCGCCACGACGTCGGGTCGCCTCCTGCGGTCCGTGGTGCCGGCCCTCGTCGTCGGGGTCGTCAGCGCCCTGACGCTGCTCGCGCTCTCCGAGCTCGCGACGTGGATCCAGCACCTCGTGTGGGACCGGCTGCCGGAGGCGTGGGGGATCGCGAGCACACGCACGTGGTGGACCGTCCTCGTGCTCACCGTCACCGGGCTGCTCGTGGGCGTCACGGTCCGGTGGGCCCCGGGGCACGCCGGCATCGACCCGGCGACGACGGAGCTCGTCTCCGAGCCGCTCCCCCTGCGCGCCCTGCCCGGTCTCGCGCTCGCCCTCGTCCTCGGCCTCGCCGGCGGGGTGAGCCTCGGGCCCGAGAACCCGATCATCGCCCTCAACGTCGCGCTCGCCGCGTGGTTCCTCTGCCGCCCGCGGTTCGGCGTGCCCGTCGCGGGTGCCGTCGGTCTGGCGCTGGCCGGGACCATCGGCGCGATGTTCGCCACCCCCGTCGCCGCCGCGCTCGTCCTCACGGAGAGCTTCGCGGAGCGCGGCGGGCAGAGCGGTCCCCTCTTCGACCGGCTGTTCGCGCCGCTGGCCGCGGCCGGGGCAGGCGCCGTCACCATGACGGCGGTCGGGGCCCCGACGTTCTCCGTCGACCTGCCCGACTACCCCGGTCCGGCCCTCGGCGACGTCGCGAGCAGCGTCCTGATCGGCGCCGCCGCCGCCCTCGTCACGGCGCTCGCGGTGGTCGCCCTCCCGGTCGTGCACGCGCTGTTCCACCGCCTGCGCAGCCCCGTGCTGGCGCTCGGCGCCGGCGGGCTCGCCCTCGGGCTCCTCGGGGTCCTCGGCGGGCCGCTCACGCTGTTCAAGGGCCTCGACGAGATGAAGGAGCTCGCGCAGCAGGCCGACACGTTCGCCTGGTCCACGATCCTGCTCATGGCCGTCGTCAAGGTCGCGGCCCTCGTCGTCGCGGCGGCCGCCGGGTTCCGCGGCGGCCGCATCTTCCCGGCGGTGTTCATCGGCGTCGCGCTGGGCCTCTCGGCGTCGTCCCTCGTGCCCGCCGTCCCGCCCGCGATCGCCGTCTCCGCCGGCGTGCTGGGCGCCGTCCTCGTCGTGGCGCGCGACGGCTGGCTCGCGCTCTTCATGGCGGCCGTGACGGTCGGCGACGTCCACCTGCTCCCGGTGCTCTGCGTGGCCGTCCTGCCGCTGTGGCTCGTCGCCCGCTCGATGCGGCCCCTGCGTGTGGAGGTCCCCCCGGGCACCCCCGAGTTCCCCGCGCTCGCCCCGGCGGCCGACCCGACGACGACCGGGCACGGCGACCGCAGGGCGCGGTGACCGCAGGGCGCGGTGACCGCCGCCGGCGTCGTCAGCCGCGGGTCGTCGCCTCGCGGATCCGCTTGTCCTCCTGGCGGCGGTCCCACCAGCGGGTGAGGACGAGCCACCCGAGGAGCCAGCCGCCGAGCGCGCTGATCAGCCAGACGACGACCGTCACCCCGATCCACGTGGAGGCGCCGGAGATCTCCAGGCCGTCGCCCACGAGCGTCGCGATCCACAGCGCGAGGAACGTCGACACGAGGCCGATGCCGCCGAGCACCGCGGACGCGTACTTGCGCGCGACGTTGAACACGAAGGGCGCGAGCACCCCCTGGGCCACCGCGAACACGAGGACGGCGACCGTGAACCCGGAGGCGTGCACCGTGACGCCGTCGAAGACGTTCGCGGCGACGAGGAGGCCCACGGCGGCGAGGACCACGTTGATCGCGAAGCTCAGCAGGAACCGGATCATGCCGCAACCGTCCCGCCGCGCGGGAGGTTCCGCAACCGCTGGTGCGGCGCGGGAGCCCGCCCCGTGCGACCTGCCCGGGAGGTCGGGACACCTGCCCCTGGGACCCGGGACGCCGCCCGGCCGACGCTGCGGGGGCCGTCGCACCGCGTGACGGGCCCCGGCCGCGGGAGGCGGCCTCGAACGGAAGGTCGTCCCATGCAGGACAGCTCGCTCACCACGCCGTCGGCGGTCGCCGACGGCACGCCCCGCCGCGCCCGCGGCACGACGCCCCGCGCGTGGGCCTGGACCGGGGTCGTCGCCGGTGTCCTCGGCCTGGTCTCGATCCAGTCCTCGATGGCGCTCGGCATCAACTGGGAGGAGACCGCGGGCGACGCGGAGGCGATCGTCGCCGACCTCTCCGGCCGCACGGGCACGCAGATCGTGTTCCACACCGCGACGATCGCGTGCGCGCTGCTCGTGCTCGTCTTCGCCGCCGGGCTCAAGCGGCGGCTCGACGGGCAGGCTCCCGCCGGGTCGATCCTCCCGACGGTCGCGGGCTGGGGGCTCGTGCTCGTCTCCGTCGCCGGGCTGCTGGGCTCGGGCCTCGACACGCAGTTCCTGTTCGGCCTCGGCGACACGGCGCTCATCGTCCCGGAGTCGGGTGCGTTCTACAGCGACTGGGTCGCGACGATCCCGTGGCTGTGGGTCGGCGCGGGCGTCGCGGGCGTCGCGCTCGGCGTCGCGGCGCTGCGGCACGCGGCCGCACCGCGCTGGCTCGGCGTCGTCGGGTTCGTGCTCGGCGGGCTCGCGCTCCTCACGGGCGTGTCGCCGCTGCAGTACATGGCGGGGTTCGTCGGCCCGATCTGGCTCCTCGTCACCGCGCTCGGCTTCGCCCTCGGGGACCGGCGCTGAGCACGACGCGCCAGATCGGCGAGGCACGACGAGATCGGCGGGTCCGGTCGGGATCGGCGGTCTGGACCGCCGATCCGGCACGGGACTGCCGATCTCGCCGTCGTCCGCGGCCGGGTGATCTCCCGCCCGGACCCTTCTCGCCGCGCGTGCCGCGGCCCTACCGTGGGCCCGTGGCCGAGCCCGGGCCCGGCCGCGCCGGGATGCCCCGCACGGGCTGGACGATCGGCGTCCTCGCCTGGGTGCTCGGCGTGTCCGCGCTCGCGCTCCAGCTCACGTCCGGCGTCCCGCTCCTGCTGGGCGACCTGCTGTTCGTCGTCGTGGACGCGACGGTCGCGCTCGTCTACGGCACGGTCGCGGCGGTGATCCTCGTGCGGCGGCCCCACGTCGTCGGGTGGCTCGTGGCGCTCGCCGCGCTCGGCGGCGGGGTCGCGGCCCTGGGCGGCGGGTGGCGCAGCTACGCGTCGACCCACCCCGGCCTGCCTCCGCTCACGCCGCTCGCGGACGCCTACGGGTGGGCGTGGGTGCCGGGCACGGTCGGGCTCTTCGTCCTCGTGCCGTGGTTCGTGCGCGGCGGGCGGCTCGGCGCGGGCGCGTGGTGCGGGGTCGCGGGCGGCGTCGCGTCCATCACCGCCTTCTTCCTCGCTCCCTCCGACGACCCGCGCCCCGCGATCGTCGGCGTCGTCGTCATGGGGCTCGTCACCGCGGGCGCGACGGCGTGGCGCCGGTTCCGCGGGCCGGCGGAGGAGCGCCGCGGGCTGGGCCTCCTCGCGCTCGGGACCGCACTCATGGCGCTGTCGTTCCTCCCGCTGCTCGGCACGTGGGCCGACCCGGACGTGCTCCTCGCGCTCCCCCTCACGCATCTCGCGTGCCAGGCGCTGTTCCCCGCCGCGATCCTCGTGTGCGTGCTGCGCAACCGGCTGTGGGGCATCGACCTCGTGCTGTCGCGCGCGACCGTCGCCGCGATGCTCGCGGTCGGTCTCGCCGTCGTCTACGCGGTGGTGGTCGTGCTCGCGACGACCGTCGTCGACGGCCCCGCCGCGCAGGTCGTCGCGGCCGTCGGGGTCGCGCTCGCGGTGCAGCCCCTGCACACGTGGCTGCGGCACCGCGTGCGCACGCTCGTCTACGGGGAGGGCAACGATCCGGGCCGGGCGGCCCTGAGCGTCGGCCGCCACCTGTCGTCCGCGTCGACGGCCGACGACCTCGTCGTGAGCCTCGCCGTCGGCGTGCGCGAGGCGCTGCGCCTGGAGAGCGTGACGATCGAGCGGTCCGCACCCGGCCCGACGGCGTCCGCCAGCCCCGCGGGCCCGGCGCCCTGGGCGGGTCCCGGCAGCTATCCGGTGGGGGACGCCGTCACGCTCCCCGTCGAGCACGGCGGTCGGGTGCTCGGCCGGGTCTACGTCGTCGCGCGGGCCGGCGAGCGGCTCGACGCCCGGACGCGGGACGCGCTCGAGCAGCTCCTGCCCGTGCTCGGCGCCGGTCTCGCGCTCGCGCGGGGCGCGCACGAGCTCGAGGAGGCGCGCGACGCCACGACCCGCGCGCGCCTCGCCGAGCGGCGCGTGATCCGCCGGGAGCTGCACGACGGCGTCGGGCCGTGGCTCGTGGGCCTGCGCCTCGGGCTCCAGGGCGCGCGGAACACGCTGCGGACCGACCCCGAGGCCGCGGCCGCGGTGCTGGACGCCCTGGGGGTCGAGGTGGCGCAGCGCGTCGAGGACGTGCGCGCGCTGTCGCGCAGCCTCCTGCCGCCGTCGCTCGACGAGCACGGTCTGGAGGTCGCGCTCGGCGAGCTCGCGGGGCGGCAGGCCCTCGGCGGGTTCGTCGTGGACGTGCGCTGCGACCCGTGCGTCGGCCTCGACCCGCGCGTCGCCGCGGCCGCGTACGCGATCGCGAGCGAGAGCGTCGTCAACGCCGCCCGCCACTCCGGGGCGCAGGAGTGCCGCCTGACGGTCCTGCTCGGGGACGGCGTGCTGGTCGTCACGTGCGAGGACGACGGGCGGGGCGTCGCGCCGGACGCGGTCGCCGGCGTCGGCTCCCGGTCGCTGCGGGAGCGGGCCGACGAGCTCGGCGGGCGGCTCGACGTCACCGCGCTGCGGGCCGACGGCGAGCGCCCGGGCACGCGGGTCCGCGCCACCCTCCCGCTGGTCCCGGTCGGGGCGCTCGCGCGCGGGGCGGCGTCGTGATCCGGGTCGCGGTCGTCGACGACCACCCCGTGTTCCGGCTCGGCATGGCCGCGCTGCTCGACTCGTTCGACGGCGTGCGCGTCGTGGGGAGCGCGGCGTCGACGGCCGAGGCGCGGGCGCTGCTCGGTCTGGGCCCCGGTGGCACCGAAGGCGCCGGGGCGTGGGCCGACGTCGTGCTCCTGGACCTCGACCTCGGCGACGGGTCGGGCGTGGACGTGACCCGCGACCTCGTGCGCGCGGACCCGGCCGCGCGCGTGCTGGTCGTGACGATGCACGAGGACGAGGACGCCGTCGTCGCGGCCGTGCGCGCGGGGGCGCGCGGGTTCCTCGTGAAGTCCGCGAGCCCCGCGGAGGTCGAGCGCGCCGTCCGCGCGGTGGCCGACGGCGCGATGATCCTCTCCCCGTCCGTCGCCGACCGGGCGATGGCGTACGTCGTGGGCGGGCGCTCCGCCGTGCGCGCGCCGTTCCCCCAGCTCACCGACCGCGAGCGCGAGGTGCTCGACCTCGTCGCGGCCGGTCTCGACAACGCGTCGATCTCCCGGCGGCTCGTGCTGAGCCCCAAGACGGTGCGCAACCACGTCGCGAACGTCCTCGCCAAGCTCGCCGTCCGCGACCGCGCCGCCGCGATCGTCCGGGCGCGCGAGGAAGGGCTGGGCGGCGGCTGACGCGTCAGGCGTCGTCGTCCTGGATGATCGACAGCACGTTGCCCGCCGGGTCGGTGAACCACGCGATGAGCGGGCCGCCGCCGCGGAAGACGAAGTCGTCGTCCGTCTCGACGGGCGTGCCCGCGTAGCGCTCGAACTCCACGCCGCGCTCGCGGAGCGCCGCGACCGTGCCCGGCACGTCGGCGACCGGGAAGTTCAGCACCGTGAACGACGCCGGGGCGTGGGCCTCGCCCTTCGGGTAGACGAGCACGCGCGCACCGCCGCCGATCTCGAGCCAGAGCATGTCGTCCCCGCTGACGGTGAGGCCGAGGTCGTCGGCGTAGAACCGCCGCGCCGCGTCGACGTCGTTGACCGAGAACCCGCTGAACGCCGTGTCGAGCATGTCTCCTCCTGGGGTCGCGCGGGCCGGTGCCCGCTCTCCCCAGGGTCGACCGCCCGCGGCCCGCGGGCTCATCGGTCGCGTGACGGCGTCAGGCCTCGCGACGCAGGTGCAGCAGCGGGAACGGGCGCCCCTGGTCGTCCGTCTCGGACCTCCCGGTGACCTCGAACCCGAGCGCCCGGTAGAAGGCCAGCGCGCCCGGGTTCTGCTCGTTGACGTCGAGCTCGACGACCGGGAGGCCGCGCCCGACCGCGTCGAGCAGCGCGCGGCCGGTCCCTCGCCCGTGCAGCGCGGGGTCCACGAACAGCATCTCGACCCGGTGCCCGACGGTCCCGACGAACCCGACCACCCGGCCGTCGACCTCCGCGACCGTCAGGTCGACGGCGCCCAGGTACTCGTCCCGCACCGCGGTCTCGAGCTCGCGCACGTCGTCGGGTCCGAGGAAGTCGTGGGTCGCCTCGACGGCGCGCCGCCAGACGCCGACCAGCGCGTCCGTGTCGTCGGGGCGGGCGGGGCGGAGGACGTGGTCGGTCACGGCACGAGCATGCCAGTGCCACGGCGCAGGGTGCTCCGAGAGCTGAGCGAGCCGCTCCTGCGCAGGAGGGACGCTTGGCACCTGCATCGAGACCTGTCAATATAGAAGCATGTCGATGCAAACACGGTGCCTCCGGATCGCCGCCCCCGACGGTCCGGCACTCCCGTGAGCACCCCCGGCACGGCACCGCGGGCGCGGCTGTCGGCGCTCGACCGGTGGCTGCCGCTGTGGATCGGGCTGGCGATGCTCGTCGGCCTGGCCCTCGGCAGGTTCGTCCCCGCCGTGTCCGACGCGCTCGACGCGCTGGAGGTCGGCGGGATCTCCCTCCCGATCGCCGTCGGCCTGCTGGTGATGATGTACCCGGTGCTGGCCAAGGTCCGCTACGAGCGGGTGGGTGCGGTCACCGGCGACAAGCGGCTCCTGGCGTCCTCGCTGGTCCTGAACTGGCTGGTCGGGCCGGCGCTGATGTTCGCCCTGGCGTGGGCCTTCCTGCCGGACCTGCCCGAGTACCGCACCGGGCTGATCGTCGTCGGCCTGGCCCGGTGCATCGCCATGGTCGTGATCTGGAACGACCTGGCGTGCGGGGACCGGGAGGCGGCGGCGGTGCTCGTCGCCATCAACTCCGTGTTCCAGGTCGTCGCCTTCTCGTTGCTCGGCTACTTCTACCTCACGGTGCTGCCCGCGTGGCTGGGCCTGGACACCCAGGGCCTGGACGTGTCGGTGGGGCAGATCGCGCTCAACGTGCTCGTGTTCCTCGGCGTCCCGCTGGCCGCCGGGTTCGCCTCGCGCCTGGTCGGGGAGCGCGCCCAGGGCCGCGCCTGGTACGAGGACCGGTTCCTCCCGGTGATCGGACCCTGGGCGTTGTACGGGCTGCTGTTCACGATCGTGCTGCTGTTCGCCCTGCAGGGCGAGGCCGTCACCTCCCACCCGCTCGACGTCGCCCGCATCGCGCTGCCGCTCCTGGTGTACTTCGCCGTCATGTGGGGCATCGGGGTAGTGACCGGCAAGGCCCTGGGCCTGGGGTACGCGCGCACCACGACGCTGGCGTTCACCGCGGCGGGCAACAACTTCGAGCTCGCGATCGCCGTCGCCATCGCCACGTTCGGTGCGACCTCCGGCCAGGCCCTGGCCGGAGTCGTCGGTCCGCTCATCGAGGTCCCCGTCCTGGTCGGTCTCGTCTACGTCTCCTTGTGGCTCGCACGCCGCTGGTTCGCCATCGACCCCTACGCCGACCCGACCCGAGCACGAGAGCTGGAAGAGGTGAGGCCATGACCACCGCTCCCCTGCCGATGACCGTCACGGACACCGACTGCACGCCGCAGGTCGAGGCGCACGCGATCGGGACCGAGGTCGCGGGCGCCGTCGCCACGACGCTCAAGGCCCTCGCCGAGCCGCTGCGGCTGCGCATGCTCTCCTTCATCGCGACCTCCACGGCCGGTGAGGCGTGCGTGTGCGACCTCGCCTCGCTCACGGACGTCTCGCAGCCGACCGTCTCGCACCACCTGAAGGTGCTGCGCGACGTCGGGGTGCTGACGTCCGAGCGACGCGGCACCTGGGTCTGGTACCGCGTCGCGCCGGGGTACACGACCGCGGTCACGACGCTGCTGGAGTCCTTCGCCCCGGCGGCGCTCGGCGCCAGGCACGGCGCGACCGTCCTTGCGGGGCTCGACGACGTCGACGCCGCCCTCGACCACCTGGCCGAGGACCTGGCCGGGACCTTCGCCGACGTGCGGTTCGACGTCGTGCAGCGCGTGGTCCGCGAGTCGTACACCGACCTGGCCCGCTCGGCGAAGGTCTCGGCCCACCTGGTGCCGCTCACGGAACGGTTCGCCCGCCAGCGGCTGAGCGACCTGACCCGCCCCGCGGACACGGGACCGCAGGTGCTGTTCGTCTGCGTCGCCAACGCCGGACGCTCCCAGCTCGCCGCCGCCCTGCTGCGCCGCTACGCCGGCGACCGGGTCGTCGTCCGGTCCGCGGGGTCGGCGCCCGCGTCCGACATCCACGAGGGCGTGCGCGAGAGCCTGACCGCGCTCGGCATCACCGCCGACGACGCGTTCCCCAAGCCGTTGACCGACGACGCCGTCCGCGCCGCGGACGTCGTCGTCACGATGGGCTGCGGAGACGTGTGCCCGGTCCTGCCCGGCACGCGGTACGAGGACTGGCTCGTGGGCGACCCAGCCCTGGCCTCCCCGGCCGGGGTCGCCGCGATCCGCGACGAGCTCGACACCCGCGTGCGCGCACTGCTCGCCGAGCTCCTGCCCGACCTCGACCTGCCCGCACCCTGAGCCACCGGAGACCACCATGACCGACACCGCTTCGAAGCCGTCCGCCCTGTTCGTCTGCGTCCACAACGCCGGCCGCTCCCAGATGGCCGCCGGGTACCTGCGCGCCCTGTCCGGCGGCGCCGTGGAGGTCCGCTCTGCCGGGTCCGCCCCGGCCGACCAGGTCAACCCCGTCGCCGTCGAGGCCATGCTCGAGGAGGGCATCGACCTCCGCGCCGAGCAGCCCAAGGTCCTCACGACGGACGCGGTCCAGGCGTCCGACGTCGTGATCACCATGGGCTGCGGCGACGCGTGCCCGATCTTCCCCGGCAAGCGCTACGAGGACTGGGCCCTGGCCGACCCCGCCGGGCAGAACATCGAGTCCGTGCGCCCGATCCGCGACGAGATCCGCAGGCGCGTGCTGACCCTGCTCGACGAGCTCGGTGTCGCCCCGGTCCGCCTCTCGCAGAGCTGAGGGGTCGGCCGAGCGCCGGTCCCGCACAGGAGCGACGCGAGGCCTGTCGCTCACGGGTGGTCTGCGTCGCCCGAGCGGCCGTGCACGACGCCGGTCGCGAACCCGACCTCGGCCGGTGCCCCGACCCCGAGGACGACCGGCTGCGGCGCCGCCGGCGCGGTGCCGCAGCACGACCCGCTCGTGCCCGCGCCGTCCGCCTCCAGGGCGAGGTCGGTCGAGCAGACTCCGGTCGCAGGGAGGTCCAGCTCGACCGCGTCGGCCGCAGCCCGGTCCCCTGCCAGCGCCGCCGCGATCGAGCGCACCTGCTCGTAGCCGGTGGCGAGCAGGAACGTCGGAGCGCGTCCGTAGGACTTCATGCCCGCGAGGTAGAACCCGTCGTCCGGGTGGGACAGCACCTGCTCGCCGTGCGGCGGCACGGTGCCGCAGGAGTGCTGGTTCGGGTCGATGAGCGGAGCGAGCGCCGCAGGTGCCTCCACGACCGGGTCCAGGTCGAGGCGCACCTCGCGCAGCATGTCCAGGTCCGGCCGGAAGCCGGTCGCGTCGACGATCTGGTGCACCTCGAGGCTCAGCGCCCCGTCGCGCACGGTCCCCAGCACCTGGACGGTTCCGGCACCGGGGACGAGGCGTTCGATCGAGACGCGCGTGAGCAGCGTCAGCCGCCCAGCCTCCACGGCGGCCCGCAGGCGCGTGCCGAGCAGGCCTCGCGCAGGGAGCTCGTCGTCGGCTCCACCGCCGAAGAGGCGACGCGCGGAACCACCGCGGATCGCCCACGTGATCGTGGTGCCGGGCTCGGACTCGGAGAGCTCGACGAGGTTCAGGAGCGTGTTCGCCGCGGAGTGGCCCATCCCGACGACGAGGGTGTCCCTGCCTGCGAACCGGTCGCGCCGGGTGCCGAGCACGTCCGGGAGAGGTCCGGTGACGAACGCAGCCGACTCCTCCTCGCCCACGGCCGGAAGACCCGAGACCCCCAGCGGGTTCGACGTCGAGAACGTCCCCGACGCGTCGATCACCGCGCGGGCCAGCACGTCGGTCACCGTGCCGCCGGCGTCCACCGTCCGCACCCGGTACCCGCGCCGCTCCCGGCCGAGGGAGCGTGTCTTGTCCGCACCGTCGCGGGCGACCGACACCACTCGCGTGCCGGTACGCAGTCGGGGCGCGATCTGCGGCGTCGCGGCCAGCGGAGCCAGGTAGCGCCCCACGAGCTCCCCGCCGGTGGGCAGCGCGTCCGGATCCGGCTCCACCCACCCCGTCGCCTCCAGCAGGCGCCGCGCGGCGGCGTCGACGTCGTAGCGCCACGGCGAGAACAACCGCACGTGGCCCCACGACGCCACGGCCGCACCCGGCCCGTCGCCGGCCTCGAGCACGATCGTCTCCAGCCCGCGCTCCAGCAGGTGCGCCGCCGCGGCCAGACCCACCGGACCTGCACCGATCACCACGACCGGGAGCTCGTCCCGCCCCACCTCGACCATGAGCACTCCTCGCATTGAAGGTTATCGATGCGAGCATCGTGGACCACCCATCGATGAGTGTCAATGTGTGGCAGGATGGCCGCATGACGACGGCCACGCTGCCCCCGGCGCCCCCGCGCGGCGCACCCGGCTGCTGCGGCCCGGCCGCCACCGGGGCGGCAGACCCCGATGCTGCGCGCGAGCTCGCGCGCACCTTCAAGGCCCTGGCGGACCCGACGCGGGTCCAGCTCCTCGCGATCGTCGCTGCCCAGGAGGGGCACGAGGCGTGCGTGTGCGACCTCACCGGGCCGGTCGGGCTCTCCCAGCCGACCGTCAGCCACCACCTCAAGATCCTGGTCGACGCCGGCCTGCTGACCCGCGAGCAGCGCGGCCGCTGGGCGTACTACTCGCTCGTCCCGGGCGCCCTCGCCCGCGTCGCACGGTCGCTCACGGAGACCGCGGGGAGCTGAGCGCCGCTTCGCCGCGCGCTCCCGTCCTCCTGTCCCTACGCTCGCCCCTGTCGGTGGCGCCGTCCGCACCGACCGGCCGTCGGCGACGGTCGTCCGACGACGAGCGAGGCACACGATGACCGAGCTGACCGGATCGATCGAGGAGGCCGGCCCCCGGTCCGGCTGGCAACGGTTCTGGGACCGCGGCGGCTGGTGGCGGGCCTTCCTGTTCGCGGTCCTCTACATCGCGGTGTATCTGGGGGTCGGGTGGCTCGTCGGGCTCACCCGGCTGGGGCCGGGCAGCGGCGAGGAGCTCCTCGACTCGTCCGGCACCGTGTTCTTCGGGCTGCTGCTGCCGATCCTCGTCATGGGCCTGCTGCTCGTCGTCTTCCTGCGGACCGTCCGGTGGCGACGCGAGGTGTTCGGGCCGCAGCCGGTCGCGGGCCGACCGTGGATGTGGGTCGCGGTCGTCCTCGTGCTCGTCCCGGTCGCGCTCCATCTCGCGGCGACGGACTGGGGCGCCTACGACGTCACAGTCGTCCTCACCGTCCTCGCGCTCGGCCTGTGCGTCGGGTTCGCCGAGGAGGTCCTGACGCGCGGCGTCGCCGTCACGATGCTCCGCCGGGCCGGGTACGGCGAGAAGGCGGTGATGGTGCTGTCGTCCCTGCTGTTCGGCCTCCTGCACACGACGAACCTCGTCTCGGGGCAGAACCTCCTGCTCGTGGGCACCACGGTGGTCTACGCGTTCGGCTTCGGCACGATGATGTACCTCTCCATGCGTGTCACCGGCAGCATCGTGCCCGCGATCCTCCTGCACGCGGCCACCGACCCGACGACGTTCCTCGCGACGGACGGCGTCGACGCACACGGCGCGAGCTCCGGCTCCGAGGCGCTGAACGCGATCGCGGGCACCTTCAACGTCGTGTTCGTCCTCGTCGGGATCCTCGCGATCTTCCTCGTCTCCGGCCGTGCGCGGGGCACCGCCCCGGCCGAGGGGTGACTCCCGCTCGTCAGGACCGTCGGCCGCGCAGCGCGATCGCAGGGCCGGAGAAGAGCGCGATGCCCAGCACGAACCCGACGTCGTACCAGGTCCCGTTGTTGTCGACCTCGTAGATGCTCACCGTGTCCGTGAAGAGGGACACGATGAACGTCACCGGCAGGATCGCGCCCTGCCACAGGCCCCACCAGAACCCGTAGCCCCCGGGGTTCGCGGCGACGTTCGGCCCGGCCGCGCACGCCCCCAGGAGCAGGAGCACCGCGAGGGCGACGGCCGTGCCGGCTGCTCGTCGCGTCGTCGTGGACATGTCGCTCACCTCCGAGCACCAGTGAACCGCTCGCGCCGCCCGACGGCCAGGCCGGGCAGGCGCGACGCTCCCCGGGGAGACCGGTGTCGGGGCCGTGCGGCAGGATGACCGCATGACGCAGAGCACGGACGAGGGCGCCCCCGCGCGCAGCGAAGCCACCCCCGGCGGCGAGCTCATGCTGCTCGACACCGCGAGCCTGTACTTCCGGGCGTTCTTCGGGGTGCCGGACTCGATCAAGGCGCCGGACGGCACGCCCGTCAACGCGGTGCGCGGCCTGCTCGACATGATCGCGACGCTCGTCACGGACCGTCGTCCGACGCGCCTCGTCGCGTGCTGGGACGTGGACTGGCGCCCGGCCTTCCGGGTGGAGGCGATCCCCTCGTACAAGGCGCACCGCGTCGCGGAGGTCGTCCCGGGCACGACGGGCGTCGAGGAGGTCCCGGAGAAGCTCGTCGCGCAGGTGCCGGTCATCGTCGACGTGCTCGCGGCGCTGGGCATCGCCCGCGTCGGGGCGGCGGGCTACGAGGCGGACGACATCATCGGCACCCTCACCGCGCGCGAGGTCGCGCGCCGTGCGGCGGCGGGCGCGACGCCGGACCCGTCGGGCCGGGCGGCGGTCGAGGTCGTCACGGGCGACCGCGACCTGTTCCAGCTCGTCGACGACGCCGCGGGCGTGCGCGTCCTCTACCCGACGAAGGGCGTGAAGAACCTCGACGTCGTCGACCAGGCGCGCCTGCGCGAGCGGTACGGCGTCCCGACGGGGGCGGCCTACGCGGACATGGCGGTGCTGCGCGGCGACCCGAGCGACGGCCTGCCGGGCGTCCCCGGCATCGGCGAGAAGACGGCGGTCGCGCTCCTCGAGAGGTACGGCGACCTCGCGGGCGTGCTCGCGGCGCGCGACGCGGGCGACCCGGGTCTGACGGCGACCCAGCGGCGCCGGCTGACCGAGGCGGCCCCGTACCTGGAGGTCGCCCCGCTCGTCGTGCGCGTCGCGCCCGACGCCCCGCTGGGCGACGTCGACGACGCGCTGCCCACCGCCCCGGCCGACCCGGACGCGCTCGCCGAGCTCGGCGAGCGCTGGGGTCTGGGGTCGTCCGTGCAGCGCCTCCTGGACGCGCTGCGCGGCTGAGCGGCCGCCGCCCGTCCGGAGGGCAGACTGGGTCCGCCGCCGCGGACCGCCGGCGGCCCGTCCGACCCCGCCGGGAGGCGACCCGTGGCTCTCGTCCGCTGCAGCTTCTACTCCGACGTGCTCGAGGTGAGCACGTCGATGACCGTCGTGCTCCCCCAGGCCACGACGACCCAGATCGGCATGGCCGGGTCGGCGAGCGCCCGCGCCGAGGGCGCCCCGGTGCTCTACCTGCTCCACGGCATGAGCGACGACGAGACGATCTGGACGCGCCGGACGTCGATCGAGCGGTACGTCGCCGACCGCGGGCTGGCCGTCGTCATGCCGCGCGTGGAGCGCAGCTTCTACGCCGACGAGGTGCACGGGCACCGCTACTGGACGTTCCTGTCCGAGGAGCTGCCGAGCCTCGTCGACCAGTTCTTCCGCGTGTCGACGCGCCGCGAGGACACGTTCGTCGCGGGGCTGTCGATGGGCGGGTACGGCGCGTTCCGCTGGGCCCTGCGGCACCCCGAGCGGTTCGCGGCGGCGGCGAGCCTGTCCGGCGTGCTCGACCTCGCCGACGAGTCGTACCGCGAGCGGCGCCTGCCGGACATCGAGCGCGTGTTCGGCGACCGCGAGATCGCCGGGTCGGACGACGACCTGCTCGCCCTGCTGCGGCGCGCCGCGGCCGAGGGCCGCACGGCCGACCTCCCCGAGCTGTTCCTCGCGTGCGGGACGGAGGACTTCCTCGTCGACGGCAACCGGGCGTTCGAGCGGGTGGCCGATGAGTCCGGCGTGGCGCTGCGGTCGGAGTTCTCGCCCGGGACGCACGAGTGGGGCTTCTGGGACCGCACCATCCAGGACGTCCTCGACTGGCTGCCGCTGGCCGGGACGCCACGAACCTGAGGCGGCACCCTCCCTACCCCTCGGGCACGTCACAGACCGTGCCCGCGCGTCGTCGTCCAGGTGACCTGACCGCACCTCCGGCCGTGCAGCGCGCACACCGCGACGAAGGGGACCAGCACCATGACCGCCTCCACCACGCTCTCGCCCACCGACGTCGCCGCGCTGCGGGACCGCGTCACGGGTCGCGTCCTCGCGCGGGGCGACCTGCCCGACGGCGGCCCGACCGCCGCGGAGGCCGTCGCCGCGCACAGCACGCTCGTCGCGCACGACCCCGACGTCGCGGTGCTCGCGGAGACGGAGGCCGACGTCGTGGAGGCCGTGCGGTTCGCGGCCCACCACGGGCTGCGCGTGCGGTCGCACGCGACGGGCCACGGCGAGTCGTCGCCGATCACGGACGGCGTCGTCCTCGGGACGAGCGGTCTCGCGGGCGTCGAGGTCGACCCGGCGTCGCGCGTCGCGCGCATCGG
This sequence comes from Cellulosimicrobium sp. AB352, assembly GCF_049538415.1. NCBI lineage: Bacteria > Bacillati > Actinomycetota > Actinomycetes > Micrococcales > Promicromonosporaceae > Cellulosimicrobium > Cellulosimicrobium sp. AB352. The sequence continues at coordinate 51,373 of NZ_JBMVFX010000018.1, read as the reverse complement.
TGCCGGGACGCGCTGGAACGCGGTCGTCGACGCGGCGGCGGAGCACGGGCTCGCGCCCGTCACGGGCTCGTCGACGTCCGTCGGGGTCGTCGGGTACACGCTCGGCGGTGGGTACGGGCCCCTGACGCGCAGCCACGGCCTGACGTCGGACCGGGTGCGCGGCTTCCGGGTCGTGCTCGCCGACGGGTCGGTCGTCGAGGCGGGCCCGGACAGCGAGCCGGACCTGTTCTGGGCGCTGCGCGGCGGCAAGGGCGGGCTCGGTGTCGTGACGCGGCTCGACCTCGAGCTCGTGCCGCTGCGCACGCTGTACGCGGGGTCGCTCACGTTCGACGCCCCGCACGTCGAGGACGTCCTGCGCGGCTGGGCGGCATGGACCGCGACCGCGCCCGACGACGTCACGACCTCGGTCGCGGTGCTCGCCCTCCCGGACCTGCCGTTCGTCGCGGAGCACCTGCGCGGCCGCACGGTGCTCGCCCTGCGCTTCGCCTACCCGGGCGACCCCGCGGAGGGCGAGCGCCTCGCCGCGCCGCTGCGGGCGCTCGCGCCCGCCCTCGCCGACACGGTGGGCGAGCTGCCCGTGAGGGCCGTCGCGACGATCCACGCGGACCCGGAGGACGCCGGGCCGTCGTGGGTCTACGGCGCGGGCCTGCGGGAGGTGGACGAGGAGTTCCTCGACCGGTTCCTCGCCGAGCTCGGGCCGGGCAGCGGGTCGCCGTTCGTCGCGGCCGAGCTGCGGCACGTCGGCGGCGCCGGGGCGCGCGACGTCGAGGGCGGGTCCGCCGCGGGCGGCCGCACCGCCGGGTTCCTGCTGAGCCTCGTGGGCGTCAACCCGCCGCGGCTGCCGGACATGGTCGCCGCCGCGGCCTCTCTCGCGCAGTGGTCGCAGCCGTGGGCCGCGACGGAGACGAACATCAACTTCCTGCCCGGGCCCTGGACGGACGACGCGCTCGCCCGGGCGTGGTCGCCCGAGACCTCCGCGCGCCTCGCGTCGGTGCGCGCGGCGTACGACCCGACGGGCCTGTTCGCCTGGCGCGTGTGACCCGGTCCGCCCCCGGTTCCCCGGGGGCGGACCGCCCTCACACGGCGAACAGGGCGGTGAGCCGCGGGAGGCGGCGCGCGTTCTCCTCGTCGTCGTCGAAGTCCCACTGCTCGCCGGCGGGCTCGTTGCGCGCCCGCACCGACGACGTCCGCTCGCGCGCCGCGTAGTACGCCTCGTCGTCCTCGCCGGTCGCGCGGGACCACGCGTCCCCCACGAGCGAGTCCAGCGACTCGAACCCGAACCAGGGCGACCCGCCGTCGGCCATCGCGGCGACGACGGGGTGGTCGGCGAGCGAGTCCGGGTCGGCCAGGGTGCGCTCGAGCACCGCCCGGCCGGCGAGGACGAGCCCGTCGCGGAAGTCCATGAACCCGTCGTCGCTGCACCCGCCCTCGACGAGGTAGGCCGCACCCCACACCGGCCAGGCGTAGGCGTCGTTCGCCACGTCCCCTGCCACGTCGACGAACGCCAGCATCTCGTCCGCGGTGAGGCGCTCGACGAGGAGGTCGGTGAGGGCGCCGGGCAGCGGGTCGTCCTCGGCACCGCGGTCGTCGGCACCCGCGCCCGCCCGCTCGCGTGCCGTCTCGACGATGCCCCAGAAGGTCTCTCGGTCCATGGCGCGGACGGTACGGCGAGGCACCCACAGCCGACCAGGCACCCGCTCCTCCTCACCCGGCGAGGCGGTAGACCTGCTCGACGACGTCCGCACCCACGCCCGCGGCGTACGAGGTCTCGCTCCCCACTTCGACGAACCCCGCGCGGGCCAGCACCCGCGCGGAGCCCGGATTGTGCGCCGCGACGCGCGCCACGAGCGGACGCTCGCGCTCGACGGCGAGGAACGCCGCGAGCGCGGCCGACGCGATCCCCTGCCCCCAGCGCGCGGGGTCGACCCAGTAGGTCACCTCGCGCTCGCCGTCCATCGTGAAGCTCCCGATCGTGGCGACGAGCTCGCCGTCGTGCTCGACGGCGAGGACCGTGCACGTCGGGTCGCTGCGGATCCGCGCGTAGTGCCGGTCGAACGCCTCGCGGTCGGCGGGATCAGGGCGCGTGAAGGCCGCCAGCGCGACGGCGGCGGGGTCGCGCTCCCAGGCGTAGACGCGGTCCAGGTCCCGGTCCGCGAGCTCCCGGAGGCTGACATCCATGCGCGCGACAGTAGCCTCGGCGACCGACACCGCCCGACCGACCGACCGGACGCGGCGCCACCCGGCGCCGCACGACCCGACCCGGCGCGACCCGGGCACGGGCCGGCGTCGCGCGGGCGGGGTCCGCTCACCAGCCCGGGGCGATCCCGAGGTGCGTGTGCCGCGCGAGGATCGCGTGCGCGTCGGTGCCGCGCGGCAGGACGCCGTACCCGTGCCCGCGGTCCTCGCCGAGCCGCGCGGCGACGAACGCGTCGGCCGTGCCCGACGGCGCGTGCCGCACCACGAGCGACGCCTGGAGCGCGAGGGCGAGCGACTCCACGACGCGACGGGCCTGCGCCTGCTGCGCCCCGGCGTCGGCCCCCGCGACCTCCGCGAGCAGACGGCGCGTGCGCGCGACGTGCGCGTCGAGGACGGGGTGCGCGCCCGCCGTCGTGGCGAGCTCCGCCTCGAACGCCGCGACGGACGCGGGCTCGCGGCCCATGGCGCGGAGCACGTCGAGCGCGATGACGTTGCCCGACCCCTCCCAGATCGCCATGACCGGCTGCTCGCGGTAGCGGCGCGCGAGCGGGAACGCCTCCGTGTAGCCGTTGCCGCCCAGGCACTCCATCGCCTCGTACGCGTGGTGCGGCCCGCGCTTGCACACCCAGTACTTGCTCACGGCCGTCGCGAGGCGGCGGAACGCGCGGTCGTGCTCGGACTCGCCGTCGTGCGCGGCGGCGAGGCGCACCGACGTGAGCGTCGCGGCCTCGGACTCGAGCGCGAGGTCGGCGAGCACCGCGGTCATCGCGGGCTGGTCCACGAGCGCCGCGCCGAACGCGGTGCGGTGCCGCGCGTGCCACAGCGCCTCGGTGACCGCCTGGCGCATGCCCGCGGCCGAGCCGTGCACGCAGTCGAGCCGCGTGCGCGACACCATCTCGATGATCGTCCGCACGCCGCGCCCGGGCTCCCCGACGAGGAAACCGACGGTGCCGTCGAGCTCGATCTCCGACGACGCGTTCGACCGGTTGCCCAGCTTCTCCTTGAGTCGCTGGATGCGGAACACGTTGCGCGTGCCGTCCTCCAGCACGCGCGGCACGAGGAAGCACGAGGGCGCGGCGTCCCCGCCGCGCGCGGTCCCGCCCGGGACCTGCGCGAGCACGAGGAACGCGTCGGACATCGGCGCCGAGCAGAACCACTTGTGCCCGGTCAGCAGGTAGGCCCCGTCCGCCCCGGCGGGCACGGCCGTCGTCGCGTTCGCGCGCACGTCCGAGCCGCCCTGCTTCTCCGTCATCGCCATCCCGACGAGCACGCCGGGCTTGCTGCCCGGGGCCGCGAGGGCGCCGTCGTACCCGCGGGAGAGCAGGCGCGGCTCCCACATGGCGGCGAGCGACGGCGCGTGCCGCAGCGAGGGCACGGCCGCGTGCGTCATGGAGACCGGGCACGCGTGGCCCGGCTCGACCTGCGCGAACAGCGAGAACACCGCACCCCGCACGACGTTCGCCCCCGGCCCGGGCTCCGCCCACGCGCTCGTGTGCGCGCCGTGCGCGACGGCCGCCCCGATCACCTCGTGGTACGCCGGGTGGTACTCCACCTCGTCGATGCGGTGGCCCCGGCGGTCGTGCGTGCGCAGCACGGGCTCGTGGACGTTCGCGAGCTCGGCCGCGCGCTGGAAGTCCCCCGTCCCGACGAGCGCGCCGACCTCGACGAGCCGGTCCTCGCCCCACGCCCCGCCGTACGCGCGCACCGCCTCGCGCAGCACGGGGTCGTCGAGGTACTCGTTGACCCCCTCGCGCTCCGGCGGCTGGTTGGTCACGCGGTGGGTCGTGCGGGGTGCCGGGTGCGGGACGGCGGTCGTGGCGTCGGTGACGCTTGCGGTCCCGCTGGTGCCGGCGGCCCGGGTGGGGGTGTCGCTGCGGGTGTCGGTCGGGGTCATTGTGTCCTCCTGCGGCTCTGCGGGTGGCTCGGGGTCGGTGCGGCGGTGCTCGGGGGCGGCCCGGACGGGCGGGTCAGGCGCGTGGTTCGGGCGGGTGGGTCGGGCGCGTGGTTCGGGCGGGCAGGTCAGGCGGGGGCGGGCGCCACCGCCCGGGCGCCCACGGCACCCAGGCAGAAGCGCTGGATCGTGGCGACGACGGCGTCCCGCTCGCCGGGGGTCGGCCCGGGGCCCGTGGACCCGCCGTCGCGCACCGCGGCGAGCGGCGACAGCGGACCGGTGAGCGACTCCCCGATCGCCCCGACGAGCGCGGTCGCGACGACCGCGACGTCCTGGTCGGGGATCTCGCCCGCCGCGACGCCGTCGCGCACGACGTCCGCGAACGTCGTCGCGTACGCGCGGCGGTACTCGAGGCGCGCGGCGTCGACGGCCGGGTCGACGGGCTCGAGCAGGAGCGCCCACGCGAGCGTCGGGCCGCGCAGCGCGCGCCGCGCGAACGTGTCGACGGCGCGGGCGAGGCGCACCGCGGTGCCGCCGCCGGGCGGGTCTTCCGGACGCGCGGCGGCGGCCGCGCGCACCGCATCGAGCTCGACGTCGGCCGCCTGGCGGAACACCGCGACGAGCAGGTCGGCCTTGGTCGGGAAGTAGGAGTAGACGCCGCCGGTGCTCACCCCGGCGCGCGCCGCGAGCGCCTGCACGCTCGCGCCGGCGAACCCGTGCTCGGCGACGATCGTCCGCGCTGCGTCGAGCAGGGCGTCGCGCTTGCGCTCGCGGGCGGCGCGCGTCGCCGGGGTCTCGCGGTAGGGCACGGGTCCTCCGTCGTCGTCGGGTGAACCGCCTCGGGGCGGCTTCCACGAAGAATTGAAGCATGATTCAATTCATCGCGGTACCGGCCGCCGGGCCGGAGGCGTCGAGGACGACGCCGCGCACGACGTCGAGGAGGACGACATGCACCTGGGCAGCATGCTCGAGAGCACGGCACGCAAGGTCCCGACCAAGGAGGCGCTCGTGCTGGGCGAGCGCCGGCTCACGTACGCCGAGCTCGACGCGGCCGCGCGCCGCGCGGCGGCCGTCTTCCGGGACGCCGGCGTGCGCCCCGGCGACCGCGTCACGGTCATGACCTACAACACGCCGGGGTTCGTCGTGGCGGCGTTCGGCCTGTGGCGCGCGGGCGCCGTGCTCGTCCCCGTCAACCACAAGCTCCAGGCGCCCGAGGTCGCGCGGCTCGTCGCCCACAGCGGCGCCGTGCTGGGCGTCGCGGACGCGAGCCTGGCCCCCGTCGCGACCGCCGCCGCGCCCGCGGTGCGCTGGCTGTGGACGGAGGCGGACGCCGTCGGGCAGGACGCGGAGGGGACGCCGGGGCGCGACGACTTCGACGCGCTCGTCGCGGCCGCCGCGCCGTGGGACGGCGTGCCGCCGGACCAGGACACGATCGCCCAGGTGCTCTACACCTCCGGCACGACGGCGGCCCCCAAGGGCTGCGAGCACACCCACCGCGGGCTGAGCTCGGTCGCGGCCTACACGACGGCCGCCGTCGGGCTGCGCGCGGACGACCGCTTCCTCCTCGCGATGCCGATCTGGCACGCCTCGCCCCTCAACAACTGGTTCCTGTCGATGGTGTTCCTCGGCGGGACGACCGTGCTGCTGCGCGAGTACCACCCGATCGAGATGCTGCGGACGGTCGAGGCCGAGCGCACGACCGCGTTCTTCGGCGCGCCCATCGCGTACGTCGCGCCGCTCCAGGTCGCCGCCGCGCAGGGCATCGATCTGTCGACGTTCGACCTGTCGAGCGCGCGGCTGTGGCTCGCCGGGGGCGCGCCCGTCGGTGCCGACACCGTGCGCGCGATCCGCGCCGCCTACCCGGGCGAGCTGCACCAGGTCTACGGCATGAGCGAGATGGGGCCGGTCGGCACCGCGCTCGGCCCGGCCGACCAGGAGCGCAAGGCGGGCTCGATCGGGCACGCGGGCATGCCCGGCGTCGACGTCCGGGTCGTGGACCTCGACGGGGACGACGTCGGCCCGGGCGGGACCGGGGAGATCTGGCTGCGGTCGGACACCCGGATGGTCGGCTACCTCGACGACCCGGAGGCGACCGAGGCCGTGCTGGTCGGCGACTGGTACCGCACCGGCGACGTCGTGCGCGTCGACGAGGACGGGTACCTGTTCATCGTCGACCGGCTCAAGGACGTCATCATCACGGGCGGCGAGAACGTCTACTCCCAGGAGGTCGAGGAGGCGCTGCGCGGCTCCCCGGAGGTCGCGGACGTCGCCGTCGTCGGGCGGCCGCACGCCGACTGGGGCGAGACGGTCGTCGCGTTCGTCGTCCCCGCTCCCGGCGCCGAGCCGACGCTCGACTCGCTGCGCGCCTTCCTCGCCGACCGGCTCGCGCGCTACAAGGTGCCGCGCGACGTCGCGCTCGTGACCGAGCTCCCCCGGAACCCCTCCGGCAAGCTCACCAAGCACGTCCTGCGGTCGCGCGTGCGGGAGGGGACGACGGTGGCGTGAGGCCGGGGACGCCGCTCCCTGGGCGCACGGCCCGGGAGCGGACGGCACCGGGGCGGACGCCCTGAGAGGCGGACGACCTCAGGGGCGCGCGTGCTCGAAGATCACGGTCGTGCTCGTCCCGGCCACCTCGGGGCGCACGCTGAGCGTCCGGGACACCAGGTCGCGCAGCGCGTCCGAGTCGGCGACCGCGACGTGCAGCAGGAAGTCGCGGTCGCCGGTGACGAAGAAGACGCCCTCGACGTCGGGCAGCGTCAGCAGGTAGTCGCGGAACGCCTCCAGGCCCTTGCGCGCCCCGGCCTGGAGGCGGATCGCGATGAGCGCCTCGAGCCCCCGGCCGAGCGCCGCGGGGTCGACGTCGGCCCGGAAGCCCCGGATCACGCCGCGGTCCACGAGGGCCCGGACGCGCGCGTGGCACGTCGAGGCGGCGATCCCGACACGGGCGGCGACGGCCGCGTTCGTGGCGCGCGCGTCGGTCGCGAGGACGTCGAGGATGCGGCGGTCGACGTCGTCCAGCGCGGGCGGTCGAAGATCCTTCGGCACGGTGGGCCTCCCCTGGTCGGTGGGCGAACGTCGGGACGGCGGTGGCAGCCCGGAGCGACGATCCTTCGGCACATCTTGCCGCACACCGAAGGATCCACCACGCTGTGAGTCGTGCGGCACCATCCCGCCGCACACCAGCCACGCGCCCGCCTCGCCACCCGCGGGGCGGGCGTCGGTCGAAGGAGCCCGGCGTGAGCACGACCTCTCGTCCCCGTCCCCGTTCCCGCGACGCCCGGTCGGCACCCCCCGGCCGCGCCCCTCGCACGGCCGTCGTCGTCGGCGCCGGCATGGTGGGGCTCGCGACCGCGTGGCATCTCCAGGAGCAAGGCGTCGAGGTGACCGTCGTCGACCGCGAGGGCGTCGCCGCGGGCTCCTCGTGGGGCAACGCCGGGTGGCTCACCCCCGGCATGGCGATGCCGCTCGCCGACCCGTCCCTGTGGACGTACGGGCCGCGCGCCCTCCTCGACCCGGCCGCTCCCCTGCACGTCCCGCTGCGGTTCGACCCGCGCCTGTGGACGTTCTTCGCGCGCTTCATGGCGCACGCGACGCAGGCCCGCTGGGACCGCGCGATGGCGGCCCTCACCCCGATCGACCGCGTCGCGCTCGACGCGTTCGACGAGCTCGCCGCGGGCGGCAGCCTCGGCCACGGCGTCGAGGCCGGCACGACGCCCGGCCCGTTCACCGTCGCGTTCGAGCACGTGCGCGAGGCCCGACCCTTCCTGCGCGAGCTCGAGCACGTCGCCGCCGCCGGGCAGACCGTCCCGGTCCGGCGCGTCGAGGCCGGGGAGCGCGCCCACCAGCTCACCGACCGCGTCTCCACCGTCTACGCGCTCGAGGGCCAGCGCTTCCTCGAGCCCGGACCGTACGTCCATGCCCTCGCCGACTCCGTGCGCGCCCGCGGCGGCACCATCCTCACCGGCCTCGACGTGCTCGACGTCGAGCCCGGCCGCCTCGGCGCGTGCGTCTTCGCGCGCGCCGTGCACCCCGACGCCGCCCGGCACCCCGCCCTCGTGGGCGCCGGGGCGAGCGACGGGCCCGGGGTGACCGACGGCATCGGACCGGACGCCGGGGCGCCGCGCCGGGCCGGCTCCCCCGCCGACCGCGAGGAGGGCGTCGTGCTGCGCGGCGACGCCGTCGTGCTCGCGACCGGCGCGTGGCTGCCCTCGCTCGCGGCGCCGCTCGGCGTGCGCACGCGCGTGCAGGCCGGACGCGGCTACTCGTTCACCGTGAAGACCGACGAGCCCGTCGAGACGCCGATCTACCTGCCCGCGCGCCGCGTCGCGTGCACGCCCTACCAGGGCCGGTTCCGCATCGCGGGGACCATGGAGTTCCGCGGCCCGGACGAGCCGCTCCAGCCTCGGCGGATCGACGCGATCCTCGCGTCCGTGCGGCACCTGTTCCAGGGCGTCGACCTCGACGACCGGCACGACGAGTGGGTCGGCTCGCGCCCCGTCACGCCCGACGGCCTGCCGCTCGTCGGCGCGACGCGCACGCGCGGCGTCTACGTCGCGGGCGGCCACGGCATGTGGGGCATGGTGCTCGGGCCCGCGACCGGCCGGGCGCTCGCCCACCTCGTGACGACCGGCGAGACCCCCGAGGAGATCCGGGCGTTCGACCCGCTGCGCTGAGCCCGGCGGCAGGCGCTCTCGGGCGGCTCCCGGATCGTGGCTCGCGGCCGGCCGAGCCCGGCCGAAAGACCCTGTCGGACGGGGGCGCAGCGTCCTAGCGTGGTCGGCATGACCGTGCGAGAGGAGCACCGGGCCGCGCTGCGCGCGCTCGACGGCGACCCGGCGGCGGTGCGCGCGCACCTCACCGCGGGGTCGGGGCTGCCGGGTCCGCGCGCGAACCTCGAGCTCCTGGGCGCGTTCGCCGACGTCGCGCCCGCCGACCTCGTGCGCGCCCTGGCCGACGACCCCGACGAGTACCTCCGGTGCTGCGGGACGTGCGGGCTGGGCCGGCTCGTCGTCGAGGCCCCCGCCGACGCGCGCGCGGAGCCGACCGACCAGCTGCGCGCCCGCGCGTCGGACGGGTCGTGGCGCGTCCGCGAGGCCGCCGCGATGGCGCTCCAACGGATCGGCGACGCCGAGCCCGCCACGCTCCGCGCGCTCGTCGCGTCGTGGGTCGCCGACCCCGACCCGCTGGTCCGCCGCGCCGCCGTCGCCGGGATCTGCGAGCCGCGCCTCCTGCGGGACCCCGCGACCGCGATCGCCGCCCTGGACGCGTGCGCGGCCGCGACCGCGTCGATCGGCGCGCTCCCCGCCGACGCGCGCCGCGACCCCGACGTGCGCACGCTGCGCCAGGCCCTCGGGTACTGCTGGAGCGTCGCCGTCGTCGGGGACCCGTCCACCGGGGTGCCGCGGTTCGCGGCGCTGCGCGGGTCGTCGGACCCGGACGTGGCGTGGGTCGTGCGCGAGAACGAGAAGAAGGCGCGCCTGCGCCGCGTGCTCGACCCCGCGTCCTGACCGGGCGCCGGGAGCCGCCCCGGTCACGGCGTTCCGGCGGCGGCGGCCCGGCGACGGCGGCCCGGCGACGGCGGCCCAGAGAGGTCGAGCCCGAGGAGTCTTGCGTCCCTTCGCGCACACCTATATGTTTAACCGAAATACTAATCACGACGAGGGAGTCCGATGAGCAGCACGACCGAGCCGACGACGAGGATGGCCGAGCTGGCCGCCACGGACGAGGACCTCCGCAGCCTGCTCTCCGGCGGGTGGCTGCGCTACCGCACGTCGCCCGCGCTGCAGGAGCTGACCCGCGACGCGCACGCGACGTGCGACCGCATCGGGCGCGTGTACTTCGAGGACGTCGACGAGGCACGCCGCCTCTTCCACCGGCTCGTCCCCGGCGCCGAGGAGGGGATCGACTTCCGCCCGCCGCTGACGATCGACTACGGCGACCGGCTGCTGATCGGCGCGCGCACCTTCATCAACGCCGACTTCATGGTCATCGGCGGCGGCCTCGTCACGATCGGCCCGGACTGCCTCATCGGCCCGCGCTGCTCGATCTACACGCCGAACCACGCCGAGGACGTCGTCCGTCGCCGCGAGGGCTGGGAGCGCCCCGAGCCCGTCACGATCGGGAGCAACGTGTGGATCGGCGGCTCGGTCACCATCACGCCCGGCGTGACGATCGGCGACGACAGCATCATCGGAGCAGGGTCCGTGGTCACGCGGGACATCCCCGCGGGCGTCGTCGCGGTGGGGAACCCGTGCCGACCCGTCCGCACGATCGTGACGGACCCCGCGGACGTCACCGCCCGCTGAGCCGCGCGCCCCTACGCTGGCGCGCATGGACCTCGCGCGCTCGATCCCGCTGTTCGTGCTCGCCGCGCTGCTCGAGATCGGCGGGGCGTGGCTCGTGTGGCAAGGACTCCGCGAGCACCGGGGCTGGCTGTGGATCGGGGCGGGCGTCGTCGCGCTCGGGCTCTACGGCGTCGTCGCGACGCTCCAGCCGGACGCGAACTTCGGGCGCATCCTCGCCGCGTACGGCGGCGTGTTCGTCGCCGGCTCGCTCGCGTGGGGCATGGTCGTGGACGACTTCCGTCCGGACCGCTGGGACGTGGCCGGCGCGCTGCTGTGCCTCGCCGGCGTCGCCGTCATCATGTACGCCCCGCGCCCCGAGTGACCGAGGCCCCCCGTCCACGCCCCTGCCCATCCCCCGCCGAGCACGACGTTGCCGTCGTTATCCGGCGGACGACGACAGCAACGTCGTGCTCGACGAGGCGCTCCCGGCGACGCGGTCCTCCGGGCGCTGGGCGAACGGGCGGATGCGCTCGAGGTAGTCGGCGATCGCCTCGCGGTTCTTCTCGAGGATGCGGATGCGGTCCTCCAGGCGCGCGAGCTCGGTCTCGAGGAGCGCGATCTTGTCCGGGTAGGCGTTGTGCAGGTGGATCTCCGGCGCGTTGCCGAGGCACGGCAGGAACTCCTTGATGATCTTCGTCGTGAACCCCACCTCGAGGAGCCCGCGGATCTGCAGCACGCGGTCGACGAGGTGCTCGCCGTACTCGCGGTAGCCGTTCTCTGCCCGCTCGGGCGTGAACAGGCCCTGCTCCTCGTAGTACCGCAGGAGTCGCGTCGGGGTCCCGGTGCGCCGGGACAGCTCGCCGATCCGCACGTGATCCTCCTCACCGGGTCGTGTCGCTTGACCTTCACATCAATGTCAGACATCGATGCTAACCCCATGTCCACGACGAGCACACCCACCACCGGTCCCACGGCCGCCGCCGGCCCGGGCCCCGTCCCGGCCGACGCCCCGGCAACCCCGGTGACGCCGGCGACCCCGGTGACCCGCAGCCCCGGCGCCCTGCCCGTCGCCGCGCTCCTCGCGCTCGCGGCGTCGGGGTTCCTCACGCTCCTCACAGAGATCCTCCCTGCGGGCGTGCTGCCCGCCATGGCCGCCGACCTCGGCGTCGGGGCGGGCGCGGCCGGGCAGACCGTCACCGCGTTCGCCGTCGGGGCGATCGTCGCCGCGATCCCGCTCACGCGCGCCACCGCGCGGTGGGACCGCCGCACGCTTCTCCTCGTGGCGGTCGCGGGGTTCGTCGTCGCGAACACCGTCACCGCGGTGTCGTCGTCGTTCGCGCTGACGCTCGTCGCGCGCTTCGTCGCCGGGCTCGTCGCGGGGCTGACGTGGGCGCTCCTGCCCGGGTACGTGCGCCGGATCGTGCCCGCGGACCGCGTCGGCCGCGCGATGACGATCGCCATGGCGGGCGGCCCGCTCGCCCTGACGCTCGGCGTCCCCGCCGGGGCCGTGCTGGGCGCCGCCGTCGGGTGGCGCTGGACGTTCGGCGTCCTCTCCGTCGTCGGGGTCGCGCTGCTCGCCTGGATCCGGCTCGGCGTCCCCGGCGCCGCGGGTACCCCCCGCGGCGCGCAGCTCGCGATCCGCGCCGTCCTCCCCCGCCCCGGCCTGCGGCCGGTGCTGCTCGTCGCCGGGCTCAACGTGCTCGCCAACACGACCCTGTACACGTACGTCGCGGTCCACCTCGCGCACCTCGGCCAGGGCTCGCGCACGAGCGCGCTGCTGCTCGTCCTCGGCGCCGCGTCCGCGGGGGCGCTCGTGCTCGTCGGGGCGCTCATCGACCACCGCCTGCGCGCCCTCACCCTCGGGTCGGTCGTCGTCTTCGCCCTCGCGATGCTCGTGCTCGGCCTCGCCCCGACGTCGACCGTCGTCGTCGTGCTCGCCGTCGCCGCCTGGGGTGCGGCGTTCGGCGGCGCCGGGACGCTCTACACGACCGCCGCCGCCCGGGCCGCGGGGGACGGCGCCGACGTCGCGCAGTCCGCGCTCGTCACCGTGTGGAACACGTCCGTCGCGCTCGGCGGTGCCGTCGGCGGCGCGGCGCTCGCCGTCGCCGGGCCGGGCGGCCTCCCGTGGGTCTCCCTCGCGCTCATGGTCCCGGTGCTCGCGACCGTCGCCCGGGGTCGGCGGCACTCCTTCCGCTGAGACGGCCGCCGAGCACGAGGTCGCTCCGGGTCGAGCACGAGGTTCCCGGCGTTCCCGGCATGAGAACGCCGGGAACGTCGTGCTCGGCGGGAGGGTGTGGTCAGCGGGGGCGCGCTGTGCCAGGATGCGCGCGTGGCCATCGACGCCCCGACCGGCAGGGGGCCGACGCACGCCGTCGGAGCCGGAGACCTCGACGACACGCTGCCGGAGCTCGAACCCGCGCACGGCCCCTACGCGAGCTGGTCGCGCCGGGTCGTCGCGTCGCTGCTCGACACCGCGATCGCCGCGACGGTGCTGTTCCTCGCCGTCGGGCCGGCCTACGAGGTCGCCTGGATCCCGACGATCAGCTTCGGCGTGAGCACGGAGGCACCGGTGCCCGGCGGGGGCTGGTGGGCCTTCGGCACCGTGGCCGCGCTCCTCGCCCTCCAGGCCTGGACGGGCGCGACCCCCGGCAAGCGGACGGTGGGGATCGTCGTCGTGCACGACACCACGGGTCGCCCCGCGGGTCTCGTGCGCACCGTCCTGCGGAGCGTGGCGCACATCCTCGACGCGCTGCTCTACATCGGCTTCCTCCGCCCCCTGTGGAACGCGCAGCGCCGCACGTTCGCCGACTCGCTGTGCAGCACCGTCGTGCTCCGGCGCGTGCGACCGCCCGTCCCGTTCCTCGGCCCGGGCACCGGCCTCGGCGGCCCGACGCCGTCGCGCGTCGTGACCGGCGCGGCGACGGTCCTCGCTGTGGGCAGCGCCGTCTTCATGCTCGGCCCTGCCACGTCCACCACCGGCGACCCGGAGATGCAGTCGTGCACGCCCGAGGTGGCGGCCGGGTCCCCGCTGACGGTCAGCGACATCCACGTCTCCGGCTGGTCGGAGGCGGGCACCATGACCCGCTGGGGCGTGACCCGCACGGACCCGCTCCCCGCGTGGGCCGGCGAGGAGGCGGGCCTCGAGGCGGCGTTCACCGTCGACGTCGCCCCGGGGGTGACGCTCGACGGGCCGCTGGACGGCGCGCTCGTCGTGCGCCTCACGACGTGGCAGGGCGACGAGCTGGGCGAGTACCGGTCGTCCTTCCGCGTGGAGCAGACGCCGGACAGCGGGCCAGAGTGGGAGTCGGTCGAGCCCACGACGCCGGGCTCCGGTCTCGGCACGGTCCACGTCCCGGCGGGGACGGTCGATCTTCTGCCGGAGGCCTGGCGCTGGGAGGCCTCGGTGGTTGTCGACGGCGAGGAAGGCTCGCAGACGATCGCCACGTGCGGAGCCCGCGGCCCCGCCTGACCTGACCGGCCGCCGTCGAGCACGGGGTCGGCGACCGGGATCGGTCTCGGGCGGTCGGGAACCCCGTGCTCGGCGGCCGGGTGGGGCCGCAACATGGCCGAAACGTTGAGGACGACCGGGGGAAACGTCGCGGTCGCACGATGAGGGGGCGCCGGGCGGCGAGCCCGGCGCACCAGCATCGTCCCGACCCTCCGCCGCCCCGCGCGACGGAGTCCCCGAGGAGGCTCCCGTGCCGGACAACCGCCCGCTCTTCTCCGCACCGTCCGCTCCGACGTCGGCCGGCCCGGCGACCACGACGGCGCACCGCGCGGCCGACCACGGCGCCGCGCCCGACCTCAACGTCCACGGCGAGCCGCGGCGTCGGGCGAACCCCGGCGACGAGCTCACGGTCGACCCGACCGACCGCCGTCGGCGCGCCCGCGCGGCACTGCTCGACCTGCGCCGTGACGTCATCCGGAGGAGCTCGACCGGCTGGTGACGAGCGGCCGCGCGCGTGGGCGGCGCCGCGTAGGTTGGTCCCCATGCGGATCGGAGCCCACCTCGACCAGTCGGACGTCATCGCGCAGGCAGCGAGCATCGGCGCGGACGTCGCCCAGATCTTTCTCGGCGACCCCCAGTCGTGGAAGGGTCCGGAGTTCACGTTCCCGGGTGGCGCGGAGGCCCTGAAGGACGCCGCCGCGGCGGCGGACCTCGAGCTCGTCGTGCACGCGCCGTACGTCATCAACGTCGCGAGCCCCAACAACCGCATCCGCATCCCGAGCCGCAAGCTGCTCCAGCAGATCGTGGACGGCGCGGCGGCGGTCGGCGCGACGGGCGTCGTGGTCCACGGCGGGCACGTCACCGCGAAGGAGGACCCGGCGAAGGGCTTCGACAACTGGCGCAAGGCGATCGACGCGCTCCAGACGGACGTCACCGTGTACATCGAGAACACCGCCGGCGGCGACTTCTCGATGGCCCGCCGCCTCGACCGCATCGAGGGCCTGTGGGCGGCCGTGCAGCAGGCCGACGGCGCCGAGAACGTCGGGTTCTGCCTCGACACGTGCCACGCGTGGGCGGGCGGCATCGACCTCACGACGGCGGTCGACGACGTGCGCACGATCACCGGCCGCGTCGACCTCGTCCACCTCAACAACAGCCGCGACACCGCGGGCTCCGGCGCCGACCGCCACGCCGGCCTCACGGCCGGGACGATCGACCCGGAGCTCCTGCTCGGGGTCGTGCGCGCGGCGGGCACGTCGGTCGTCTGCGAGACGCACGCCGACGTCCCGGCCGACGTCGCGTGGCTGCGCGAGCAGGTCGGCTGAGCCGTGGCAGACCCCCGCCCGCTGCGGCTCCGCAACGTCACCGTCGACGCACGCGACCCGCGCGCGCTCGCGGAGTTCTACCGGCGCCTGACCGGCTGGGCGTACACGCCGGGCCACGAGGTCGCCGACCCGGCGGGCGACGACTGGCTCTCGCTCCAGGTCCCGGGCGGCGCATCGCGCCTCGCGTTCCAGCGGTCCGACGCCGAGGTACGACCCTGGCCCGGCGGGGCGCGCGTGCACATCGACCTCGACGTCCCCGACCTCGACGCGGCGCACGAGCACGCGCTCGCGTGCGGCGCGCGCCCGCTCACGGGCACGCCGGAGGACGAGGGCCACCCCGACGACCTGTTCCGCGTCTACGCGGACCCGGAGGGCCACCCGTTCTGCCTGAGCTCGCCGCCGCTCGACCACCCGTGAGCGGCCGGTGCAGGGCCGCCCGGCGCGAGGCCGGTCCCCGCAGGACCAGCCCGCGCGCGTCCGGTCGGCGCACCGGTCAGTAGCCCGACCCGGCGGCGGGGGCCGCGTCCATGATCTCGGTCCCGTCGGGAGCCACGACGTGCCAGACGCCGTTCACGCCCTGGCCGGTGACGTCGCCGGGGCCGGTGTCGGCCGCGTACGTGTAGACCGGGCGGCCGTCGACGGTGACCTGGAGCTCGCCGTCGACCGCGGTGATGGTGCCGACCTCGCCCGTCACGCCGTCGACCTCGGGGTCCGCGCTCGCCGCGTGGACGGCGGGCCACGCGGCGGCGCACTCGCCCTCGCACGCGCTCGTGCCCGAGCCCTTCGTGTCCTTGTCGTAGTAGTAGACGGTCATGCCCTGGCCGTCGACCACGACGGTCCCGAGCGAGGAGTCCGCCGTGCCGAGCGCGACGTCCGACGAGCCGCCGCCCGTCGAGCCGTCGGAGGTCGATTCCGACGGGCTGGAGCCACCGCCCCCGTACAGGCCGCCTCCCCCGCCGGAGCACCCGGCGAGGGTGGCGGCGAGCAGGGCGGTGACGGCCCAGGTGGTGGCGGCCGGGACACCGGTGGTCAGGGTGCGTCGCATGTCGACTCCTCGGAAGGACGGTCGGGGTCGCGAGCACGGCCCCTACTCTCACGACGGCGCGGCGCGCCGCGAGGTTCACCGGCCCGCCCGCGCGTCGGCCCGCACACCGCACGCCCGTCCGACGGCCCGTCCGACCGTCGGGCCCACCGCCCGACCGCGCACCGTCGACGGCCCGGGTGAACCGATCAGGACGCTGCCTCGTCTCCCAGGTGACGGAGTCGCAGAGGATGATCGGAAGGGGCAGACGTGCGCAGGAGGACGAAGGTGCTCGTGGGGGTCGGGGTCGGTGTCGTGGTGCTCGGCGGTGCGGCCGTCGCGTTCGGCCCGGGCCTGTACGCGGACTGGTCCAACCGCGCGGCGGCCGAGGAGCCGACGCTCGACGCGTCGTCGGGCGACGGCGCCACGCTCGACCCGGCGGACCTGGCCGGTGCGTGGACGGTCGGGGACGGCTCGTACGCGGGGTACCGCGTGCACGAGGTGCTGCAGGGCGAGGACGTCACGGTGACCGGCCGGACCGAGGAGGTCACGGGGTCGTTCACCGTCGCGGACGGCGCGCTCACCGCGGCGACGATCGAGGTCGACATGGCGAGCGTCGCGACCGACGAGCCGCCGCGCGACGCGTACTTCCGGGGCGACGCGCTCGAGGTCGGGACGTACCCGACCGCGACGTTCGAGCTGACGAGCCCCGTGGACCTGCCGACCGGGTCGGGCGACGTCGAGCTCGCGGGCGACCTGACGATCCACGGCGTGACGCAGGCCGTCACGGTCGAGGCGCAGGTCGGCCCGACCACCGACGGCGTCCAGGTCGTCGGGAGCGTGCCGATCACGTTCTCCGACTTCGACGTGGAGGCGCCGAGCCTCGGGTTCGTCACGGTCGACGACGCGGGCAGCGTCGAGTTCGGCCTCGACCTCGTGCGGTCGGCCGGGTCGTGACCGACGGGGAGGTGCCGCGCGTGCGCGCCGACGCCGACGACCTGCTGCGGGCGGTCCACGCCGCGCACGGGCCGGCGCTGGAGCGCTACGTCGCGCGCCTCACCGACGACCCGGCGCAGGCGCAGGACGTGGTGCAGGAGACGCTGCTGCGCGCGTGGCGCCACCCCGAGGTGCTGGAGCGACCGGAGGGCTCGGTGCGCGCGTGGCTCTTCACGGTGGCGCGCAACCTCGTCGTCGACGAGCTGCGCAGCGCCCACCACCGCCGCGAGCTCGCGAGCGCCGACGTGCCCGACCGCGGCGAGGCCGACGCGACCCAGGCCGTGCTCGACGCGTGGCTCGTCGCGGACGCGCTGGTCTCGCTCTCGCCCGAGCACCGGGCGGTCGTCGTCGACGCGTACTACCACGGGCGCTCCGTGGCCGAGATGGCGTCGGCGCACGGCGTCCCGCCCGGGACGGTGAAGTCCCGCATGCACTACGCGCTCCGCGCGCTGAGGCTCGCGCTGCAGGAGAAGGGAGTCTCGTCATGACCGCCACGCCGGACCCGTACCGCGAGTGGGACGCCGCCTACGTGCTGGGCGCGCTCAGCCCGCGCGACCGGCGCGCGTTCGAGCAGCACCTCGCGACGTGCGCGGCGTGCCGCGAGGCCGTCGCGGAGCTCGCGGGCATGCCGGGCATCCTCGGCATGCTCACGGCCGAGCACGCGGACGCGCTCGTCGACGACGCGCGCGCCGACGTCCCGGCCGAGGCGTCCGGCGGAGCGGGGGGCGCCGTCGTGCCCCTCGCGGTGGTGGCCGCGAGCGCCCGGCGGCGCCGAACCCGACGGCGGTCGCTCCTGTCCGTGGCGGCGGTGGGCCTGGTCGTCGCGGGCGCCGCGGGCGGCGCGGCGGTGACGCGGCCCGACGACGTCCCGCCCCCCGCGACGACCGGCACGACCCAGGTCGCGCTCGAGCCGGTCGGCGGCGCGGACGTGCGCGCCGAGCTCACGCTCACGCCGGCCTCGTGGGGCACGCGCCTCGACTGGTCGTGCTCGTACCCGGCCGGGGTCTGGGAGGACGGCGCGACGTACGAGCTCGTGCTCGTGGACGACGACGGCACGCGCTCGGTCGTGGCTACGTGGTCCTCGACGGAGGCGGGGAGCTCGTCGGGCCTGGGTGCGTCGTCGGCGGTGCCGGTGGACGGGATCGCGCGCCTCGAGCTCGGGGTCGTGGGGGTGGACGGCGCGCTCGCGGCCGCCGACGTCTGAGCCCGGCGCGGCCGGACCCTCAGGAAATCCTCGGGTCGAACCACACCACCGGGCTTCCGCAACGCTGAGCCAGACCTCGCGGACCCCCGCGCCGCCCCCGCGGGAACGCTGAGGCGACCGCCGGAGGCTCCTTGTCGACAGCACTCGTCGACCTGGAGCCTCCGGTGAACACCACTGCCCCGCACACCCCCCGCCACCGCGCCGAGGCGGCCGCCCGTCCCGCGGACGGGCCCGCCGTGCGCGTCGTCGTCGTCATCCCCGCCCACGACGAGGAGCAGGCGCTCCCCGCCACCGTCGCCTCGCTCGCGGCCCAGACGCGCCGCCCCGACCGGATGCTCGTCGTCTCGGACAACAGCACGGACGCGACCGTCGCGGTCGCCCGCGCCGCCGGCGCGGACGTCATGGAGACCGTGGGCAACACGGCCCGCAAGGCGGGCGCGCTCAACCAGGCGATCGCGACCACGACGGAGGACGTCGTCATGGTCCTCGACGCGGACACGACGATCGCCCCGACCTTCGTCGAGGAAGGGCTCGCCGTGCTCGCCTCGGAGCCCGAGGTCGCCGCGGTCGGCGGCGTGTTCCGCGGGCGTCCGCCCCAGGGCTACCTGCAGCACTGCCAGGCCAACGAGTACACGCGCTACGGCGTGCAGGTGGACCTCACCGGCCGCACGGCCGTGCTCACCGGGACCGCCGCGCTCGTGCGCCGCACCGCGCTCCAGGAGGTCGCCGACGCCCGCGGCTCGGTCCTCCCCGGGGAGCGCGGCGACGTGTACGACCGGCACGCGATCACCGAGGACTCCGAGCTCACCCTCGCGCTGCGCACGCTCGGCCACGAGCTGCGCTCCCCCGTCACGATGAGCTGCACGACCGAGCTCATGCCGACGGCCGGCGACCTCCACCGGCAGCGCGTCCGCTGGTACAAGGGGATGCTCGACAACCTCGCCGAGTACGGGCTCACGCGCACCACGTGGCGCTACGTCGGCCAGCAGGTGATGCTCGCCGTCGGCACGCTCATGATGGCGGCCTACCTGCTCCTCACGGTCGTCACCCTCGTGACGGGGACCTTCACGCTGTCCCCGCTGTGGGCGGCTGTCGGGCTCGTCTTCGTCGCGGAGCGCCTCGTCACCGTCTGGGGTGCCGGGCGGCGCGCACGGCTGCTGGCCGCGCTCGTGCTGCCGGAGCTCCTCTACGACCTCGCCCTGCAGCGCGCGTTCCTGCACGCCGCAGCGCTGTTCGTCACGCGGCGCCAGACGACGTGGAACCACGTCGCCGCCACCGCCTGACCCTCACCCCTCCCCTCGCCGGCCCGCCCCGTCGCGCACGCGACCGGGACGTCCTCGGCATGCCCTCACCCGTCCCGGAAGGACAGAAGCCATGTACAACTCGACCCTCGCCCAGACCGCCCCCGTCCTCGCCGTCACCGGCGTCGCGACCGCGTTCCACGTCGTCGCGGCCTGGACGCTCCTCGTCGCCGGCCTCGCGCTCGTCACGACGGCGCGCGTCCTGCGCCGTCGGGCCGCCGCCCGCCGCGCTGAGCAGGCCTGATCTCAGGGACCGGGGGCGGGCGCGACCGGCACGGCGACCTCCATCACCGGGCCGGGACCGCCTGCCTCCCAGGTCGGCAGGTAGACCTCCCGGTCGTCCCCCGCGGGCACCCCGCCCGCGAGCGCCCGCCCGGACGCCAGGTAGTCGTGCACGAGGACCAGGCGCTCCTGGTCGCGGGCCTCCGCGGCCGTCAGCGCGACGTACGCCTCCTCGTGCGCCGCGTCCGTCGTGAGGGCGAAGCCCGACGGCGGTCGCACGGCCACGGGGACCGGCACCCGGAGCGTGAGGCGGGCGGCGTACCCCTCGGTCGCGCGCTCGTGGAGCTCGACGTAGGGGTGGCCGGCGAGGGGCACGTCGGCGGCGCGCAGCACGGCGAAGACCGCTCCGGTCGCCTCGGGCAGCACGGACGGCAGCTCGGCGAGCGTCGCGCGGCGCTCCGTCCCGAGCACGAGCCGCTCCGGCACGTGCCGTCGGTGCACCACGACGTCCAGCCGTGGCGCGCCGACGAGCGCGGACCGGACGTACTCCGCCGCCGTCAGCGACGCCGCGAGCGCCGAGCGGCGGTCGCTCCACACGGCGTCGAACGCGGGGACCGGGTCGGGGGCGGCGAGCACGTCGCCCACCTCGGCGAGCGACAGCCCGACGCCCCGCAGGAGCCGGACGAGGCGGGCGCGCTCCACCTGGCCGCCGTCGAGCAGCCGTGGGCCGTCCGCGGAGGTGCGGCGCGCGTCGAGGAGCCCGCGGTCGACGTACATCCGGACGGCCTTCTCGCTCAGGCCCGTCGCGCGCGCCACCTGACCCGTCGTGTACTCGTCCATGCCCGCGACGCTAGGGCCTTCCCCTGGGGCAGCCGCAAGGGGTCGGCTCAGTCGTCGTCGCCGGGCACGTAGGGTCCGCGGCGGAGCTCGAGGTCGATCTGCTCGGCGTCCAGCAGGTCGAGCGCGTGCCGCAGCGCCTGCGAGCTGTACGCGCCGGACGTGCGCGCGTCGAGCAGCGCGACGCGCTGCGCGGCGATCGCCCGGAGCCGCAGCTCCTTGTACTGCGCGAACAGGTCGGCCGACGTCGCGGCGTCGGTGTCGCGGTTCTCGAGCTCGCGCACGACGTCGCGGCGCACGCGGGCGACGACGGCGCCGTCGTAGGTGGTGCCGTCGGCGCGGCGGAGGTCGGGCGCGTCGATCACGGCCACGGCCGCGCCGTCGAGCTCGGCGCGCACGGCGCCGCGGTCCTCGTCGGCGCGCGTGGACCCGCCCGAGAGGCCGAGCCGGCGCACGACCCACGGGAGCGTGCCGCCCTGCACGACGAGCGTCCCGGCGGCGACCCCGAAGGCGACGAGCACGAGGAACGAGCGCTGCGGGGTGTCGAGCGGGAGCGTCTGCGCCGCGGCGAGCGTCACGACGCCCCGCATGCCCGCCCACACGAGGAGCGTGCCCTCGCGCCACCCGAGCCGCTCGGCCGTCAGGTAGTCGATGTCGGCGGCACGACGACGCAGCGAGGTGCGGATGCGCCCGACGCGGGCCTGCGGCACCTCCTTCGGGCCGCCCGTTCGCGCGACCTCGCGGTGCCGTCCCGACGGCTCGACCGTGGCGAGCGGTGACTCCGCCGGCCCGAACCGCGCGTCGAGCTTCTCCTGCATGCCCTCGATCACGTCGCGCATCGACTCTCCCCGCCGCGCGCGCCGCGCGAGCGACCGCAGGAGCGTCGCGACGTACGCGGAGCGCACGACGAGGATGACGACGGCAGCGAGCGCCGCCACGCCGACCGCGCGCCACAGGCTGCCGTGGGCCTCCTGCACGTCGGTGACCAGCGCGAACAGCTCGAGCCCCATGAGGAGGAAGACGGTGCCCTCGAGCAGCAGCTCGACGGTCCGCCAGTTCGACTCCTCGGCGAGCCGGTGCTGGGGCCGCAGGTACTTGGCGGCGCCGTTGCCGGTGACGAGGCCCGCGGTGACGACGGCGACGAGGCCCGACGCGCCGAGCTCCTCCGACGGCAGGTAGGCGAGGAACGGCACGACGAAGGACACCGCGGTGCTCAGCGCGGGGTTGGCGAGGCGGCGCCGGACGAAGAGGCCGAGGAACCCGACGAGGAACCCGACGAGCACGGCGACGACGACGGCGAACACGAAGTCGCCCGCGACCGACCACAGCGACACGCGGGTGGCGGACTCCCCGGTCGCGACGGCGATCCCGATGCCGGCGATGGCGGAGCGCAGGAGCACGAGGGCGGACGCGTCGTTGAGCAGGCTCTCGCCCTCGAGCAGCGTGACGACGCGGGGTGACGCGCCGATCCGTTTGACGATGGACGTCGCGACGGCGTCGGTCGGGCTGACGATGGCGCCGAGCGCGAAGCCCGCCGCGAGCGGGATGCCGGGGATGAGCCACGTGAAGAGGTAGCCGAGGAGCGCGGTGCTGAGCAGGACGAGGACGACGGAGAGCCCGCTGATCGCGGTGAAGTCCCGCCGGAAGTCCATGGTGGGCAGGCCGACGGCCGCCGAGTACAGCAGCGGCGGCAGGATCCCGGCGAGGATCCACTCGGGCTCGAACTCGATCTCGGGGACGGCGGGCACGAAGCTCACGACGACGCCGACCGCGACGAGCACGAGGGGCGCGGCCACGCCCGCCTTCGGCGCCAGGGCGTTGACCCCGACGATCGCGACGACCGCGAGCGTCCCGACGACGATGAGGGAGAGGATCTGCTCCTCGGTCAGGCTGAACGGGAACTCCATCTGCACCTCCGGCTACCGGCGCCGCGCCCGGGTCGGCGCGCGCGGGACGCCCCCACGCTAGCCGCCGGGGCCGTCTCCGGCGGTGCGCACGCGGCGTTCGAGGCGCCACTCGTTGCCCGAGGTCCCCGCGACCCAGCGGTGCTCGAGCCGGTCGACGCACGCCCGCGCGAGCGCGAGCCCCCGCCCGGACTCGGCCTCGGGGGGCGGCATCGTGCGGTCGAGGTCGACGTCGGCGGCGGGTGCGGTGTCGCGCAGCACGACGACGACGCGTCCCGCCCCGGCGTCGAGCTCGGCCCGGACCTCGACCGTCTCGGGTGCGGGCGAGTGCCGCACGATGTTCGCGGCGATCTCCGTCGTGGCGAGCTCGACGGCGAGCCGGTCGTCGGCGGGCACCCACGGCGCCTGGCCCCAGAGCGCGGCGAACGCGTCCGGGAGGGCGTCGAGCCACGGCGGGGACGCGGTCGCGCTCAGCACGACGAGCGGGGCGTCGTCCGGCGGGGTCACGCGGGGGTCACCCGTCGGCGAACGCGCTCGCCGCGTCGTCGTGCACGCGCAGCACGCGGTCGAGGTTCGTGAGGCGCAGGACCGTCGCCACGGAGGGCGCGGCGTTCGCGAGCCGCAGGTCTCCGCCGGCGGCGCGCGTCGTGCGCAGCCCGCCGACGAGGGCGCCGAGGCCCGAGGAGTCGACGAACTCGAGGCTCCCGAGGTCGACGACGAGCCGGGTCCGGCCCGCCTCGACGAGGTCGGTGACCGCGTCGCGCAGCTGGGGTGCCGTGGTGAGCGTGAGCCGCCCCCGCGGCACGATCACCGCCCCCGTCTCCTCGAGCGGTGTCACGTCGAGCTTCACTGGTCCTCCGTCCGTCGTCCGGTCATCGTCGTCTCCGGCACGGGCTCGCGCGGCGGGCGCGGGCCGGAGTACCGCGCGGCGGGGACGAGCACCCCGAGCACCGCGAGGTCGTACGCCACCCAGGCGAGGGTGACGAGGGTCGCGCCGAGGTCGGCGTCGAACGCGACGAGGCGCACCGTCCCGACGACGGCCGAGACCACGAGCAGCACCATGGCCGTGAGCTGGGGCCAGATGGTGCGCCAGGCCGGCCGGTGCTCGCCGGTCCGCGTCTTGGGCGTCACGACGAACCCGAGCGGGCGGCCGAGGACGACGTTCGCGAACGCCGTCCAGCAGGCCCGGATCCACACCGGGAAGAGCGCGAGCGAGTACTGCTGCCCCCGCCAGGTCCGCACCCCGCGCGCCACGACGAGGAACAAGAGCTGGTTGAGCACGAAGTACGGCACGAAGCGCACGAAGAAGTCCGTCCCGAACGCCTGGACCGGGAGGATGCCGAAGCACAGGTACACCATGGGCGCCGCGAGGTACGCGAGGGCGGCGAAGCCCGCGAGGTAGCTCCACATCGTCGCGAAGTACATGAGCCGCTGCCCCACGCGCAGCCCGCGCAGCGTGAGCGGGTTCTCCCGGAGCATCACCTGCACCGTGCCCTGCGCCCAGCGCAGGCGCTGCTGGAGCATCGTCGGCATGTCCTCGGGCGCCAGGCCGTGGGCGAGGACCTCGTGGTGGTAGACCGACCGCCACCCGAGCGCGTGCAGCCGCATCGCGGTGGCCATGTCCTCCGTGACGGAGATCGTCGCCATCGGCATGACGGCCTGCGCCTCGTCGCTGCGCCCGACGTCGACCGCGTCCGCGAGGCGGCGCACCGCCTCGACGGCCACGAGCGGCGAGAGGTCGCGCCGGGCGAGCCGGTCGAGCGCCTCCTCGTCGACGACGAGCTGGCCGATCTCCTCGTCGACCTGGAACGGGCCGCCGGACACGAGCTCGGGCTCCACCGTCGCGAGCTCTGCCCGCAGCGCCTCCACCTGGCCGGCGACGACGCTGCGCGACGCCTCGTCGACGCGGCGCTGGAACCGGTAGGTGACGTCGGCGGCGGGCTCCCCCGCGGCGAGGGCCCGGCGGGCCTCGTCGGCCTCCGCGCGGAGCCGCTCGACGGCGGTCCGCACCGCCGGGTCGGCCGCCTCCGGCGAGCGCGCCGCCCGGGCGAGCACCGAGCCCGCGGTGCGCAGCGCGCGCCGCACGCCGACCGTCACGCCCTGCACGTACCCGACGACGCCCAGCTGCATGAGCGCCTCGCGCCGCAGCACCGCGTTGGAGCCGCAGAAGAACGCGGCGTTCCACCCGTCCTTCCCCTGCTGGATCGGCCCGTAGAAGAGCGGCGCCTGGCTCCCGAGGGGGTCGGCGTCGTCGACGTTGACGAACCACTGCGGGGTCTGGACGATCGCGACGCGCTCGTCCGCGGTGAAGTACCCGACCGTCCGGTCGAGGATCGCCGGGTCGGGCACCTGGTCGGCGTCGAGCACGAGCAGCAGCTCGCCGTCCGTCTGGAACAGCGCGTTGTTGAGGTTGCCGGCCTTCGCGTGCCGCGGCTTGCCCGCCCAGCTCGCGCTGCGCGTGAGGTACCCGACGCCCGCCTCCGCGGCGGCGGCCCGCATGCTCTCGCGCGCGCCGTCGTCGAGGATCCACGTGCGGTGCGGGTACCGGATGGCCCGGGCCGCGCGGGCGGTCGCGAGGACGAGCTCCTCGGGCTCGTCGTACGTCGTGACGAAGACGTCGACCGTGACGCCCTCCGGGGCGGGCGGCGGCTCGCCCCGCTCGCGCACGCGCCACATCGTCACGCCGAAGAGGGCGGTGTCCACGAGGCTGTAAGTCTCGGCCAGCACGAGCGGGACGGCGATCCACCAGTGCGACCACGCCACGGATTCGAGCCACCGCCAGGCGACGTAGTTGACGCCCGTGACCAGCGCCAGCACGACGAGCACGCGGATCAGCACGAGCCGCCGCGCGGAGCCCCTCATCCCGCGACCCGCTCGACCACGAGGACCGTGAGGTCGTCCCCGACGTACCGCCCCTCGGCGAGCCCGACCAGCACGTCGAGCGTCGCCGCGGCGTCCCCGGCCTGCCGGACCTCGCGCGCGGCACGCGCGAGGGCCGGCCCGTCCGGGACGGGCAGCGGGACGTCCGGGTCGAGGAGGCGCGGGTCCCCGCCCGGGACCCCGAGGTCGGCGAGCAGGTCGACGAGCCCGTCGCTCACGACGACGAGCCGGTCGCCCGGTTCGAGGGTCACGTGGTGGACGGTGCGCGCGGTGCCCGGCGCGACGCCGAGCGGCAGGCCGTCCGCCTCCAGGCGGTGGATGCCGCCGTCGGGCCGCAGCACGCTCGCGAGGCCGTGCCCCGCGTCGACGTACGCGAGCCGGCCGCTGTCGCGCTCGAGCGTGGCGCACCAGGCCGTGACGAACGAGCCGACCTCCTCCAGGTCCGGGGCGAGCAGGTCGTCGGCCGTCTCGACGCCCGCCGCGAGCGACGGTGACCGGAGCGCGGGCCGCAGCGCGGCGCGCGCCGACGCCGCGACGATCGCGGCGGGCATGCCCTTGCCCATGACGTCCGCGACGACGAACCCGGCGCCGTCGGCCGTCGTCGTCCAGTCGTAGAAGTCGCCCCCGACGCCGCGGGCCGGCAGGCAGCGCGCGGCCACCCGGTAGCCCTCGAGCTCCGGGGCGCGGCGCGGGAGGAGCCCGCGCTGCACCGCGCCCGCCCGGTCGAGCTCGACGTCGTGCTGGAGCTCCCCCTGGACCCACAGCGCGAGGTCGCGCAGCAGGGAGCGGTCGGCGTCGTCGAACCGGCGCGGCCGGGTGTCGATGACGCACAGCGTGCCGACCAGCTCGCCGCCCGGCGCCGCGATGGGGTGCCCGGCGTAGAACCGCAGGTGCGGGTCGCCGACCACGAAGGGGTTGTCGGCGAACGTGGCGTCCTGCGCCGCGTCCTCGACGACGAGCGTGCGGTCCGCACGGATCGTCACGTCGCAGAACGCGCCCTCGCGCTGCGCGACCGGGCCGTCGAGGCCGACGAACGCCTTGCGCCACTGCCGGTCCGCGTCCACGAGCGTGATGCTCACCGTCGGGACGCCGAACAGGCGCTGCGCGAGCCGCGTCACGCGGTCGAACCGTTCCTCGGGCGAGCTGTCGAGCACGCCGAGCCGCTGGAGCGCCAGGACCCGCGTGCGTTCGTCCTGGAGCGCGTCGGTCGTCGTCAAAGTCTCTTCCCCCTGCTCGTGCCTCTCCGTCGTGACGCGACCTCCCGACATCTATCACGGAGTGCTGCGCGTCGCAGGGGCAGGAGACGGTCCGCACGTCCCGGACCTGGACCTTCGCCCGTGCCTGCCGCGGTGCGTCTCGGGGTGGGGCCGCTCCGGTCGCGAGCGGCCCGCGGTCCGGAGACGCTGCCAGAGGCGACGAACCGCCGGGCACCCGAGGAGAGGGAGGACCGTGGACGCGATCACCGTGCTGGAGGACCTGTTCGGGAGGATCGGGCCGACCGCGACGCGCGCGGTCGACGGCCTCGGCGAGGACGCGCTCACCGCGCGCGTCGACCCGGGCGCCAACACGATCGCGTGGCTCGCGTGGCACCTCGCGCGCGGGCAGGACGCCCAGGTCGCGGGCGCCGTCGGCCGGGACCAGGTGTGGACGCGCGACGGGTGGGCCCGCCGGTTCGACCTGCCGTTCGACGACGGCGCGACCGGCTACGGGCAGTCGGCCGACGACGTCGCGCGCGTCCGCGCGCGCGACGACCTGCTGCTCGGCTACGTCCACGCGGTCCAGGTCGAGTCCCGCGACGTGCTCGCGTCCCTCACCGCCGACGACCTCGACCGGGTCGTCGACGAGGCGTGGGACCCGCCCGTGACGCTGGGCGTCCGGCTCGTGAGCGTCGCGGTGGACGCCCTCGAGCACGCGGGCCAGGCCGCCTACCTCCGAGGGGTGCTCGAGCGCACCGGGCGCGTCTGACGCAGCGCGGGATCGACGAGCGAGGCGCGACCGCCGGGCGCCAGGACCTGCGGTCGTAGGGTCGGACGATGGGGAACCCGATGCACTTCGACGCGCTGGCGGACGCCTACGCGTCCGCCCGTCCGCCGTACCCGGCCGAGCTGTGGGAGCGGGTGCGTCGCACGGGCCTGGTCGCGCCGGGTCGGCGAGCGGTCGACCTCGGCGCGGGCACCGGTGAGGCGACCGGGCCGCTGCTCGCAGCGGGGGTCGACGTGGTCGCCGTCGAACCAGGCACGCAGCTGGCCGCCGTGCTCGCGGCCCGTCACCCGACGGCGGAGGTGGTCGTCGCACGGGCCGAGGACGCCGAGCTCGGCCGAGCGGCGTTCGACCTGGCGGTCGCCGCGACCTCGATCCACTGGATGGACCTCGACGCGCTCCTGCCCCGGCTCCATCGCGCCCTGGTGCCAGCCGGGCGGTTCCTCGTCTGGCGGCACGTCTTCGGTGACCCCGCGGCGGAGCCGACCGCCTTCCGTGACCGGGTCGCGCGGATCGTCGCGCGGCGGAGCAGGCCGCCGCGCGCCGGAAACCCGGAGGCCGTCAGGGAGACCGCGGCACGGCTGACTGCCTCCGGGCTGTTCGCCGTCGAGGACATCGGTGAGTACCGCTGGAGCATCGAGCTCGACCCCGAGCAGGTTCACGGGCTCTTCAGCACGTTCAGCGACTGGAGTCGGGACGAGGTCGACGAGGTCGCAGCGGCCGTCGCGGACCTCGGAGGGCGCGTCGTCGAGCACTACACGTCCTGGTTGATCGTCTGTGCGCCGGTCTCGGGGGCTGGTCGCGAGTAGTTCCGCATACCGTCGAGAGCCTGGCCCGACCCGCCGTGGTGATCGAGAGCTGCTACGGCTGATCGAGTGAGGGATGCGAAGAGATTCTCAGAGAGCCGTTGAACAGCGGTGCGTGACATAAGGGAGGTCATCGGCACTGAACCAGCGCACTTTGCATCAGATGCACGATCTCGCTCCTCACGGCAAAGTCCGCGTCTGTGCAGGTCAGCCCGCCACTCGCCCTCTCGTGTCTGCCGCCGGGTTCTCCCGGTCCTTGCCGTGTTGCCGCAGATCACTGCAGCCGGCCCGTCAGCGCCTGCCTGACGTCACGCTCCGCCAGGCGCTCGATCGGGCCCAGGGGCTCAAGCACGTGCGAAAGATCCTGGTGACGCGAACTGCGGTTCGACAGCACAGGAACATTTGAGAACTAGACCTCAACGAGCCATTCCTGCTTTCCTGGCCAAGGGCTGAATGCTCCTCGATGGGCGGTGACACGTTGAAGGGCCGGTAGCGACCCTAGAACCTCCGCATCCACAATCTGGCCACAGTCGGCAACGAGCAACTCCTCCAACTTCCTGCACTCGGCAAGGGGCGCCAGACTGACAGTCCTTTCTGACCACTGCGCACGAGGAGGCTGGACGCTTAGTCGGCGCAAGCCATGGAGCGGTCGAAAGCAATCAAACGACGCCGCCGCCGCACCCTCAATGTCAACCTCTTCGATACCTTCACTCCCATCCAGGTCAAGTTCAGGGACGACCCCGCCGACCGACTTCTTGAAATCGAGTCGCAGTCGGCGAAGGCTCGGAATTATCGCCAGGTCAAGCCGGCCGCTTGTCGCGATCGCTTCGAGCCCTAGGAACTCAATACGGCGAAGAGCAGAAAGGTGGCCGACGATCGAGGAGGCGGGGATCGAGAGAGAGGTGATTCGCTCGATACCGGACGAGACCACGGGTTCCGCGAGGCGTCCATCCAACCAAAGAACTTCGAGACTTGGAAGCAGACCCTCCGGGAGTGGTCCGATAAGTCGGCGCGTCTGCACCTGCAAGAACCGCAACTTCAGGCGCTCGAGCGCGCCCAATTCAAGAAGCCCGCGCGACTGGCGTTCGGGGAGGACTATTAGGCCATCCACGCCCGCGCGACTCAGCTCGCTTATGTCCTCGCCCGATGGCTGCCCGTAGATCTCAGCGGTCCGGTATGGACCATGGATGCCACCAGCACGAAATTCAAATACGGGAAATCTCATTGCGTCACCTCGCAATTTGGAACCGACTACTCAACAGCCGACTGCTCTTTTTAAAGAATCCGCCGAGGGCGCGGTGCCGAATTCGAATCAACGCGTCCTCAACCGCATCCATCGCGCACCCGTTGCCAATACTGTGCGTGCGAACTGATGCGATACTCTGGACAGTGTATCCCTTCTCTGTGAGCGATCCACGCTTTCTGAAGTGGGCGTGGATTCGCTTGTGCATGTTCTTCGCCTGACCAATGTACTCTTTGCCGTCCTTCGTTGTGATGTGATAGACACCGCTCGCGCGGAACACGATGCAGCGCAAGCGAGCATGCAGCGTTATGGACGAGTTGATCGTCCAGCGTGTTGGACGCGACGAAGTACGTGTGCGGACCGCTGATGTGGACGTTGTGGACGGTCTGGCCTGAGAGCCACCCGCGGTCGTGCATTGCTCGAACGACGGTAATGCCGCCCGAGGATCCAACGAGTCGGTCCCCTGGGGTGAGTTCTACCGCGTCGATCCAACCCTTGCCGTCGACCCAGAAGGGGTGGTTGCCGGTCGCGGTGATCGGCGTGCCTGTACCTTCGATGGTGATGTCGATAAGGTGCTTGGTGCCGGTGCCGGTGATCGGGTAAATCACTTGCTCGACCGTGACGTCGCCCGAAACTGGATCGCCCGCAAGAACGAGGTCACCTGTCTCGAGTGTCTCGATCGGGGCTAGGGAGCCGTCGGAAAGGCGGAAGAGGGTTCCTGCGGCGAAGCTGTTGCCGCAGGCCCGGGCAGCCTTGTTCGCGGCGCGTGACCTACTGCCAGCCTTGGCTGCGACTGAGGCGACCTTGAAGCCTGCGCGTACGCCAGCGCCCGCCCCGACGAGTTGCGCTGCGGCGGTGACGCCCATCTCGAGGGCTTTGCCCTTGTTGCCGGATGCGGCGTAGGCGACCGCGGAGACTCCGGCTGCGGCGGCGCCCACAGGGCCGGGGATCCAGGAGGCGACTTCGCCGACGACGGTGACGGTCCATCGTCCGCTACGCCCTCGCGGGCGCTCCCGCGCCGCTGGCCGTGGCCAACTACACCTACGACAGC
This sequence comes from Cellulosimicrobium sp. AB352, assembly GCF_049538415.1. Taxonomy (NCBI): domain Bacteria; kingdom Bacillati; phylum Actinomycetota; class Actinomycetes; order Micrococcales; family Promicromonosporaceae; genus Cellulosimicrobium; species Cellulosimicrobium sp. AB352. The sequence continues at coordinate 20,784 of NZ_JBMVFX010000018.1, read as the reverse complement.
CTGCCCCCCGACGAGCAGGCCGCACTCCCCCGGGCCGACGAGCTCACCGCCATCCTCGAACACGACGTCGGCGACGATCCCGCAAACCAGACGTAACAGAAGTTACCGGGGCACAGAGAAGGGGCCCACCCGTTGGGTGGACCCCTTCGAACTCTTCTGTCCGTAGGTGGAGGCCGAAGCCCGCGGATCCTACGACTCGTCCCCCTAGTGTACGTTCTCGCCGTGCCCTACGCCAAGCCCGCCGACCCCCTCGAGATCCAGCGAGTCATGTCCGAGCCGCGCGTCGGCACGTATCTCGCGGCGGCCGAGGGCAACCTCGACAGAGCGCTCGAGCTCTACGCGTGGAACGCACGCGTGTCCGCGGCGTTCATGCTCCCAGCCCACTTCGCGGAGGTCGCAACCCGCAACGCAGTGTCCGAGGCTCTGACCGCGACCTACGGTCAGCGGTGGCCCTGGGACCAGAGCTTCGAACTGAGCGTGCCCGCGGCAGGGAAGTACTACAAGCAGCGGCGCGACCTCCAGGACACCCGCAAGCGACAGCCTACGACGGGGAAGGTCATCGCAGAGCTGAAGTTTGTCTTCTGGCAGAAGATGTTCACCGCACGCCACGACGAGCGGCTCTGGGAGCCCCAGATCCTGACGTTGTTCCCGACGGCACCGCAGACAGGCGCCGCCGCGCTTCGGGACCGCATCTACAACGACCTCGAGGTCATCCGCAAGATGCGCAACCGGCTCGCGCACCACGAGCCCATCATCAACCGAGACCTCGCCCGAGACCTCGCCAAGATGCTCGATCTGATCGAACTACGTTCGTCGAGCACGGCGGCCTGGGTCCGCACCATGGAGCGTGCGAGCTCGCTGCTCAGGGAGAGGCCCTGAGGTATCGGCCTCCGATCAAGCGCTGCGGAATCGACGGCGGTCTCAACCGATCAACGCACCACCTTCACTCCGAGGAACTCTAGCGTCGAGCTCAGCGGGGATCGTGGGTGCGCATGCGCACCGTGGCCCGTGTCCCTTGGGCGGGCTCGAGGACAGAGATCCGGGACGCGAGCCCGTCGATCACCGACGCGGGAGCTGGGATCCTCGCGGACTGCAGCGCGGTTCGGACCTCGTCTTCCGAGTGTCCGGCGTGCTGGTGCGCGATGGTGTTGAGCCGGTCCTCGACGGTGGCGGACTGGCCCTCGTTGATCCAGCGATCGACCTCATCCAGCGGCTTCGGCTTATGACGTCTCCACATGGATCGAGGCTAGGCCTCGCCCGAGCGTGCTGCCAGAGGTCGAGCACGTCCGACGGCGCGGTAGACGGTCGCGCGGGAGACCCCGAAGAGCTCGGCGATCTCGGCGGAGGTGTGGTTGCCGGCGTGGTGGAGGTCGACGAGGTGACGCTCCTGGGCAGGAGTGAGCTTGGGCTTGCGGCCCTTGAGCTTGCCCTTTGCCTTCGCGATGGCCATGCCTTCGCGGGTGCGGGCGCGGATCAGGTCAGCCTCGAACTCGGCGACCATCGCGAGCACGTTGAGCAGCAGCCGGCCAACCGGGTCGTTGGGGTCGTGGACGGTGCCTCCGATCTGCAGCCGGACGCCGTGGGTGGTGAGCTCGTCGACGATGTCGCGCGCGTCGCGGATCGAGCGGGCGAGGCGATCGAGCTTGGTCACCACGAGCGTGTCCCCGGACCGGGTCGCGGCCAGGGCCTCGCGGAGCCCGGGCCGGTCGCGGTGGGTGCCGGTCGCGCCCTGGTCGACGTAGACGCGTCTCGGGTCGACTCCCATCGTCTCGAGCGCTTGGCGTTGGGCGGTGAGGTCTTGTTCGGCGGTCGAGCAGCGTGCGTACCCGATGAGCGTCGCGGTCATGCCGTGAGTGTCGCAGATAGGCAGCCCTCACCGGGCAGATTTTCGAGCGGGTCTATCGAGACAGTCGACATCAAGGTGCTGCCTCGCCGCGTGGGCGTGCGCGGGGTGTCTCGGTAGGGGATCGGCTTACGGCACGGCGGTATGGTCAAGCGGATTTCCGGGTGATGCCGGCCGTAGGTGGTCATGCAGGCCTCGACTCCTACCCGGGCGTCACCGCCTTTGTCCCTCACCTGCGTTGAGCCCGCATAGGGTTGGCTACGTGGACCAGGTCATCCTCATGTGCGGTCCGGCTGGATCGGGGAAGTCGACCTACGCGCGTGGCCTGGAGGCCCGGGGCTATGTCAGGGTCTCGTTCGACGGCGAGGCGTGGGCCCTCGGGCACCGGACCCACCCGATCGGCGACGACGCGCGCCAGGTCGTCAACGGAACGCTCCAGGACAAGCTCGTCGACTGTGTGAAGCAGGGGAAGGGCGTCGTCGTGGACTCCTCGTTCTGGTCCCGTGCCTCGCGCGATGAGTTCAGGCGGCTCTGCGCCCCCCTCGGCGTCGTCCCGGTCGTCTACTACCTGGACACCAGGCGGTCGATCCTCCTGGACAGGTTGGCCCAGCGCGAGAACTCCGGCCCGGACGACATCGCTGTGTCGCGCGAGCGAGCGATCGCGTACATCGACGGGTTCGAGACGCCCACACCTGAAGAAGGCCCACTCAGGATCGTCCACGTGACAAGCCCGATGTGATCGTGGCTGCGCCCAGACCGGCGCCACGCCCACGCTGGTCGCCCTCCTGACTCGAAGGGGTATCCCCGGTGGGCGGTCTCGCAGAGACACATCACAGTCGCCGATTCTCATTGCCTGCCCCGGCTTCATTCCTCAGCTACAGCTCGCACGCCTGCGTCGGATCTGCTCATCGACCGGCGCAATTCTCGAGCCGCCGCTGCGGTCTCAAGAAACCTCTCCGTCGGCGCCGCCCATTCAAGGACCTGCCGAGGCCGTTCGTTCAGGAGCCTCTCGATGCGTTCGAGCTCGTCGTTACTCGTCGCGTTCATGTTCGTGCGCCGCGGGAGGTACTGGCGCAGGAGGCGGTTGGTGTTCTCGTTGGTGCCGCGCTGCCACGGGCTGCGGGGGTCGCAGAAGTAGACCGGGGCGTCGATGAGTGCGCTGAGGAAGGCGTGGTCGGCCATCTCGCGGCCGCGGTCCCAGGTCAGGGACTTGCACATGCCGGGTGGGACGTTGAACAGGGCGCGGGCGACCGCGATGCTGACGTCCTTGGCCTTGATCCCGTCGGGCAGCGGCACGATCTTCAGGTAGCGGGTGGTGCGCTCGACGAGGGTCGCGACCGCGCTCGGGCGCTTGCCCATGACGAGGTCACCTTCCCAATGATCCGGCTCGAGCCGGTCGGTCACGGTGGCGGGGCGGTGGTGGATGGAGACCATGTCGCGCAGATGCCCTCGCCCGTGCGATCGCTTCACGAGCCGGGGCCGGCGCATCGTGCGACCGGACCGCAGCCGCTGGTACGTGCTCTTCGGCAGGTTCCGCGATGCCGGCAGATAGACAGCGCGGTAGATCGTCTCGTGCGAGACCCACATGCCCGGCTCGTGGGGATGTTCGCGGCGCAGCCACGCCGCGATCTGCTGCGGGGACCAGTCCAGCTCGAGCCGCGAGAGCACCACCGCCCGCAGCCGCTCGTCGCTCGCGAGACGCGGCACCCGCGACCGCCGGGCTTCGACGCGGGCACGCTCATCGGCGACCGTCGCACGGTAGGCGTCACGGCCGCCGTTGCGGGCGATCTCGCGCGAGACCGTCGACGCCGACCGCCCCAACCCTTCGGCGATCGCCCGGGCAGAAAGACCAGCAGCGATCCCACGCGAGATCTCTTCCCGCTCACCTGGACTCAGGTGCCGTGGGGAGCGTCTCGGCAACGCGGGTCGCACCCCACCATGACGCAGCAAGTACCGGCGCACGTGATGCGACGGGACGCCGGCCCGATCGGCGATCCGCCGCAGTGACTCGCCCTCGCCCCATGCCTGCCACACGACGTCCTGTACTGCCGCTGGCAGCGACGTCACCACACTCATCCCAGCCTCCACGACCACGCATCATCTACCCTCGTGGTGCGTTGGTGGGTTGAGACCGCCATCGTTTACGGCAATCCGGCCGGTGATGACCTTCATGCGCGCGACACGCCGACCTTGACCCGCCGAAACCCACCGCCGAAACCTCACGGCGCCGAAACGCGTGTGGTACGTATTCGGCGCAGAGTCGGACGAGCGCTCTCGACAATCAGAACGCCCGTCACGAGTACGCCGAGTCACCGGTCGGTAATCGAAAACCCGGGTGCGCTCCCCCGCATCTGCCCTCAGTGCAGGTGGCACCCTCCTCAGGCGTGATGACAGCCGTTCCCGACCGCGACGAGCAGGCTCGACGCCGACCACGTTCACGTCATGATGATCGCCGGCTCCGTGCCGTCCGGCGCGACGAATCGGGCCAGGTGGGTGGCCTCGTCCCGCACAGCTGCTGTCTCGGCATCCGTCAGCGGCCGGAAGGGCGCCATGCGCAACTGATCGCGGGTCAGGCTCCAGCTTCCTTCGACGAAGCCGTCGACGAGGAACAGAGGTACGCCCGCGGACGCCCGGGGTGCGATACGTCGACGATTCTCCTCGCTGATCACCCGGGTCCGGTCCCGGTGCCCGAGAACAGCATTGTCGAAGGCGGGCAGGAACCGGACGGGTGCTGGAGCGTCCGGTTCGCCGAGCGGCGCGTCGGGCAGGTCGAACAACTCTGCTCCCTGTTCATCCCGGAAGACGCGCAGGCGCGGCCGCAGCCCTTCGACGATCTCGCGGAGTCGCGTCATCCCCGACCAGGCCTGGACGTCCATGACAGAGGCCGGACCGAATGCGGCGAGGTAGCGCAGCACCATCGTCTCGGGTTGTGATGCGTCGGCGATCGGTCGGGAGAGCCACTCGTCGGCCAAGGCGACCGGTGTCCCACGGCGATGCCCCCACCCGCCCCAGATGGGGTGAGGGGGTGGATGCACCAGCGCCTCCAGCAGCTCGAAGGCCTCGGCAAGCCGGCCAGGGCTGCGGCCGGGGAAACGGTGGACGAGCAGGTCGCCGAGCTCCCGGCGCTGCAGCGTCCTGCCGGTCAGCATCCCCCGCCCGGCGCTGCCGAGCTCGTCCGGATCGATCCCCTCGATCTGCGCCGCGTAGTATGGCTCGGCCAGTGCGCTCCGCACGAGCGTCGCGACCGTCGCCCGCAGCCAACCGAAGTCCTCGCCGCGGGCCAGATGCTGCGTCCCACGCAACATGGTCGCGTGCACCACGTCCCGGCCCTCCAGCAGGGACGTGAGGTCGTCGCGCCGGAAGTTCTCCAACCGGGCCCACAGCCCCACATAGGGTCCGTTCGGCACCTGCGCCTGCATCGCCACGAGATGCTCGATCGCCTCCCGTGGGGTCCGAGAAACGCGGCGGGTCAGCAGTTGCCGCTCCAGCAGCGTCCGGTTCAGGACTCGCCGCGTGAGTGCGCGCACACCGGCGCTCACGACTCGTCGACCAACCAGTCCATCGGTACTTCCTGCGTGATACCGATCAGGTTGCCGTCGGCCGCCTTCAACACGGCGAGACGGGCGCCGGGCATGTCGACGATCCCGGTGCCCGGATCGATGTTGTCACCCTCGGCGGCCTCGGCGGTGCCGAGCTCGGCGAGGGATCCGTCGGCGACCTCGGTCATCGCCGTGGCCCCGGCGGCGACGAGCGCTCGATGGGCCTGCTCGATGTTCTCGACCGTCCAGAAGACCAGCGGATGATCCACCCACGGCGCCGCGGTCAGCCCGATCTCCACGCCATCTCCGGAGAACGCGGCGAACTCGTCGCTGTGGAATGCGGGTTCTCGACCGAGCAACGCCGTCCAGGCCGCGATGCTCGCGGGCAGATCTCGCGCGGGCAGAACCACATTGCTGAAACCGTTCAACTGCATCATGAACACTCTCCTCTGAGCCGAGTAAATGGCCGGTGGGCGTCACGCTACAGCAGACCTCGGACATTCCATGGGCTGTGCGCTGCGGGCTGCGATCGCCCGGTCCTCGTCCACACTCCCCCGGCCATCGCCCGGCCCACAGGCCGCGCAAGCTACGACGCCGACCCCACATCGTCAATGCCCTCTTCTGCGGCGCCACTTCTCATTAGTGTCGGACCGTCGACCAGTGCGGTCGAGCAGAGGCCGTCCCCGCCACGATCGAGGAGCAGCAGATGACCCCAGCAGCGGTTCCAGCGGATGCGGGATCCGAGCCCGCATCCCATGACCACTCGCTATGAACGTGTGCGTCTGCCGTCAGAGTCATACCGCACACCATAGCGAGGCGGACACCAGACGCCGAGACCAACCCCTTACGCCTGACGTTTACGGCGCATTCTGCCGCCGTCAGCAACGCGGTCGCTGGAAACGATCGTGTATGGCGACCAGGCCGACGATGACCATCAAGTGCGCGACACGCTGAAACGTGACCCGCCGAAAGGGACTGCTGCAGGATCCGTTGACACGGGTTTGGTGGTGATCATGCCGCAAGCGCGGCGTTCTGGGCGGTGAAGGCGAGCTCGTACTCCACGGGGGTGAGTTTGCCGAGGGCGCGCTGGCGTCGGCGCCGGTTGTAGGTGCGTTCGATCCAGAACACGATCGCGTCGTGCAGTTGGTCGCGGGTGGCCCAGCGGCGACGGTTCAGGACGTTCTTTTGCAGCAGTGCGTGCCAGGACTCCATGGCGGCGTTGTCTCCGGCGGAGGCGACCCGTCCCATTGATCCCTGCAGGCCGGCGGCAGCAAGGACGGCCCGAAAGCTGCGCGCTCGAAATTGCGCTCCGCGGTCCGAGTGACCACCACGACGCCGCTCGGGGCGCGACGGGCGACGGCGGTGCGTAGCGCGGCGACGGCGAGCTGGGCGGTCATGCGCTCGTCGATCGCGTAGCCGACGATGCGGTTGGAGAACAGGTCCTTGATCGCGCAGCAGTAGAGCTTGCCCTCGCCGGTGGGGTGCTCGGTGATGTCGGTGACCCAGACCTGGTCCGGCTCGGCCGCGGTGAAGTTGCGTTGGACGTGGTCGTCGTGGACCGCCGGGCCCGGAGTCTTGCCGGTCCCGCGCCTGCCCTTGCGCACGGTCACCGACCACAGCTTCTGCGCCGAGCACAACCGCCAGACCCGCCGCTCGCCGACGTCGTGACCGGCGCGCTCGAGCTCGTCGGCGAGGAACCGGTAGCCGAACTCCGGGTCGTCGCCGTGGGCGTCGATCAACGCGTTGGTCAGGTGAGCGTCTTCCAGGTCGCGGTAACTGACCGGGTTGGCCGCCCAGGCGTAGTAGGCCTGCCTGGAGTGGCCGAGCACCCCGCAGGTCAGCCGCACGGGGATGCCCTCGGCGGCCAGGCCACGGACCAGCGGGTAGCTCATTTTGGGAGCGATCCAGCGGCGAAGTATGCGGCCGCGCGGCGCAGGATCTCGTTCTCCATCTCCAATCGACGCTTCTCCCGGCGCAGCTGGACCAGCTCGTTCTGCTCACTGGTCGTCTGACCATCGGTGACACCGTCGTCGATGTCGGCCTGGCGCACCCAGCGCCTTACCGACTCCACAGAGATGTCGAAGTCGGACGCGACCTCGGCGTGCGTCAGGTCGCCGCGTCGAGCGACCCGCACGACGTCACGCTTGAACTCAGGTGGGAACTTCTTGGGCACAGCGACATCCTTCCAGCAGGACCTCGTCCCGCAGATGGAGTGTCAACCGATCCTGCAGCAGTCCCCTCCACGACAACGCATCATCTACCCTCGTGGTGCGTTGGTGGGTTGAGACCGCCACCGTTTTCGGAGAACGCCGATCTCGCCCTCGCCGAAGGCCGCATGGAGGCGCAGGAGCGTGACGGCTGGTACCGGCTGGCGACCCGCGTACTCGATCGCTTGCCCTCCGCAGGGGACAGCGCGGTGCAGACGGCGATCGGTGAGCTGAAGGAGATCGCGCCGGTGACGTCCGGAGCGTTTGGGGAGTCGACCGGTGTGCGCTCCCCCGAGTGGAACGACGTTCAAGGCGACCTCGGCGACGCGTGCGACGACCTCGGTGCACCGCTGGCGATCACGATGTTCACCGGCGGATGATGCAAGACCAATGCTCAGAGACGTCCACCGATCCGAGCGCGCAGGGCCATAGCGCCTTCACGAGACGCGGGTAGCGTCAAGACGTGCGGAGTCGAAGCGGCAACGGGAACGCGAGCCGTCTGCGTAGCGTCGTGATCCCCGGCCTGTCCCTCCTGGTCTTGACCGCCGCGGCCGCCAGCTTGATAGGGGTTGTGTTCTCCGGTGTCGCGCATCGTGCGACCCCGGTGGCTGAGGATGCGGTGCGGACCGCTCGTGGGGTGACGGAGGCTGACGAGTTGCGCGTGGCGTCGCTCGTCGACCGGGCTGCGAGCTGGCCAGGAGTCGAGACCGTCTCAGGTCCAGAGCGCATTCGCCGCAACTTCATGGAAAGCACGCTCAGCGTTCCTCTGGATGTCGTGATCCGTGACGACGTGTCCAGGGACGACCTGACCACCCTCACGCTGGATCTCTGCAGAGCGTCGCGCGCGGGCCTGGCCTCTCGCGATGCAGTTCGCGCTTCTCTGAGATTCGAATCGGCAGTCGCCGGAGTCACCTGCAGCGCCCCCGCGCACGCCGATGCGATGGGGGCCTTGCTCTACGAGGTGGCGGCTCGAGGAGACGCCGACGAGCTCGAGTGGGTCTCGCTCAGCATCGCCGGAACTGAGGAAGCGTCTCCCCCTCTGGTGCGGATCGGTCTATGGCCCGCCGACCCGGCGAACGGCACCCGACTAGAGACCGAGTGGTCTTCGATGGCGTCAAGGCTTGGCTTCTCACCGGCCGAAGCCGCGGTTCGGGACGATCCGGCACCGCGGACGTCGGCAACTGGGGGCTGATCGTCGCTGACCGCGATCTCCTCCAGGTGTGGCCCAAGTCTCCTTGCCGATCGAGAGCGTGCCGTGCCTTCGTCGCGCCCCCTTGATCGCCGCCGAAGGAGGAATCATCGTCTGGTCGTTTTGATGCCTTGATCTTCCACGTCGACCAGCTGCGCTACGTCGTCGTCGAGCTCAAGATCGGCAAGTTCGACTCAGGACACGTCGGCCAGCTCGGCACCTACGTCGCCCTCGTCGACGACCGGCTGCGCAAACCCGATCGCCACGCCCACACCGTCGGCATCCTCCTCGTCGCCGGCCGCGACGAAGCCATCGTCCGCTACGCCCTCGCCGGCGCACCCGCACCACTCGCCATGGCCAACGACACCTACGACAGCCTGCCTCCCGACGAGCACGCTGCACTTCCCCTGGCCGACGAGCTCACTACGATCCTTGAGCACGACATCGGCGACGAGCCCGCACACGAGACGTAACGCAGGTTCTTGGCGTCGCGCAGGTAGGTCGCGACGGCGTCCATCGCATCCCCGATCCCCCGCAGCGGCGTGAACCAGCCGTCTCGGCTCGTGCCGGGCCACAGGGTGCGGCGTTCGAGGAGCAGCCACCGGTCCGAGCGAGCGTGCTCGTTGCCGCTGTGAAGCCCCTCCTCACAGCGCGCCTAGGCGCACACCGCGTCAGGCGGGCGGCGCCACGGCGTCGACGAACCAGGACGTCAGAGTCGTGGGGTGGGTGATCGCGGTCCCCACGCACACGGCGAACGCACCGCGCGCCATCGCCTCGGCGGCCTGGGCGGGGGTGTGCACGCGACCCTCGACCACGACCGGGAGGGTGCAGGCGGCGACCATCTCGTCGACGAGCGCGAGGTCGGGGCCGTCGGTCCGGGGCCGCTCGCCGGTGTACCCGGAGAGGGTCGTGCCGAGCAGGTCGACGCCCGCGTCCTGGGCGGCGAGCGCGTCGTCGAGCGACCCGCAGTCCGCCATGACGAGCGCGTCGGTCGTCTCGCGCAGGCGCGCGACGGTCTCGGCGAGCGTGAGCCCGTCGGGGCGGGGCCGGCGCGTGCCGTCGAGCGCGACGACGTGCGCGCCCGCGTCCGCGACCGCGACGGCGTGCCGCAGGGTCGGGGTGATGAAGACCCCGCCGTCGCCGTCCTTCCACAGCCCGACGACGGGCACGTCGACCGCCGCGACGACGGCCGCGACGTCGTCCAGGCCCTGCACGCGGACGGCGGCCGCTCCCCCGGCGACGACGGCGCGCGCCATCTGCGCCGTGGTGCGCGGGTCGCGCAGGGGCTCGCCGGGGTAGGCCTGGCAGGACACCGTGAGGCGTCCGCGCATCGCGTCGAGGACGCGCTCGCGCGTCCAGGGGGTCCGGTCGTGCTGCTCCGCGCTCATCGCGCCCCTCCGTCGGTCGTGCGGTCGTCCAGCAGGTTCCACGCGCCGCGCGCCGCGCCGACGACCGCCGCGACGTTCCCGAGCGCGGCGGGCCGCAGCGGCAGGTCGGCGAGCACGTCGACGACCTCCGCGCGCAGCGCGTCCTCGAGCGCGGACCACCACAGGTCGCCCGCGCCGGCCATGCCGCCGCCGACGACGACCACCTCCGGGTCGAGCACGGTGACGACCCCGGCGACGGCGCGGCCCACGGCGCGGGCGGCGTCGCGCACGACCGAGGCCGCGAGCTCGTCGCCCGCGTCGGCCCGGGCGACGACGTCGCGCGTGTCGGGGCTGGTCGCGTCCCCGCCGAGCGCGAGGTAGCGGCGGTGGACGGCCGGGCCCGCCCCGATCGCCTCCAGGTGGCCGGTGCGTCCGCACGGGCAGCGCAGGAGCTCGGCGCCGGGGACGGGCACGTGCCCCAGCTCGCCCGCGACGTGGTGGGCGCCGCGCAGGGGACGCCCGTCGAGCACGACGGCGCCCCCCACCCCGGTCCCGACGGCGACGAGCAGCGCGCTGCGCGCGCCCGCGGCGGCGCCGCGCCACACCTCGCCCGCGGCGTGCGCGTCGACGTCGTTCTCGACGAACACGGGCAGGTCGGGGACCTCAGCGAGGTCGGCGAGCCGGCGGCGCAGGCCACCCGCGACGTCGGTCCCGGGCCAGCCGGGCAGCGTGTCGGTCGCGGAGACGATCACGCCGCGACCGACGTCGACCACGCCGGCCGTGCCGACCCCGAGCGCGCGCAGGCGCGCCGCGCCCGGCAGCGCGGCGACGACCTCGCGCACGACCCCGGCGACGGCGTCGAGCACCGCATCGGGGCCGCCGGCGGCCGGGGTCGGCACGGCGAGCACAGGACCGAGGGTCCCGTCGGCCGCGACGGTCGCCGCGGCCGTCTTGGTGCCGCCGAGGTCGACGCCGACGACGACCGTCGGCGCGGCGGCGTCCGGGGAGGCGTCAGCCACGCAGGAGCCCCGCGGCGCGCGTGATCTCCTCGACCCGCGCGGCGACGTCGTCCGCGAGCGGCTCGACGGGGAACGCGAGTGTCTCGGTCGCGATGAGCCCCTGGCGCTGCGCGGCCACCTTGAACGCCCCGACGCCCGCGGCGTCGCCCGAGCGGCCGCGTGCCTGGAACACGATCTCGAACAGCGCGGCGATACGGTCCTGCTCCACCCGGGCATCGTCCCACTTCCCGGCCTGGGCGAGGTCCCACAGGCGCACGTACCCGCCCGCGTCGACGTTCGCGAGGCCGGGCACGACGCCGTCGGCGCCGAGCAGCAGCATCCCGTCGACCACGACCTCGTGCCCCGTGAAGAGCACGAGGGGCGAGCCGGCCGCCGCGTTGGCGGCGACGAGACGGCGGAACCCGACGTCGTCGCCCGACGAGTCCTTGACACCCGCGAGGACGCCCTCGGTGCCGAGCCGGACGAGGAGGTCCGCGGGCAGCTTCGTCCGCACGCGCACGGGGATGTCGTACGCGAACAGCGGCACGTCCACGGCGGCCGCGACGGCGCGCAGGTGGCGCTCGATCTCGTCGAGGTCGTTGAGCGCGTAGACGGGGGCGGTCGCGACGACCGCGTCCACCCCGCCCGCCACGAGCGCCTTCGCCTGCTCGACGACGCGCGCCGTCGTCAGGTCGATGGCGCCGCCCATGACGGGCACGCGACCGGCGGCAGCGCGCACGACGGTTCGCACGACGACGTCGCGCTGCGCGTCGGTGAGGTAGGCGACCTCGCCGGTCGACCCGAGCACGAACAGGCCGTGCACGCCCTCGGTGACGAGGTGGTCCACGAGACGCTCGAGGGACGCGACGTCGACCTCGCCCTCGGTCGTGAGCGGGGTGAGGACGGGCGGGACGATCCCGCGGAAGGGGGTGGTCACGAGGAGCTCCGGTTCTGGGTTCAGCGGTGTGGTGGTCGGGGTGGTGCCCGGCGTCGGGCAGGGCGCGCCGGCGCTCACAGGAGCGCGGGCGCCGCGCCGAGCAGGGTGCGGGTGTAGTCGTCCTGGGGGTCGTCGAGCACGCGCGCGGCGGGGCCGGACTCGACGATGCGGCCGCCCTGCATGACGACGATCTCGTCGGAGACGTGGCGCACCGTCTGGATGTCGTGCGAGATGAAGACCATCCCCAGGTCGAGCTCGGCCTTGAGGTCGGCGAGCAGGTTGAGGATCTGGGCCCGCACGGACACGTCGAGCGCGGACGTGGGCTCGTCGGCGACGATCACGTCCGGCGCGAGCGCGAGGGCGCGCGCGATGGCGACGCGCTGGCGCTGCCCGCCGGAGAGCTGGCCGGGCAGCGCGTCGAGCGCCGACTCGGGCAGCCCGACGAGGTGCACGAGCTCGCGGACGCGCGCCTCGCGCGACGCGGCGTCGCCGACGCGGTGCACGTCGAGCGGGTCCCGCAGGGCGTCCCGCACGCGCATGCGGGCGTTGAGCGCGGTGGCCGGGTCCTGGAAGACGACGGACACGACCCGCCCGACGTCACGCCGCACGCGCGTCGTGTACTTGTCCACCGGCTGCCCGCGGAAGCGGATCTCGCCGGACGTCGGCGCCTGCAGCCCGACGAGCACCTTCGCCATGGTCGACTTGCCCGAGCCGGACTCGCCGACGATCCCGAGCGTGCTGCCGCGGCGGACCGCGACGCTGACGTCGTTCACGGCGTGCACCCGGTTGGCCTTGAAGAGCGTACCCGTGCGGGCCTTGAAGACGACGTGCACGCCGCGCAGCTCGACGACGGGGGTGTCGCGGTCGGTCGCGGACCCCCGCTCCGCGGCGGTCGGGGTCTGGTCGGTGGCGCTCATCGCGTCCCTCCGGTGGTGATCGGGGCCGGGCCACCGCCCGCGACGGCGCCGACCGGCTCGTCCGGCGGCATCGCGACGAGGTGCTGGCCGCCCGCGTCCACGGCGCGCAGCACGGGCCGCACGTCGAGACCGCGGTCGGGGCGCGACGAGCGCGGCGCGAACCGGTCGCCCGTCGGGAAGTCGCGCGGCGACGGGACGGTGCCGGGGATCTGGTGCAGGCGCGTGGAGCGCTGCTCGATCGAGAGCACCGCGCCGAGCAGGCCCTGCGTGTACTCGTGGCGGGGGTCGGTGAGCAGCTCGCTCGTCGGCGCCTGCTCGACGACCTGGCCCGCGTACATGACCGTGATGCGGTGCGCGATCTGCGCGACGAGCGCGAGGTCGTGGCTGACGAACACCATCGCGAAGCCGAGCTTGACGCGCAGCTCGTCGAGCAGCGCGACCACCTGGGCCTGGACGGTGACGTCGAGCGCCGTCGTCGGCTCGTCCGCGATGACCAGCTTGGGGTCGCGCGTGAGGGCCATGGCGATGAGCACGCGCTGGCGCTGCCCGCCGGAGAGCTCGTGCGGGTAGCTCTTGAGCGTGCGCTCCGGGTCGAGGCCCACGAGCTCGAGGAGCTCCTCGGCCGTGCGGGTCCCGCCGCGGCGCGTGAGCTGCTTCATCTGCGCACGGACGAGCATCGACGGGTTGAGCGAGCTCAGCGCGTCCTGGTAGATCATCGCGATCTCGGTGCCGCGCAGCGCCGCGCGCTCGCGGTTGCCCATCGCGAGCAGGTCCTTGCCGCCGTACCGGATCTCGCCGCTGATCTGCGCGGAGGGGTCCAGCAGGCCCATCACGGCGAGCGACGTGATCGACTTGCCGCAGCCGGACTCGCCGACCAGCGCCATCGTCTCGCCGGGGCGGACCGAGAACGAGACGTCGTCCACGACCGCGACGTCGCCGTGGCGCGGGAACCGGATGGACAGGTTGCGCACCTCGAGCAGGGGCTCGGCGTCGCCGTCGTACACGGGCCGGTCGGTGCGGGCCGACTCGGCCGCGCGCAGCGTGGCGAGACGCGAGGCGAGGGGCACGGCCCGCCCGACGTGCGCGACCTGCGGCTCGACGTCCGGCACGACCGGCTCGGACTCGGCGAGGCGGGCCTCATCCGCCGTCTCGACCGGCTCGTCGGCGTCCATCGCGGTGAGCTCCGCGGCGACGGCCGCGTCGTCGGAGTCGGTCGCGACGGCCTTCGCCGGGGTGGCGCGCGTCGCCCGCGGGGCGGCGACCATGGCGTCCGTCATGCCCTCGGACAGGATGTTGAGGCACAGGACGGTGAGCATGATGGCCAGGCCCGGGAAGAACGTCGCCCACCAGTAGCCGCCCATGACGAGGTCGCGGCCGGCGGCGATGATGTTGCCCCACGAGGGCTCCGGGTCGGGCACGCCCGCCTGGATGAAGGACAGCGACGCCTCGAAGACGATCGCGTCGGCCACGAGCACGGTGGTGAACACCAGCACGGGCGCCGCGCAGTTGCGGGCGACGTGCTTCGCGAGGATCCAGGCCGTGCGCGCGCCCATGACGCGGGTCGCGGCGACGTAGTCCTCGCCGTACTGGTCGAGGATGTTGGCCCGCACGACGCGCGTGAGCTGCGGCGTGTAGAGGAACGCGATCGTCAGCACGAGCACGGGCAGCGAGCGGCCGAAGACCGAGACGAACACGGCGGCCAGCGCGATGCCAGGGAACGACATGATGATGTCGAGCACGCGCATGAGGGTCTCGGAGACGCTCTTGCGGGCCGTCGCGGCGACGGCGCCGAGCACGGCGGCCGCGGCGAGCGCGATGGCGGTGGCCCCGAGGCCGATGACGAGCGAGTACCGCGCGCCGTAGACGACGCGGGAGAAGATGTCGCGCCCCTGGCGGTCGGTGCCGAACCAGTTCTCCGCGCCCGGGGGCTGGACGGGCGTGCCGGTGGCGAGCGGGTCGTGGCTCGCGACGAGCGGCGCGAAGACGGCCGCGAGCGCCACGAGGAGCACGAACGCGAGGGAGATCTTGGACCCGAGGGGCAGCGCGCGCAGGCGCAGCCCGGGGGTCGAGAGTCGTTCGGTGAGCTGTCGGCGCACGTCACACCGTCCTGATCCGCGGGTTGACGAGCACGTAGAGCATGTCGACCACGATGTTGATGAGCACGAACGCGAGCGCCACGGTGAGGGTCACGCCCTGCACGAGGTTGGGCTCGTTGTTGGTGACGCCGTTGAGGATGAGCGTGCCCATGCCGGGCAGCGCGAAGATGATCTCGATGACGACGGCGCCGCCGATGAGGTAGCCGACGCGCAGGCCGAGGACCGTGATCGGGGTGATGAGCGCGTTGCGCAGCACGTTGCGCCCGACGACGACGTGGCGTGGGATGCCCGCGCCGATCGCGGTGCGGACGTAGTCCTTGTCGAGCTCCTCGACGACGGACGTGCGCACGACGCGCGTGAGCTGGCCGACGACGGGGATCGCGAGCGCGAGCGCGGGCAGCGTCATGCGCGCGAGGTAGCCGCCGAGGTCCTCGGACGGGTCGGGCAGGGGGCCGCTCGCGGGCAGCCACCCGGCGCTCAGCGTGACGACCTGGATGAGCAGCACCGCGAGCCAGAACGACGGCGTCGCGAGGGACGCGACGGACACGACGCGGATCGCCTTGTCGGGCCAGCGGTCGCGGTAGAGCGCGGCGAGGATGCCCATGACGAGCGCGGCCACGACGGCGATGACGAGGCCCATGAGCGTGAGCTGCAGGGTGATCGGCAGGGCGCGCGCGACCTCGTCGGCCACGGGCACCCGGCGGGCGCTGAACGTGCCGAGGTCCCCGTGCAGGAGGCCGCCGAGGAACGCGACGTACCGGACGAGGAGCGGGTCGTTGAGCCCGTTGGCCTCGCGGTACGCCTCGCGCGCCTCGACCGAGGCGCCCTCGCCGAGGGCCTGGATCGCGGGGTCGACCTGCGAGAACGACATCACGAGGAACACGAGGAACGTGATGCCGAGGATCATGATCGGCAGCTGCAGGAGGCGGCGTCCGACGAGTCGCAGCAGCGCGCTCATGGTCGACCTCCTGGTGCGTCGGGGGTGCGGTGCATGGTCTGTCCGTTCTGGGTGCCGGGCGGGTACCGGGCCCCTCGCCGGGGCGGGCGAGGGGCCCGGGGTCGGTCGGCGCCGAGGGCTACGCGCCCGCGGCTACTTGACGAGGCCGGCGTCGAGGAACGACAGGCCCGTGATGGGCAGCGGCTTGAAGCCGGAGAGCGTGTCGCCGTCCCACGCGGTCGGCAGCTTGCGGTGCAGCAGCGGGTAGAGCGGCACCTCGGTGGAGATCAGGTCGAACGCCTGGTTCCACAGCTCCTGCTGCTCGTCGCCCGACGTGCGGACGGCGGCGTCGAGGATGCCCTGGAGCTCGGCGAACTTCGGGTCGTCGTTCCAGCGGTAGCGCGACTGCGACCACACGTTGTCGCCGTACCACCAGCGCATGAGCAGGTCGGGGTCGTTGCCGAAGACGGACGGGTCGCCGGGCGCCACCATGACCTGCAGGTCGCCGTTGTCGACCTTGGTGTACTGGCCGCCGGACTGGCCGATGTCGAGCGTCGTGTCGACGCCGATCGCGTCGAGGTTCTCCTTGATGAGCGGCGCGATGTCCGCGACCCAGCCGGTGTCGGTGGTGAGGAGCGTGATGGACAGGTCGCTCACGCCGGCCTCGGCGAGCAGCGACTTCGCCTTCTCCGGGTCGTACGAGTAGACGGTCGACGCCTCGTGGTAGTTCGGGTGGCTCTGCGGCAGGAAGCTCGTGGCCGCGGCACCGTTGCCGAGGAGCCCGTTGTCGATGATCTTGTCCATGTCGAGCGCGTAGAAGAACGCCTGGCGCACGCGGACGTCGTCGAACGGGGGCAGGTCGGTGTTGAACATCATGAAGAGCGTGCCGAACGACTGGACCGACTCGACGTCCACGGCGCCCTCGAGCGTCGGGACGTCGATGTAGGGGACGTCCTCGATCGCGCTGACCGTGCCGGAGCTCATCGCGGTGACGCGCGCCGCGGGGTCGGACAGCAGGTTCCACACGAGACCGGCGGCCAGCGCGGGACGACGGCCGTTGTAGTCGTCGAAGCGCTCGAACGTGATCTTGTCGTCGGGCGTCGCCTGGGTCATCTTGAACGGGCCGGTGCCGACGGGCAGGGCGTTGAACGCCTCGTAGTCGGACTCGACGAGCGCCTTGGGGACGACCTTGACGACCGAGAGACGCTCGGGGACGAGGCTGAACGGGTACTTGAGGTTGATCGAGACCGTGTCGTCGTCGACGGGGGTGACGGACTCGATGAAGTCGATGAAGCCGGCGTAGAGCGACTCGCTCGCCGGGTCGAGCACGCGCTCGAAGCTGAAGACGACGTCGTCGACGGTGACGGGCGTGCCGTCGTGGAAGACCGCGCCCTCGCGGATGTCCACCTCGTAGTGGGTGTCGTCGACCTGCGCCGGGAGGTCGGTGCCGAGCGCCGCGTAGACCTCGCGCGTCGCGGGGTCGAGCTCGGTGAGTCCCTCGAACACGTGCCAGTTCGCGGCTACTGTCACGGCACCGGTGGTGATCATCGGGTCGAACCCACCGGAGAGGGAGTACGAGATGCCCGCCTCGATCACGGCGTCCTGGTCGATCTCGCCCTGGGCGGCGGTGTCCTCGGTCGGGTCGTCCTGCGCGGCGTCGCCACCCGAGCACGCCGCGAGGCCGAGCGCGAGCACGACGCCCGCGGCGACCGCAGCGACTCCCCGGCGACGGGGAGGTGAGCTGACGTGAAGCTTCATTGGTTCTCCTGACATGAGACCGACACTCTTCCGGAGAGAAGATGTCTGATGTCTGACGTTGTGTAGCATGACACTAGGACCAGAAACCGAAGGGGTCAAGATGGCGACACCACGGCGGAGGAGCTTCGCGACGCTCGACGCCTCCAGAGCCGGCAGCACCGGTGCGACCGCACCGCGGCGGACCACCACCGCCGACCGGATCAAGGACTTCATCCTCGGCGAGGGGCTGCGGCCCGGGGACCCGCTCCCCACCGAGGCCGAGCTGTGCGAGCACCTCGGCGTCTCCCGGTCGAGCGTGCGCGAGGCGATCCGCACCCTGTCGACCCTCGACATCGTCGAGGTCCGCCACGGGCACGGCACGTTCGTCGGCAGCATGTCGCTCGACGCGCTCGTCGAGGCGCTCGTCTTCCGCGGCGTCCTCTCCCCCGGCGACGACCTGCGGGCGCTGCGCGACGTCGTCGAGGTGCGCCAGTCCCTCGACCTCGCCATGGCGGAGCGCATCGTCGCGAGCCTCACCGGGACCTCGAACCCCGAGCTGCACGCCCTCGTCGACGAGATGGTCGCCGCGGCGTCGCAGGGCCAGTCGTTCCCCACCCAGGACCGGGCGTTCCACACCGGCCTGCTCGCGCGGCTCGACAACTCGCTCGTCGGGCAGCTCGTCGCCGCGTTCTGGGACGTGCACACCGCCGTGATCCCCAAGCTCGGGCTCTCCGTCGCCGCCGACCTCGACCAGACCGCCCGCGCGCACGGCGCGATGCTCGACGCCGCCGAGGCCGGCGACGTCGACGCGTTCCGGGCCGCCGTCGCCTCGCACTACCAGCCGATCGACCGGGCCCTCGGGGTGACGACCGCGTGAGACCCCAGCACCTCCCAACGGCCGGGCGACCGTCGAGCCGCCGCCCCGTCGGGATCGCCGTCGTAGGCATCGGGGCGTTCGCGCGCGAGCACCTCACGGCCCTCGCGGCGCTCGACGGCGCGGACGTGCGCTGGGTCGTCGGGCACGACCTGGAGCGCACCCGCGCGCTCGCGGCGCTCGTCCCCGGTGCCCGGGCGACGACCGCCCTCGACGAGGCGCTCGCGGACGACGCCGTGCACGCCGTGGACGTCGTCACCGCGACGCCCACGCACGCGCGCGACACGATCGCCGCGGGCGAGGCCGGCAAGCACGTCCAGGTCGAGAAGCCGGCGGCGCTGTCGCTGCCCGAGCTCGACGCGATGGTCGCGGCGACCGAGGGCCGGGGCAGGACGCTCGTCGTCGGGCAGACCGTGCGCTTCCAGCCCGCCGTGACGGCGCTCGCCGCCGCGGCCCGCCGGGGCGAGATCGGCACCCCGCGGCTCGCGCACATCTCCTGGTACACGGGACACGCGTGGCCCGCCGGGTGGCGCGGCTGGCAGCTCGACCCGGAGCTCTCGGGCGGGCACCCCGTGCACAACGGCACCCACATCATGGACGCCGCGACGTGGCTGCTCGACGACGAGCCGGTCGAGGTCTTCGCGCGCGGCTTCCGCACGTTCTCGCCCGACATGGAGTCGCCCGACTCGTTCCACGTGCAGCTCCGCACGGCGTCGGGCGCGCTCGCGACGCTCGAGCTCTGCTACGCGCTGCGCCGCCGCGGCGAGCTCGTGCGCCGGGTCGTGCTCGTGGGGACCGAGGGGACGCTCGCGCACTCGACCACCGAGGAGGACGGCCTGCACTCCGACGCCACGACCGCCCCGCCCGTCTCCGTCGAGGGCGCGCTGGGGATCCAGCTCGCGCACTGGCTCGACGTGGTGCGCGGCGACGCGACGCCCGTCGTCACGACGCCGCAGGTGCGGGCCGCGCTCGCGACCGCGCTCGCCGCGCAGCGCTCGCTCGTCTCCGGGCGGCGCGAGCGCGTCGCCGACGTCCCCGGCTACGCGACCGCGGGGGTGGCCGCATGAGCACGACCCTGCGCGTCGCGTTCGCGTCGGCCGTGCGCCACGCGGCCGACTACCTGCGGATCCTCGGCGCCGACGACCGCGTCGAGCTCGTCGGCGTCGTCGAGGAGGCGGACGCGCCCGGCTGGGCGCGCGACGACTCGCGTGCCGTCGCCGAGCGTGCCGGGGTGCCCTACGCCGAGGTCGCCGACGTGGCCGCGGTCGCGGAGGCCCTGGGCAGCGCGGTCGACCTCGTCGTCGTGTGCGCCGAGCCGACCCGGCACGCGCGCCTGGCAGCGGCGCTGCTGGAGGCGGGCCTCGACGTGCTCGTCGACAAGCCCGTCGCGACGACCCTCGCCGACGCCGACCACCTCGTCGCCGTCGCCGCCCGCACGGGGCGGACGTGCGCCGTCGTGAACCGCACGCACGCGCCCGCGCTGCGCCGCCTGCGCGCGTGGGTCGACGCCGGCCACGTGGGCCTGCCGCGCCACCTGGACCTCGAGTTCCTCGCGTCCGGCGCCCACTTCGCGACGTCGGTCGAGCGCCCGGGCCTCGTCGTCGACCGCACGCTCTCCGGGGGTGGCGAGCTGCTGAACTTCCTCGGCTACTGCGCCGACGCGGCGCACCACCTCACCGGGCTGCGCACCGTCGAGGTGCACGCGTTCGCGGGGTCGCTGTTCCTGGAGCCGCACCGCGAGGCCGGGGTCGAGGACACGGCGGTCGTCACGCTCGAGCTGGAGCGCGGCGTGACCGCGACGATCACCCTCGGGCGCGTCCCGTTCGCGCCCGGCGGGACGCCCACCACGTCGTCGGTGCGGCTGCTCGGGTCGCACGGCCACGCCGTCGCGGACGACGACACCCCGGCCGTCGCGCGGTTCGGCGCGGACGGTCGGACGACGATCGCCGCCGACGCGGGCCAGGTCGCCGCGGCGGCGTACCTGCGGCACGTGGTCGGGGCGGTGCTGGCCGGCGGACGGCCGGACTACGGGATCGAGGAGGCGCGCGCGTCGCTCGCCGTGATCGACGCGGCCTACCGCTCGCTCGAGACGCGCGACGTGGTCGCGGTGGAGCACCGGACGGTGCCCGAGGAGGCGAGGGTC